>NZ_JADFUD010000050.1:0-56199 GCF_054820065.1 Bradyrhizobium sp. UFLA06-06
CCTCCCTGCGTCACGAGCCCGGCGAAGCTCTCTCATCCTGATTGACGCTCCACTGTCACCCTGATTGCCGCGCGGCAGTCAGAGCGCCGAGCTGAGAGCTCGGCCCGGGACCTCGGCTCTGTGGACCTGTTCGACGGCGGGAAGCGGTATCCGACGGGCCCTTCTGCAGTTGCTTGATCGGCGAGCCTGATGACCATCTCAATTAGGGATCTTCACTTTGGGCATGAGCGTCACCGACCATCCCCCATACTTGCATCTAGCGACACGGAGGTTGGTCGCTCGGAGAGTCGCCCGTTCCGCGACATGTCGAAAGCGATAATTTTCTCGTGCATATAATCAGGTCCGCCACAATGCGGCCGATCAGGTGGCATCCCAGGCGGCGCCGTCGAGGGAACCCGCCGTTATTGTGGGGCTGCCGCTGCCACGATGGGCCGCTGCTGATCATCGTCACAGGTATTCAGGATCGGGCCGCGTGACACCACAGAACATAACGCCAGTTCGCCAGGGTCGCAGTAACTGAGCACACCTGTAAAGCGCAAGGCAGCTAAAAGCACATATTTGCTAGCAAATCGGGTAAGGAGCGGAAACAAGAAGCGTCGACTTCATAGCTCCTGCTTCTCTGCCCCGGAGTCCGCCGACAGGAGCAAACTCTAGCTCTGCGAAGGCCCCAGGGCCAAGAATTCCGCTTGGGCCAGCAGTGAGAGATTAGCAACGATCGGCAAGCGGTTAATGTGTGATTACGCCGCTAGTGCGAGAATTTGAGCGCAATTTTTTTGCTCCGCCGCAGCAAACTGCCGGTTCTTTACCGGAGGACGTGGAGAGCGAGTCTCGTGCCTGCGGCGCTGAGGTTGCCTGAGAGTTAATTGGGTTTCCTCGGTAAAGCGGGTGATGGTGTGGCGCCTAGCTGCTCGGCGTGTGACGGGGTCGTCGTGGCGGAGGGAACAGGTGCCGACTCGGCCGCGACCGGTGGGGAGCGGCCGACGATAACGGTGAGCAGACCCTGGCCCCACAGCCGCTGCGCGACCTTCCTGGCGTCTTCCAACGTCACCGCATCGACGATGGTATTGTAGTTTTCGATATAGTCGATAGGTAGCTTGTCAAGCTGATGCTGCAGCAGCGTTCGCGCTAGCTTTGATGAAGAATTGAGAGCCAGCATCTTCGAGCCCTTCAGGTAAGATTTTGCATCGTCGAGTTCTTGTCGGGTCGGGCCCTCGTCGGCGATACGGCGGACCTGCTTCTCAATCTCTTCAAGCGTCTCGCCGGCACGATTGGCGCGGGTGCCGCTGTTGCCTACGAACACGGCGGAATGATTCATCCAGACCAGCTGCTGACGGACGGAATAGGCCAGCCCGCGCTTTTCGCGAACTTCGCGAAACAGCCGTGACGACAGACCGTCGCCGCCGAGAACGTGGTTGACGATATTGGCGGCCATGAAATCGGGCTTACTGCGGCGGACGCCGGGACCACCGAAAGTCACAGCCGTCTGGGCCACATCGAGCGGAATGAAGACGCGCTGCGGCGGCTTTGCTGCGACGACGTCGCGAATCGGCACCGAGTCCGCCTTGGCCGGCAGGCCGCCAAACGCCTTGTCGAGCAGTCCGCAGAGGACGTCTGGCTGAATGTCACCGACCACAGCGATCTTGAGGGTGTCTTTTGCGATCACGCGCCGGACATAGCCCTTGAGATCGGTGACGCCAATCTTCGGGACGCTCTCGAGCGTGCCTCCGGCTGGCCGAGCATAGGGATGATCGTTAAAGGCGACTTCGAGGAACTTGCGATTGGCGAGCGATGAAGGATTGTTTGAATCATTCCTAAGATTCGCGAGCAGGCTGGCACGGATCCGTTCGACATCGGCCGCGTCGAAACGGGGTAAGGTTAGTGCCATCCGTAAAAGGTCGAAGGCCTCATCCGCGTTTTCCTCGAGCGTGCGTAAGGCACCGCGGAACTGATCGCGCGTCGATCCAAAACTCAGCTCAATGGCGCGACGGTCGAGCCGCTCGTGAAAGCTCTTGGAGTCGAGATCGCCGGAGCCTTCATCGAGCAAGTCAGCGACCATGTGGCCGACGCCGGCTTTGTCGGCGGGGTCCTGTGTCGCGCCGCCGTTGAAAGCGAATTCCATCGCAATAAACGGGACAGTTGCGTCTTTGACGAACCAGGCTTCTACCCCACAGGGCGAGACCAGGCGCTGGATCTTGGCCGCGGCAACGCTCTTGGCGGCGCCGAGCGAATCTGGCGAAACAAGCATTCCAATTGACAATGAAGCTCCGCCGATGAGGACGGAACGCCGTGTAAAGGAACAGGTCATGATCGTTTCTCCGTGTGCTTTGACGTCGCTTTGGTGAGATAGCCGGTCACCGAGCGCTTCTTGTCGAGCCATTTGCGCGAGGCCTCGAGTACCTGCTCCGCCCGTACGGCGCGGATGCTGTCCGACCAGCCTCGGACGTCGTCGATGCTCAATCCGGTCGTCAGTCCGCCGCCATACCAGGTCGCGAGCTCTTCCAAGTTGTCGTGGGCATAGATTGCTTGCGCGATCAGCTGTGTCTTGACCCGCTCGAAATCCTCTGCCTGCGGGGAATTGTGCGCAATATCGGCGACCGTCTCGTCAATGGCGCAGTCGAGCTGCCCGAGCTCGACGCCCGGTTTCGGCGTGGCAGAAATCTCGAATTGCGAGAGATCGATCGCAGTAGCGCTGTAGCGCGTCCAGGCGCTGATCGCGAGCCGCCTGTCGATTACCAGCGCGCGATAGAGATATGAGTTGATGCCACCACCCATCAATTTGCAGAGCACCTCAAGCGCTGGACTCTCCCCGGCGGTCGCGGTGCGAGCCGAGGGTACGAGATAGAGACGGCGCAAGGCTGGCTGCTCGACGCGGGGATCTGCCAACGTCACGGTGCGCGGCGCGGCCGGCGTTGGCTCCTGCGGTCGCAGGCGTTCCGCAGGAATCGATGGCTGCGGGGGAATGCCGCCAAAATTCCTTTCCACCATCGGGCGGACCTCGCTGACCTTGACGTCACCCGCGATGATCAGGATGGCGTTGTTCGGCGCGTAGAAACGCTTGTAGAAAGCGAGCGCGTCTTCGCGGTCGAGATTTTCGATCTCCTGCCGCCAGCCGATCACAGGGTGACCGTAGGGATGGTTGAGGTAGAGCGCCGCCATCATCTGCTCGACAAGCCGCGCATCCGGCCTGTTGGCGACGCGCATATTATATTCCTCCAGCACGACGTCGCGCTCTGACAATACGTCCCGGTCCTTGAGAATAAGACCGGTCATGCGGTCGGCTTCAAATTCCATCATCTTGCCGAGCTGTTCGCGCGGCACGTGCTGGAAATAACTGGTATAGTCCCTTCCCGTGAAGGCGTTCTGATTGCCGCCGACGCGCAGCACGGTCTGGGAGAATTCGTCCGCCTGATGTTTGGTTGTGCCCTTGAACATCAGGTGTTCAAGGAAATGCGCTAGCCCCGATTTGCCCGCCGGCTCATCGGCGGAGCCAACCTTATACCAGATCATCTGAGTCACAACGGGTGCGCGATGATCCGGAATCATCACCACTTGCAGGCCGTTTGGAAGCATGAGGGTAGCCGGTCGATCCGATCTGGCCTTGTCCTCAGCAAAGATGCTCTCCTCCGCAGAAGAGTATAGGTTACGATTGGTGCTATCAGCCGTCCTGTGCTCGACCGCCGGGGAGGTGGGTGTCACTGAATCGATAGCGCCAGTAGCGATGCTCGACGCCATGGCGTTGACGGTACTCCGGTTCTTCATGGCCTTGCCTTCGCTCCATAGAGATCCATGTTTTGTGGCAGATAGACCGACAAAACAGGAGGCTGTACACGGTTTGGCAAGGAGCAAAGGTCGGGCCAAATGCCCGATGTGCGGCACGGGCCGCACGGCGCGCCAACCGGACGCAAGACCGATCCGGCGCGCGTGTTCTGGTCAAAGGTCAACGGCCGGCAGGTCGTGAACACGACATTGCGCAAGAAAGCACACGACAATCTGGCGCAAACCGTAGAATGGCAGCGGGGATAGACAAATTGAACCGCGATATGACTCCGGATCAAATCCCTGTCGCCTGTTGCTGTCTCGTTCTACGCCGGGAGTGGCTTGACGATGTTTCTCATGGTGGCGAGGCGAGAGTTGGCGAGAAGCTCCTTGGAGTACGCTGTGCCGAAGTAGTCGAGGACGAAGGTGCCAGAATAGCGTAGATTATCGCACGCGCGGATGAGGCTATCGAGTATTGCGCCGACTTGCCCAATGCGGTCGCGATAGCGCGCGCGAATGACATTAACAGCGTTCATCGAATGAACCGCCTCGTCGGCAATTATCTCTCGCAGCCAATGATGAAACGTGTTGTTCCCAAGAGCGTCGTAAAACGGCTTTTCTGCCGCGTAGGCGCGGCAAGTGCACATTTCGTCAAACGCAATCATAACTAACAAGGAGAATTCGTCCTTCAGGTAATCGGTAATCGGACCAAAATCATGCGATCGAGCGCCCAACCTCTCGCGAAGATGCTTTTCGGATCCGTTCGCGACAAGTTCAATGATCCGGATGAAGCCATTGGTGTGGCGCTCTTCATCAATCACCCAGGCGCTGAGAAATGCTGCAGCTTCATCGGTCGCGATGAGATTTCTGGCGGCAAGTTCTTGTTTCAAATGCCGGGCGTCATATTCCGTGTATAAATCAGGCCACAATTTATCCCAACGTGCGCGTATGGCTGATGGTTCGGCGCTGAACATCGCAGGTGTAAGAGCGCTGAACAATTCGCTTGGATTCCAGTCCCGTCGAACCGGCGTGATCATCCCTGTCCCCTAGCCGCGAGCGCTTAAGCGAACGTTTTTGTCTTTCCGAACCCTGGCAAATATTAGCTGCATACGAAACGGCCGTCGCCTCTCAGTTTTGGTGGGGCAAGTCCGGGTCGTACTGTTCTCGGCCCATCCAAGGTTGCGGTCAATGGCCAGCGAAAGTTCATCGCGGTGAGAAGCAAGCCAAGAAGAAGTGGAATACGCGCGTTTACCAGCCGACTGGTTTCGTCGTACTGATCGACACGCATAGCATCGTCAGTCTACCATCGGCCGGTTGCTCGGACTGCACGACGCCTTTGCCGTCACTATATGCTGGCGCGGAGTTCGAGCGATGGGACATGCACCAAGCAACGGTCTGTGCGAGAATGCGCGCTGAGCAGGCTCGGAGCATTGAAGCGTTGGCAATGCTCCCCGATCCACCTTCGTCGCTGTTTAGTACGAACTGCCATTGCCCTTATTCCTGTCGCACTCTGCCCTGTCCGGTGTGATACTTATTATGTCCAGAGTCCGACGCTGCGGATCAGGGCTGCGGGAGCGCTGTATCAAGTACATGTTTTTCCTGTTCGTGGACGGCAAGCCCTCACGATCGTTTGTGGCACGTCGCTTGCTCGGTCGAGAAGTGACAATAGTGGCCTCACAATCATGAGATGGTGTGTGGGCGCGTCAATTAGTGATCATGGGAGACATGCGGGAGCGCTGCTCAGGCGTCGTCTCGTCCATATACAACCATACAGGAGATGGCGATGACGAAAGAAACCGGGATCAACGATGACATCGGCATTGCAGCCGGCGCATTTCAGGACTTCACGAAGCGAGCCATCGGAGCGCAAAGCGAGTTTGTGAAAAAGTACTCAGAGGCCTATTGGCACTGGCAGGAGCGCATTCAAATCGAAGCGACGCAGTTGACAGAGTTCTTCAAGCATGTCTCCTCGACGTCTTCAGCGCCCGACCAGATCGGCATTCTTCAGGGGTGGATGAAAGGCGCCAAGCAGCGGTTCACGGAGGATGTTGTCTATTCTATCGAAGCCGCGAAAGCTCTCACGAATGTCGGACTGCAGGCTTAATTTGGTCTCTGCCGGCGCAAGGTGGCGGTGTCATATGCAAGGTAAGTAACGGATGAATTGCAATGTTACTACACGTGGCGATACAATTATCGATCGCATCTCTAATTACTTTTGAGGTTTTGCGGCGGCGTATAGTGCGGCCGATTAAGGGGAGCCTAGTTATCGGCAAGCCGGCCACTCAAGCGTCAAGCTTTTGCACGCTATTGTTCGCTGCGCGCCAAGGCGTCATCCATCCGCGGTTGTGACCCGGCATCCTCGGTCTCCGTCTTACTTTCTAGCGCAAGCGACAGTTTGAGATTGTTGTGCAACATCGCATTTGAGGGTTCTCTTTCGAGAGCTTTGCGGTATAGCCCTTGCGCCTCTTGATGGCGGCCCTTCTGATCGAGGACAACGCCCTTGGCGTTCAGTGTGCGCAGATCGCCGGGAGCCGCCAAGAGGACATTATCGAGAACCTCAAGGGCTTGATCGGGCGATTTGCGGGCCAGCAGGACCCGCGCAAGAGAGATCGCCGCATCGACATTGTTTGGTTGTTGCTTCAACGTATCGCGCAGAGTTTGCTCATCAGCATCCCGACCGAGGCTGTATGGAATTCGTTCGCGCACGCCAGGATCGATCGCCTTGGCGTCAGCTAGGTCTGACGAGGGCGTCTGCCGCGATGAAAGGGCCGACCTATCCGGGTTAGCGCAGCCTGCGAGCAGAACGATAGCGAGCGAGCTTGAGCACAAGGCTGAGCGAAGGAAGCATGCGCGTCGCCAGAGGCTTATCTCATAGGAATTCATAGGCTATCTCACGACGAGCTGCTGTGCTCTGTTAACTTGCGGCTGGAAGCAGCCCGCCACGCTCCGAGGAAGGAACCCTTTCCTTGGTAGCCGGAAGTTTCACGGACCCAATCGGCTGGACTGTGAACTCCGAGGCGAGATCCTGATAAGACAGAACGGGCAGATCGAGCCCGTTGCGGGTGAGAAAGCCGCGTACGAAGCGCCGGATATCCATCGAGCCGAGAATGACGGGCTGGCTTTGGCTTTGTGCGATGGTCGAATGGATCTGACGGAATTGTGAAAGCAGCTTCTCGCTCTGCCAATCGTCCAGAACGAGATATGGTCCGACAGCGGTTTCGCGCACCGAAACGCGCACTATCTCTTCAGTCTCACGCTCGATGATAAAGGCGGCCACAACGCGGTGGGCATTGGCATAGCGAAAGCAGATCTGCCGCTTCAGGGCGGCACGAACATATTCAGTGAGCAGGACGGCGTTCTGCTCGCGTTCACTCCATTCTGCAAGGGCCTCCAGGAGGAGGCGAGTGTTGCGAATGGGTATCCCCTCGTCGAGCAGACGGCGCAGGACCTCTGCGATCCGAGGAATGGTCGCCGTACGAAGCACTTCCTTCACCAGATCGGCGTACTCCTGCTCCATTCGGGCAAGCAGTTGACGTGTCTCTTGAATGCCTACCAGGCGCTGTGCGTAGCGTGTCAATGTGGAATGGAGACGTAAAGCAAGAATTTCGACCGGACGGTGGTGTCCGATCCCGGCGGCTTTGAGCGCAGCTGCATGGCGTTCTTCGATCCATACGCGAGCCGTCTCCGGATCTTGCCGAAATGGGATGCCGCTTAGTTCAATGTTCGCAATATCATCGTTGAGAACGAGTTGCGTCGGATCGATCACATCCCGTTCAACCGGCACGCTATCGACATCTATCCTGAACTGCGACTTGGACAGGTTCTGGTCAATCCGGGCCGGGATACGCGGAACCGTGATTCCAAGGTCTGCCGATACCGACGTGGAAACGCGCGCGATGCTTTGTTCCAACTCGTCTTTGTCGATTGAATGTGTCAGGTTCGGCGCAAGGAATAACGCAATCGGAAGTGCTTCCGCATGAGCGGCTTGCTTCTGTGCCTGTGCCTGTGCTGGAGCCGGTGCCGAAGCAGTGACGTTTGCGCCTGTCTTCGCGGCAGGCTCGTCGCCTTTCGCGCCGACCTTGACATAGCTTGCGGCAGCGAAGAGCACGGCCAAGATGACGAACGGGGGCAAGGGGAAGCCAGGAACGAATCCCATTAACAATAAGACGCAGGCCGCCAGCCGAAGCGCTTGTGTGCTCGCCGTAAGTTGGCTGACAATATCGGCCCCAAGCTTGAGCTTGGAAGGCCCGTTGACCCGTGTGACGATGGTCGCGGCCGTAATCGACAGCAACAGTGCGGGAATCTGTGAAATGAGCGCATCACCTATCGTCAGCAGCGTATAGTGATGCATCGCGGCATCGAGCGACATATCCTTGGAGAGCAGGCCGATGCTGATTCCGCCCAGCATATTGATGCAGATGACGATCAACCCGGCGATCGCGTCGCCTTTCACGAATTTCATGGCGCCATCCATTGCACCATGAAGTTGGCTTTCTTGCTCAAGTGCCGCGCGCCGGCGACGTGCTTCGTGTTGATCGATATGGTTGTTGCGCAGCTCCGCATCGATCGCCATCTGCTTGCCCGGAAGTGCATCGAGCGTGAATCGCGCTGACACCTCTGCGACGCGCTCGGCGCCTTTGGCAAGGACCATGAACTGCACCATGGTCACGATCAGGAATATGACGATTCCGACAGCGATATTCCCCGAAATGACGAAGTCGCCAAAGGTGTGGATGATGCTGCCGGCGTCGCCCTCCGCAAGAATCAGGCGTGTTGTTGCGATGGTCAGCGCCAGACGAAAAACCGTCGAAATCAGAATGACGCCCGGCAGCGACGAAAAATCAAGCGGCGTGCTGAGATAGAGGGCAACCATCAGCAGCAATATGGCAAAGCCGAGGTTGAAGCCGATAAGCATGTCAATCACGATGATCGGGATCGGCATGATCATCATGCCGATCGCCAGAAGCAGCATCAGTGCGACCATGATATCCGGATGGGCCGGTGCGCGGGCGACGAGATTTCGTAGGTGACTGGCCATGCAAAGCCTTATTGTTTGACCGGAGCCGGGTTGCCCCGCAAGGAAACATAGCGCTTGAAGGTGGCCTGCGCCTCGGCCATGCGGCCAGCCTGACGCAGAGCATGGCTGCGCAGCAGCAGCAATGGCAGACGCGACGATGGCTGATCATCAAGCATGTCCAGCCTGTCCAATACCGATAGCGCTTCCTCGCCGAGGCGCTCCGAGATGAGGGCATAGGCGAGGATGCGAAGCAGCTCGACGTCTTGAGAATGTTCGTGAACGACGAGCCGCAAGAGCGCCAGACTGTGTGCGCTCTGCCCGCACGCAAGGTGGACATAGGAAAGCGTGCAGAGCAAATCGCGCTCGGGCCCAGAGATCGGAACTGCCCGATCGGCTTTGGAAACATTCGACGACCGGGTAGGTGTGAAGTGCTGCACTTCGTGCGGATCTGGCATTGCTAGCCTTGGATCAAGCTGTTGTGATTCTGCCGGAGCAGGATTAAACGCCGCAGCTCCAGCCGCAGAAGCGCAGCCCCTTCGCCTGCCACCGAGCCCTCTGGCGCGGCTGACAGCGCATCGGCCAGACGCTCGAGGAGAAGGCCGTGTTGCTCCGGACGTACTACATGCGAATGACGCAGGCGGGGCGTGACGAAGGAGAGCAGGCTATGCGCGAGATTGGGGCCCTTCAGGCAGGCAAGTTCCGAACTCGTTTCGATCTTACCTGCGTGCTCGGTGGCATCGGTGGGATTGATCCGCGAGATTGGATCGATTGACTTGAGTTCGAGCGCGTTATCGATCGTGCTGGCAGCCAACCGCTCCTGCGCTTCGCGCTGTTGGACAACTGACGTGTGACCCTTGCCGTTTCCATGGACCTTGTCGATGCCGACGCTGCTGGCCTGAGGTGTGGCCGGGGCGATAACAGGTGCATGATGCTCGTTGTTAATTCCCTGAAAGGCGATGCCAGGCTCTACGGACCGCTGCGGCAGCCTAGTCATGAAACGTTCCTTCGTTGGCCGCGGGCTAAAACTCTAATAAGACAAAGCAGCAAGCTGGCCATTGCGTGTCAGCAGCACACGTCCGTCCTCGATCTCCTTTACGGTCCATCCATTGCTCAGGAGTGCACCCGCGAAGTACTTTTGACCAGCAATGACCAGATAAGGGGCGCTTCCGCGCCAAACTGCCTGGACGGCAATTGCGGGGGGCGCCTTCTCCTCCTTGATGGCGACCGCACTGACGAGCGTATAAGCACCATTGCTTTGGACATCGAACCGCTGCTGGACTTCCCGCCATTTAGCGAGCGAGGCAGGCGTAATAGTGCCATCGGCGGTCACAACGCCCGGCCCGGAACTGACTTTGATGCCGAGCAGGCCCGCCGCGTCAACTTCCCCTTGCAGCCGTTGAGCCGCTGCGTCGGTGGCCGGAACATCAGGGGTCGCGAGCGCGATTTTGGGGGCAATGTCCGTGGCGGAGGACGAGGTGCTCAGCGCTGCGGCGCTGTCGAACTGGACAAATCTCGTTGAAAGGGTGCCAACTGCGGCAGAGCTGATGAGGACCAAGGCAAGCGGGATAATCGGTACATGCCAGCGCCCGGTAGAGCCGGCTTGCTGAGTGCCTTCGGTCGAGCAGCGAATGGACATCGCGCCCATATGGATGACGGCAGGAAGAGGGACAACAACGGTCTCATTTGGCGAAATAGGGCCGCGACCCTCGATCGCGACGTCCGCGGCAAGGGCCTCGATCTCGATCGAGCTGATATGCCAGCTGACGCGAAGATGGTGCGGTTCGAGGCCTTGCTCGATGAAGACCAAATCAGCATCGAGGCTGCTGCCAATCAAGCAGGAGCCGCTCCCCGCTTTGCCGGTCAACCCGGAATAACACCCCGACAACACTTCGAATAGCGGGGAAGCTGGTTCATTCACGATCGTCTCCTGAATGAAGAACGAGACCGTACGGCAAAGCCGTACGGTCTGTTGCGACTTCACAGATCATGCGGCCGGCAAAAGCGGGAGGATATAATTTCGTCCCGCTTCATCCGTTACTGCACCCGCTCGTCGGCCACTTTCTTGACGGTCGAGAGTTCTGTCGAGACGACGCGAAGTTCTACATCCCTTTCAGCAGCCTTCGTGCTGCTGGCAGTCAGGGCGGCGAGCTGCCTGTTGAATGCCGCTTCTCCCGCAGCTTCAGCTGCGGCGGAACCCGCGGCTGCAGTAGCAGTACCAGCTGCGCCACCCGCCGTCGAGGAATGAGAAGCACCAACCTTATCAGCCATATTGTCTCTCCTGTTTATTTGAAGATTGCCGCGCCTTGCGGCTCCGATTTTCCTGACGCCGCAACATGCGAGGTCAGGAATCCTCCTCTGTCTCGGCCATGGCGTCGTCGAAACGACCCATTGCACTACTTACAAACTGCATAGCGACGGCGCCGAGAGCGACGTTGAACGCTTGCTGCATAGCAGCGGCTTGCGAGTCAGCGTCTGGACCAGACGCGCCGCCATTTAAGGGAGCGCCTGCACCATGCGATTGGCCATGATCATCGTGCTCGCCAGGCGCCCGAGATCCTTTTTTGCCGCCGCCAGTCGCGTGGAGGTCGGAATCAAGGTGCCCAGCGGCGCTAGAGCTGGAAATGCGCATCGGGTTCTCCTACTTCAAAACTTCGTTCGTGCGGAGGGAGCGGTCGCCGTCACGGCTACTATGGAAGCATTAGCTTTCGACAAGCTGACGAGCCTCAGAAATTCTGTGAGCCGATCTCTTTGATGTTGCCTCTGGACAGGCCGCCTCATATTTCGGCAGTGTGTCGGCGTAAGCTGCAGATCACAGGGTTGGTACAAGACCTCGCCTATGTGGCACTTGATCAGGCAAGCCGTTGTTCATCAAAGCGCAGCGTTGACAAGCGGAATGTAAGCGCCGGACGGATAAAACGGGCTTAAGCTTTGACGTGGCCCATCTCGGGACTCGCCCGGCTTTGGACCCCTCGCAGCTCGTTCGGCAGTTTAGGTACCTCGAACCACGCAGCGATTTGTCTAGATCCTGTCCCGGGCTGCTGCGCCAGGATAAAGTTGCTCATGCGAGTCAGCGATGAAGAGCGATCTTCCATTCCCGCTCGGAGCAGGCCCATAAAAATGGATCACTTTCGTGGACAGCGATCAGGAGGCGCTGGAGACAAGGACCTTGAGCGTCACCTCCATTAATGTGCTCTCGATCCGACGACGTAAACCGGTCAGGCACGCCACTCCACCGGTTCCGTCGCGGCGTGAAGGCATCAACAAGTTTACCGTCCGCGATGGGTGGCGCAATCGGCCCGACGAAATCTTCGCGGTGGCGCACGCGATGTGAGAACGCCCGTCGGGTGCTCGAGTGCAGCCGACAAATGCGCCGGTTTAGCTAGCGACAAGCACGCTCGTCGGTGTAAGCATCGAATATGCTTGCGCGACCTGCGCGGCGGGGACGACCCTACCGCGCAGGCCGCGCAAGCTGGCCTTTCGTTAGCGCCGCTACGACTAGGCGTAGGCACCTGCAGCTTGCGTGCGCTCGGATTCAATCCGTGCCTTGAGGTTATTCAGATAGTCCTCCGCGTAGGACTGGGCCATCGACACCGGCAGATTGATGCCGGCCGTCGCCGCTTCTTGAATTGCCTGCTTCACCAAGCCTTCTCGAATCGCTATCTTGACCTCGGGGCCGGCGATGCAGCCCACGGCCTGCGCCGCAAGACTCAGCCCGGCTTCCTCCAGCGCCTTCTTCATGTTGCCGCCGCTGATCGCGGTGTGCAGAAGATTTGCAGCTTGCGCTTCGGCCTCGATCACCATTGAAGCAAGATCGGCCAGTTCGCCCAGCCCTGGAATGAAGCCGAGTACACCAACGGCCGTCGCTGTCCAGTCGAGTACCTTCGAGCCTACCTTGAGCACGTCATTAATTGCGTGCATGAGGGCGCCACCGTTCTTCTTGGGAGACTTGATGTCGGGCTGATCTGCCGCGCCAATCATCATGTCTGCGGTAGCCTCCTGTTCGGCCGGCGTTTGAGCGGCATGCGTTTTCAATTGCGGAGCGGCGCGGTTCGCACCAGACATGTTGTTGAAGAACTGGTTGAAATCGTTTCTGCTGATGTTTCCGGAATCGACCGTATGGCCGCCGCCGAAGTCGAAAAACTTGTGGTGGGTTTTGTAACCAGTAATCGCGTTGTTCATCAATCCGAACAGCACAGGATCCGAGAGCAGCTGGGAAGCCGCGCTTCGCACCTCAGGGGAAAGGCTCTTGTCGTCCACCATACTCACGAGCTTTTCCCGGGTCAGATCGCCATTTCCAAAGAAAGCGTCCTGGTTCTTGTTGATCGTGTTTAGTGTGCTCAGCTCGGGTCGAGTGAGACTCATCGATGACGAAGCGACCTGCAGGAAGTCCTCCTTGTGGACCTTATCTATCGAGCCGCCGTACAACTGCTTCCATTGATCCGGGTGGTCGAGAAAATATTGAGCCGCGGCGAGGACCTGTGGGGGGCATTTGCCAATGTCGGCGTTGCCGTCCACGATGCGCCTGAAATCCGCAAGGCTCAAGTTCTTGGGCAGGTTATCGGAATAGCGGTAGAGTTCGCGCAAGGCATCGGTCAGTGTCATGACCGATGGCTCACCGTTCCCGGTACCGTCGGATGGCATGTAGTTCTGCTCGTAGATCCGCGCCCGCTGCTCCTGGAACGCGGCAACTTGAGGGTGATGGTCGGAAAAGCCGCTGAGATCGCCCGCTTTGATCTTGCCGCCACAGCGGCCGTCGCCTTGCGAACCGATCGCATAGAAGAGCTCCGGGTCCTGTTGCAGTGCCTCGATCGCCGCCTTTAGATCCGGCGGTGTCGAGGGATCGTTGGCCAAATCTCCCAGAGACTTCCAATCAAGCGGGCATTTGTCCTTGTGGCGGTTCAGCACAGAGACAATCTGCAGTTCCGCATTAGTCAGCGTGCCACCGTTCCAGGTGATCCTTGAGCTTTGTACGGGCGCTTCCGCAATGATTGGGCTGCCGGCAGCACAGGACGGCTGTGGGTCATCCTGATATGCATCCAATGCTGCCCTTATCTCTGGTGGCAGGATACTCCGCGCCTCCTGCGTGAGTTCCTCAGTCAGTTGCTTGGTTGATTCTGTGGAGGCCGTCACTTGCGATGCTGAATGATCGTTGGTCGTGTCTTTCGAGGAGAGGCTGGCCAGCATCGCCTGAAAGCTGGAAAAGTCCTGCGCCGACGAGGGAGGGGCGGGCATTCCGGAGAAAGCCACAGTTGAGTTGGCGGTTGGCGATAGGTCGACTGACATTACACGTCCTCCGATGTAAGTGTGCACCACAAGACGGTCACCGGCGCGGCCCGAGATCGCGACGAACAGGGAGTGTTGATCGGCAGAGTTCAACAGGTCCTACCACTTGCATCCTGTTGCTCAGTGCGCCTTCAGCGCTCAGTTTCGCGACTATCCATGGGAACGCCGCCGTCTAAATATTCGCCCGTATGGTAAAACGGACAACCTTTCGAGAAGCTGACGGCGCTCAGACGATTTCAGGGTGATTGATGAAGTAGTCTTGCCCGCAAGGGACCTGGACGTATTTCAATGCCGGTGCCAGCTTCGCTTAGTTGCGTTCGCCTGGCCTGGTGCCATGTCAGCGAGTTAAAGCTTTACGTCTGCCTATCGGGAGCATTCGTTGATTTGGTCCAACAATCTCGCAAGAGCTCCGGAACACCTTAAGGTGGGCGCTGATTTCGCAGTAGCCACCCCCGCGCCTGCGCCAGAAAAAGTGCTCGCTCTTCTGAGCTGCTGGCTCTTCTGAGCTGCGCATCCAGCATGGTCGGCTCAGATACCGGTCGTCGACCAAGTCCTCGAAAAACTCCATCGTCAGACGCGTTGAGCGGACCCAACTTGCACTGACAAACATCAAAGCTCGGACGCCCGGCCTAAGTCCTTTTGTTCGTCCTTGGCCGCTGCGCTCTTCGACCCTGCATCGAATCCACGTCGCGGGCTCAATACGAGATAACAGTTGGGTCACGCGGTTACGAAGGGCGGACGCAAACTAGCCGCAAGAGCAGGTTTAACGACTTGGGAGACGAATAAGTTTTCTCCTCGCGGTTCGGCCATGTGCGGCACACCCGCGATGGCGAAAGTTGTTGTCCGCGGGTGCCTGCCTGACATCACATTGCAGTTTCTCAGCATGTCGATCTAAGGAATGTGGCGGCTTGGCGAGTGAGGACCAGTGGTGGCGGCACGTCCGCCGTCGAATGATGGCTCGGCGCGTGACGGCGCGGCTCCAAGCTTCGGCCAAATCCGATGCTAGTTAGTTAGATTCGTCCGCTTCATGCGGTCCCGTCAGTTTCTGCTCAAAGCTCCTTGGATTGACCGCGCATGTCTGCTTATTGCCGGTTGAGGCCCGTGTTACTCCTCACAGCGGGAACGTCTCTCATCCTTAAACGTCGAATTTCATCCGTATGACGAGTCTTTTAGAGCAGTTCAAAGGTTCGCATCAAAAAAAATCGCAAGCTGCGATGTAGGATGCCGCTACCTCCTAGCTCGGACAGCTGTTGCTCGAAGCCTGTGGCGTCGTTGCGATACGCGACGGCTTTGCCGTCTCTGAATGCATCAAAGCTGATCGGATTCAAGATCAGTAGTCGGCTTTGCGCCTTGTGCGCGTCGGATACGTAAAGCACCCGCCCATCGTAGTACCATTGAAAATTATAGAGCTTGATCAAGCGGTCGAGAAATTCTCGCGGTGGGAGTTCCGGTAGCCGCCCGCGAATCCGCCCCTTCACCCCAGTACTTACATTGACCCGGATATTCCGATTGTGACCGAATTCCTGTAGTGCGGTCGCGAGGTCCTGATCCAGAACATGTAACTGTAAGGCGTCGATGGCAGCGTCAGCGGCGCGCCGAGCGTCCTGGCGACGTCAGGCAGGTGAAAACAGGAACACATAGCACTTTCTTCAAGATGCAGCCTCCGAGATCGGATGAGTATACCTGCTATTTTCACGACAGGATCGACACCAAAATTCGTCCCAAGTTGGAGGCCGATGCTTCTTCCTAAATGGAAACCTGCCGCGGTCATCGGGTAACGAACGCTCGTCAGCTTTCGGTCAGCTCGCTTCTCTAAGGTGCTGGCCGATTCGCGCTCACGAATGCTGCCAATCTTATCACGCGACAGAAACGGTTCTTCTCATGTTGCCTGCCGTTGCCTCGACCCGCTCTCAACTCGGCCGAATGTATCTCCAGCGGCTGTTCATCGGTGCGGGACCAGTTTCATGAAAATCTTACGCAGGCGGATGCTCTTGTCCGCTTGCCGCTTCTGCTGTCGCATCGGCGGGTGTAAGACCGACCTGTATACCAAAGTGCGGGCGAGTACGAAGGCACTGTCGTCGACTCGCTTGCAAATGAGATGGGAGGAACTGTGTTGCGGATGGATTTTTCGCGTATTAATCGGTCTAAAGCTATATTCCATAATATTTATGCTTCTGATGATCCGAGGGCATATTTCTCGATCCTCGGAGACCTAGATTATATGATTCCGGACGTGGCTGAGCCGGTTGTGCGCCAAATCCTGGCAGCGAAAGCTTCGGCAACCGGCCTTAAGCCCGTCGTGCTCGACGTTGGATGTTCATACGGCATCAACGCAGCAGTGCATCGCTTTCCGCTGACCTTCGGGGGCTTGCGTCACCGCTACGCCCGGCGTGAGATGAGGGCGATCAGTTCTGAAACACTGGTGAGTCTCGATCGCAATTTTTATGCAGCCTGGCCTGATGTCGGGTTGGCGCGCTTTATCGGCCTCGACGTGTCGGTACAGGCGATCAGCTATGCAAAGAGTGTTGGCCTCTTGGAGCAGGGCATCGTCGCTGACCTTGAAAAGGAGGCGCTATCGACGGATAGCGCGCGCATTCTCCGCTCCGTGGATGTTATCATGTCAACCGGATGCATCGGCTACGTTACCGAGAAGACGTTCAGCGAGATTCTCGATGCGACAGAGAAGCAACCATGGATCATCTCCTTTGTGCTACGAATGTTCCCATTTGAATCGTTGGCCGAAGCGTTTGCAAAGCGTGGTCTTGTGACAGAACGTCTTACCGGCGCGACGTTTATCCAGCGTCGCTTTCGCGATGCTGAAGAGTTTGAAAGTTGTTTGGCCAGCTTGGCGGCCCTTGGCGTGGATGCGACCGGCCTCGAATCAGAAGGGCTGTTGCATGCGGATCTGATCTTGTCTCGCCCAGAGGCGGATGCGCGGGCCACGCCTCTGGAAGACGTTGTCACCGTCGCCAGCGGCAGGGGACGGCCGATTGGACCCCGTTACGTTCATGTTGAAAGCAACGAGGGCTTGCACGTTGCGCTGGAGCCCTGACAGTTAAGGACCACTGTGCAGCGCGCGAGTCTCTTCGGCGCTGGATCAAGACGTCGAAAAACAAGGCCATTCTGGTCGAAGGCGCGCCAGGGCCAATGTTGTTCGCCGACGATGGATAACGATTCGTCCAGATGCCATTTGTCGCGGCGAGCGCTGCGATTCAGATCGGAGAGCGCCTTGCCGAATTCCCTCTCTGCTGACGCGCGGTTTCATAGATCGCATCAATGCGACACGTGGGTCAGAATTTCCTCGACTATGCGCAAGCTTAACGGAAACTGAAAGGCAGCCCAAGGCATCTCTGCAGCAAGAAGTGACAGCGGCGATAGAGTGGTCCGGGCGGTCGGTATGTTTTTGCCTTCTAAATCTTGATCTCTCCAATTGACGAATCCCGGCGCGTAGACCTATCTATAGTCAGTCACGGTCTTCCGTTCCCCACATCTTGTAGGGTGGAAGCTAAGAGGGAACCCGGTGCGCCAAAACGGCAACTCCGGGGCTGCCCCCGCAACTGTAAGCGGCGAGCGGTTGTCATCATGGTCACTGGCGCGACACAGCGCCGGGAAGGCCGATGGCCGCAGTGACCCGCGAGCCAGGAGACCTGCCGCGACCGAATGAAAGTCCTCGGGCGGGGTGTCCCGGTGGGTCGCTTGCAGCCGGGGACATTTGCCCGGATTCCTCGCAAGTCGTCCGCGCCGGCCCGCGCCCAACATCGCGGGGTTGCCGATGTCGCCGTCTTACAATTTCGATCAGCAGGGTCATCTCATTGAGCCGCCGCATGTGCAGCCGCGCCCAGCGCAGGCAAGGCCTACCCCGCCTGAGTCGGGTCTTGTCTTGCCATCGCCGGCTCCGCTGCCGCGCCCCCTTGCTCCATCGCCAAGGCGGGCCGATCTCAAGCTCGATCGGACGCGCGACGACCTGTTGACGCCGTTCGGCAAGCTGACGGTGACCGACCGTTACCTGCTCGCCGGCGAATTGCTCCAGGACATGTTCGCGCGGGTGTCTTGCGCCTTCGCGGATGATGTTGCGCATGCCCAACGTCTCTATGATGCGATGTCTCGGCTGTGGTTCATGCCGGCCACACCGGTGCTGTCCAACGGCGGCACCACGCGCGGTCTGCCGATCTCATGCTTCCTTAACTCGGTGTCGGACTCGCTCGAAGGCATCGTCGGCACCTGGAACGAGAATGTCTGGCTTGCCTCTAACGGCGGCGGCATCGGCACCTACTGGGGCAACGTTCGCTCGATCGGCGAGAAGGTGAAGGGCGGCGTTACCTCGGGTATCATCCCGTTCATCCACGTCATGGACGGCCTGACATTGGCGATCAGCCAGGGCTCGTTGCGGCGCGGCTCTGCGGCGGTCTATCTCGATATCCACCATCCCGAGATCGAGGAGTTCCTCGAGATTCGCAAGGCGTCCGGCGACTTCAACCGCAAGAGTCTCAACCTGCACCACGGGATCAACGTTACCGACGCGTTCATGCGTGCCGTGGGCGCCGGCACCGCGTTCGCTCTGCGCAGCCCGAGGACCAACGATGTCATCCGCGAGATCGACGCCCGCCAACTGTGGCAACGCATCCTGGAGAACCGGCTGCAGACCGGCGAGCCTTACTTGTTGTTTATTGACACCGTGAACCGGTCGCTCCCCAAGCACCAGCGCGAGCTCGGCCTCAAGGTCTCTACCTCCAACCTGTGCAGCGAAATTACCCTGCCGACCGGCATCGATCATCGCGGCGAGGAGCGCACCGCGGTGTGCTGCCTGTCGTCGCTCAACCTCGAGACCTGGGATCAGTGGAATGAGAAGCCAGGCTTCATCGAGGACGTCATGCGCTTCCTCGACAACGTGCTGACCCACTTCATCACGGTGGCGCCGGACGGCATGAAGCGTGCCCGCTACGCCGCCTTGCGTGAGCGCTCCGTCGGCCTCGGCGTCATGGGCTTCCATTCGTTCCTGCAGGCCAAGGGCATTCCGATGGAAAGTGTCGTGGCCAAGTCGTTCAATCTGAACATGTTCCGGAAAATCCGTCGCGATGCCGACGCGGCATCCGTGACGCTCGCGCGCGAGCGTGGGCCGTGCCCGGATGCACTGGAACGCGGTGTGATGGCGCGCTTCAGCCATAAGATCGCGATCGCGCCAACCGCCTCGATCAGCATCATCTGCGGCGGGACTAGCGCTTGCGTCGAGCCGATCCCGGCCAACATCTACACCCATAAGACCTTGTCCGGTGCCATCTCGGTGCGTAATCCGCATCTCGCCAAGCTGCTGGCCGCCAAGGGCGCAGATACTTCGGCGACCTGGCAGTCGATCATCGCGCACGAGGGTTCAGTCGCCCATCTCGACACCCTGTCGGAACACGAAAAAGCGGTCTTTCGCACCGCCTTCGAAATCGACCAGCGCTGGATCGTCGAGCTTGCCGCCGACCGCGCCGCGTTCATTTGCCAGAGCCAGTCGATTAACCTCTATCTGCCGGCCGACGTCGATAAGTGGGACCTTCACATGCTGCATTGGACGGCATGGAAGCGCGGGGTGAAGAGCCTCTACTACTGCCGTTCAAAATCGATCTCGCGCGCGGCGTTCGCCGGCAACATCGCTGACGGCGACAACGCGGCGCCGCCGCAGCCGCAGCGGCACACTGACTATGAGGAGTGCCTCGCATGTCAGTGATCGATCTCTCATCCGTCGATCCGCGCACACTGATCGGCAAACGGTGCGTCGGCCTCCTCGACTCGACCGGCAGCTATGACGTCGATCGCTACGCCTGGGCTTACGAGTTCTGGAAGCGCCAGCAGCAGACCCATTGGATGGGCGAGGAGGTGCCGCTTGGTGCCGACCTCAAGGATTGGGCATCGGACCGCGTTACCGACAGTGAGCGCGCGCTGCTCACTCAGATCTTCCGTTTCTTCACCCAATCGGACATCGAAGTCGGCGATAACTATCTTAAGCGCTACATCCCGATCTTCCAGCCGCTCACCGTCCAGATGATGATGGCGGCCTTCACTAATATGGAGACGGTCCACATCGACGCCTATGCGCTGCTGCTCAAAACGCTCGGCATGCCCAAGACCGAGTTCGAGGCATTTCGCGGCTATTCCGAGATGCGTGCCAAGGCGGACTACATGCACGAGTTCGGCGTCGACACAGTAGCCGATGTCGCCAGGACCTTGGCGATGTTCGGCGCCTTCACCGAAGGCATGGCGTTGTTCGCGAGCTTCGCGATGCTGCTCAATTTCCCCCGCCACAACAAGATGAACGGCATGGGACAGATCGTAAGCTGGTCGGTTCGCGACGAGAGCCTGCATTGTGAGGGCATTATCAAGCTGTTTCACGAATGGAACCGAGAAACCGGCGCGGTGACGCGCTCCGTCCGTGACGATATCGTCGACGTCGCCAAAACCATGGTGAAGCTGGAGGAGAATTTCGTCGACCTCGCCTTCGGCCTCGGCAAGATCGAGGGCATGAGGCCTGAGCAGATCCACACTTACGTCCGCTATGTCGCCGACTGGCGACTGACCCAGTTGCGGATTGCCCCGGTCTTCGGCTTCTTCGAAGCCAAGGAGGGCGGGTTCACCCAGCTCAAGGCGCATCCGCTGCCTTGGCTCGTCGAGATTCTCAATGGCGTCGAGCACGCTAATTTCTTCGAGCAGCGCGCCACCGAGTACTCCAAGGCGGCGAGCCGCGGCAGCTGGGACGGCGAAGACGGGGTGTGGGCAGCTTTCGGCCGGACGTAGCCAGACGGAACGGCGCTTTGGAGCGCCCCCGCATTTTCGGACGTTTGCGAAAGTCGGCTCTGCCGCTGCTTGCGGGGCCGCAGCGGACCTTGATCTATGCCGCTCGAAATCATGGTCGCGGGCCTTTGGGATGGACGTGCCAAAGTGGAGGTGTTGAGCACACCTAAGGTGTCCGCCAGTATCGGAGTTCATCAAAAACGCTCCGGCTGGGATGAGCAGAGGCAGCGCGGTATCGGGCAACCGATCGAAGAAAACTGCGCCCGTTGATGTGCCGATGCGCAAATGAACTCAATCCCGGTTTCACGAGGCGCGCGACGTAACCGATGTCCACGCGGTTTGCGCTAAGGCCGCCTGCAATGCGGCTTAAGAAGAATTGGTTGCACGCTAGCCGTCCTTTTGGGAAGGGCGGACGGAAACTGTTTTACGCACCTTAGCCAAAGGGACGCGGAAAAACCTGACTTGAATGCTGCGGGCCGGCGGCTGTGTACGTGACAATCACGCGTGATGGTCAAGGTGGCCGACTCCGCGGCGTCGGTTCATATAAAGTGCAGGGCGGAGAAGGCAAAAGTGAGAAGAGGGCGCACTGGTGATCGTTTGTCTCTCGCCGTGCATCTATCTTGACGTGACCAGGTCTCTGCACTGATCGATTGGGCCTTAAAGTGGGAGCTTGGCAATTTTTCGCCGGCCGGGGGCCGTCACCGACTGCCGTTGCCGTCCGCAATTTCAATCTGTCGGCGCCAGAGACATGGCCCTGCCGAGGCGCGAGCCATGGTTGCTAGTGGGGAGGCCGATCTTCCCCAGAGTCCGCAGGCCGATCTTCAGCCGGCTTCGGGCCAAGGGATCGAGTCCAGCGATGGCGTGAGACGAATGAAGCCCTCTGCTCTGCGTTCGGCTGTGTGGGCACCCCGAGAAGAGTGAAAACCTTTGTGGCGGTCCTTGCTCGGTCTCACTCCGCTGCACTCCAGCATATCGATCTGAGCGCCTGTGGCTGTTTGGCCAATGAAAACCCAGTAATCCTTGGCGAGACGTCCGTCCAACATATGGAACTCGGACAGTTCTGGTGGTGCGGCTTCGGAAGGACCTGGCTGAGACGGTCCGGCTGCAAGGGTCGAGCGTGGGGTCCGGCCTGCAATGGCCCTGCAAGCGATAGCCCGGCATGCGACGGCTAGGCATGCCACGGTCCAGCGAAGGGCCGGCATCCTCATCCTGGCATATCAGATCCTGATCGACACCAGGATGAGCCTCGACCGCCTGCTGGAGAGATACTGCAGGGGACGCGCCGCGTCAGGACAGCATCGTGCGCAAGTCTGCGCCAAGCAGAGATGAATTGAAAATGCGAAGCAGCTTGTGGCGAAGGTCAATGCCTTCTCCATTGGCTCATTGCGAATCCTCTTGACGCTCGTCAGCTTCTCGAAAGCTAACTCTCTTAGCATGAGAGAGCGGATGTCTAGAGGGCGATGCCGCCTATCCATCTTAATGGAGATGCACATCGAACACCCGATGCTCTGCCGGCGGCTCGGAGGGTGCACTCCACACGAGCCTTCGAAACAGTTCTCTGGAGGTCGCAATGCAAATGGCCTTCGTCGAACTATGGCTCGAGCCAAACTTTCAAAGGAGGAGCAGGATGGATTTCAACTCAATCAGCCCAACGAACACAAGCCCGCAGCCCGATTCACCATCAGCGCCCGCGGGTCCAGCGGGCTTTGAGCACCAGCTGCGCGAGGTCGAAGATAGTGCTCTGCCACCTGCTGCGGGATCTCCCGTGCAGCAGGGCAAAGCCTACTCGCCATATCTGGACGCCCGGCATCCCTATTCGCAATATTTGGAGTCGGGGCATCCCTATTCATCACTGTTGGATCGGGAGGATGATCTATATGCGCCGGCTGCGCCCTCCCCCGGGCCATTGGTGGCCGCCAGAGAAAGCTCTCCACAGCCAGGCTCGCAGCAGCCGATCGCTCAAGCCATCGCGGAACTCCCAGAGTTTGATCCTGATCTAATTTGGCAGAATGTGGAAGCCGGGTCATCGCAGGCTGGACCGTCTCAGGCCGGACCTTCGCAAGCCGGGCCATCCTCGTCCGCCGGGGCTGCGCTGTCGGAGCTCACAAATTTCATTCCCGAGGACGAGCGTTTCATAGCCGACCACTGGGTCTTCTGTCCCCATACGGCCTCGGATGCCCAGATCAACATACTAAGGAGGGCCGGCCTCTTGCCTAGCAATAACTCCCGGACCACAAGTTTCACCATGCTGGGTATGCCCCACACAGCCGAATTTCGACAAGAGGGGTTCGTTCGTATCAAACCGTCGATGGACGCGGGCCTCTGATCTGGACAATTACACGGCGAGCGCCCACTGGGTAAGCATTCCATAGCAGCCCGCGGAGCGCGGACATAGTCCGCCGCCAGCAGACCTTCGCGACGTCGCCAACGGCAGGAGCACCTGGCAACGTCCTTTCTGGCAGGCTGTCGACTATCTTGGCCATCTTGGCCTCCCGCCAAGATGAATATACTAAATCATTAGTTACGCGTCCTTTCAGAAAATTGGTCAGGCATTGGCGGCTCAGCGAAATACCAAGAGTCCACACGGCCTGGCATGCGCGCCACTGAGCCGCTGCTGAAAGCCGATCGCGTCCGTAGGCGGTTCTGGTGAGTCGGGCTCTCGGCTCGTATTCATGCCTGCGGCTCCGACGCAGTTGGTTCGGAAGCTCGTGTCGACCTTTAAGCCCTCGAGCCCCCGTCAAAACTGGCGCTTACCAACTTCCGCTCGCGCCTAGCGTGGCTGGTTGCCCACGTCCGTTGCGGTCGGGAGCAGGCGCCGCCGTCCAGACATCCGCACGCTCATGCTGGGCGCATTAGCGTTCGAAAAGCTGACGATCGGACGGATTTGAGCCAATACAGATCGGATCGACTTCGGCTGAAGGTGTTTTCGCATCGGTTAGTCACTTCTGGCCCGTGCCAGCCTCCCGCACGGTGCCGTCCTGATGCGGCGCGTCGGGCGAATAATGCCCTTCCGGGCGTCCGTCCCGAATAACCACGCTCGAGGAGCCGCGAAACAACATCAAAACCGAATCCCGCGGCGGCCCTTCGGCGGCGGCAGGATTGCGCCGCGCCTGCGCCTCCGCCACAAGGCCCTTCAACGTCTGGTCCACCAGCGCGATGAAGCGTGGCGGGCCCGAAGCCAGGACGAGGCCATCGCCGGGGGCCGGTTTCACGATATAGCGTTCATCGGAGATGTTGAGCGCATCGAGCGCGGTCTTGAACGCATCGAAGCTGATCGGGCTCAACACCATCAGTCGGCTTTGCGCCTCGTGGGCCGCGGATATGTAAAGAACGAGGCCGTCGTAATACCATTGAAGATTGTAAAGGTTGGTCAAACGCTCGAGGAATTCGCGCGGTGGCAGGTCCGGCATTCGTCCGCGAATCCGGCCCTTCACTTCAGTGCTGACATTGACCCTGATATTGAGATTGTTGCCAAACTCCTGCAGCGCGGCAGAAAGGTCCTGGTCCAAAACCGTGTAGCTATAAGGGGCCGACGGCAGCGAGAGGGGGGCGCCAAGCGCGCTGACCATTCCAAGACAGATGAAACCTCCGGCGTAAAGAATTCTCTTCAATACCATCGTGGATCGGACAAACATTCCTGAAGGCCTTCTGAGAATTAAACTTGGAATTTCGGTCCAGCCTGGACGCCAAACGTGATCTTTAGATGACGCAAGGCGGCGCATCCTCGTCAGGTTTTCGTCAGCTCACCGTACTACGATCTTGATCCGTTCAGTGTCAGACAACGCCTGGTTTCATCAACGAGCGCAATGACTCCTTATATGATGTTAGGCGCAACGCCGATCTCACCCAATTCAGCCGACTGTCTTGCCAATGCCTGCTCGCCGGCAGCCGCCGGCGAGCAGGCGCACTTTGAGCAGTCTCTTGCGCAAGCGGCCTCCGACCAGAGTGCCACCTCATCGGTCGCAGATAGAGCCGCAGTCGTTCCGCCGGTATCGGAAGTGCAGCGCACGAACACGCTAGCGAATCCGCCGGGCGATCGCATCCTTCAAGCGCTTTCTACCATGTACCACAGTCATGTCGGTGCTCCGGCGGTCGGTAGTGTGTCGTCTGCGCCGAGCGTCATCCAGCCCGGACCTGCCGCGCAGCCGCTATTGCAGCCGCTCGACATCGGCGCGCATGAGACAGTTAAACCGGTAGCGGCAGATTTCGATTCGATGGTGGTGAATCTGCGGGATGTCTACCGGGACGTCGTTCAGGTTTCCCTTGTCTCTAAGAGCACCAGCGCCGTGAGTTCGTCGCTGAACAAGCTGCTTTCGGCGGGCTGAATGAAGCTGATGCGTGGTGTGATGTGCAGTGCGGGCAACGGCAGCCGTCAATCGTGGCGACGGCTTCGCGTTTGCCTTGCTCTGCCCCTTCTTGTTCCGTTGCTCGGCTGCAAAGCTGATCTCTACAGTAAGATTCAGGAGCGTGAAGCCAATGAGATGCTTGCGCTTCTCCTTGGCAAGGGTGTCGATGCAGCTCGTGTTGTCGCCAAAGATGGGACCAGCACGATCCAGGTCGAGGAAAGGCAGCTCGCCTATTCGATTGACTTGCTGAATGTTGAGGGGCTGCCGCGCCAATCTTTCAAGAATCTTGGCGAGGTATTCAAGGGATCGGGCCTCGTTGCGTCGCCGATCGAGGAGCGGGCCCGTTACGTTTATGCCCTCAGCGAGGAATTGTCGCGCACCATTAGCGATATCGATGGCGTCCTTTCCGCCCGGGTCCATGTGGTCCTTCCTAAAAACGATCTGTTGCGGCAAGATGCGACCCCGTCCTCAGCGTCGGTTTTCATCCGACATGGCTCCAACGCAAAGCTCTCGGCGCTGTTGCCTCAGATCAAGATGCTCGTAGCCAACAGCATCGAAGGGCTGTCCTACGACAAGGTGGCTGTGGTCTTCGTGCCGGTTGAGCGAACTCCGCTTGAGCAGCCAGCGTCGCCGACAGCCGCTTCAGCTCAAAGCGCAAAATCTGCTTCAACGCCGTGGCTTGCGCTTGGGGTTGGAGGCGCCGGCGCCATATTCGTCATTGCATCTTATGTGTTGCTCGGTGCGCGTCTTCGTCAGTTCGGGCAATCATCGCGCAACCTGATCATGTTCAACAGGCGTTCGAATGTGCCCGCCGTTCAGGCTGCTGGTAAAAAGATCATGTCTGATTCGACATAGCCAGGACGCTCATGTCGGTATCAATGTCTTCCACCGAACCCAATCGTTCGTTCACGCTGGCTTCCGATCGATTGCGCGAGCTTGTTGTCTCGATCCACCCAAGCCGTTTTGCTGCCTGTCTTGATCCGCTGCTGTCGCCTGCCACGTTGCTCCGACTACAGCAGAGTTTTAGGCTGCAGCCAAGACTGGCCGCACTGTTGGTCGGCCACGAAGTCGATGTAAGCGGAGCGGGCTGGAACGAGGATCCTTTGCTCGGGCATGATCCGCGGCGGGCTGCCCTGTTCGCCGGCAGTATCTGGCATGCACGCTCCGTCCTGAAGCTGGTTTCAAAGCACGATCTGTCAATTTTGGTCGAAATGATCGGTGCTGAAGCGCATGCTTTCGCCATCCGGCATTTATCCAGTGCGGTCGCAACAACGCCTATTGCCGATCCCGAACGCCTGTCGCGACAGATTGAACACGACGGGCATGCCTGTCTTGGCGCCTGGCTCGACAAGGCTCCAGCGCTCGACCGTATCCGCGTGCTTCTACGCCTGCCCGTTGGGACCGCCGTGGACAATCCGGCGGCTGAGCACCGTTGTGCCGCGGGCCCGCTGCTCTCCTTGGTTATGACCCATTTGCGGGCGGAGGCCACCACGGTATGACAGTCGACGTCCCAGCATTGCCTGTGACCCCGCAGTTCCGCCCGCTTGGACCCCTGATCCCGGCAGCCGAGCTCAAGATCTGGCATGAAGCCGTGGACGCGCGGGCCGCTGCCGAACGGCACCTGCAGCGTGTTCGCAGCTGGGGACGCAAAGCTTATGAGCGGGAACGGTGGCGCGGTCATGCCGAGGGCGTCAAGGCGGGCGCAGAGGAAATGACGCGACTGATTGCGCAGACTGCGTGTGAACTCGCGCAGCGAAAAGCCGTTCTGGAGCAGCAGTTGCCCGAATTGGTCATTGAGATCGTGCGCGATTTGCTTGGCGCCTTTGATCCGGGAGAGATGCTGGTGCGCAGTATTCGTCACGCGATCGAGCAAAAGTACAAGAACACGGAAGTTTGCCTTCACGTATCGCCCTTAAAGGCCGATCTGCTTGCCAGCGAATTCGCAGTTTACAATGGACAGGAGGGCCGGCCCAAGGTCAGGATCGAGCTGGATCCGGCGCTCGCGGCGGACCAATGCGTTTTGTGGAGCGAGTTTGGCAATGTCGACCTCGGACTTGCCGCGCAGCTCCGCGCGCTTCGTTTGGGGTTTGGCTTGCCTTCGCACGAAGGTGAGCCATGACCACGCAACGACCGACCCATAATGCTGCGGCTGAAGAAGGGGCAGTCCACTCCGCACTGTCATCCTTGAGATCTTCCGCTAAGCATATCGACACGCGTGCCGTCCGCGGTCGGATCACGCGGGCGATCGGTACACTGCTCCATGCCGTCCTGCCGGAGGCCCGGGTTGGGGAACTATGCCTCTTGCAGGATCCCCGCAGCGGATGGTCGCTCGAGGCCGAAGTGATCGGTTTGTTGCCGGACGGGGTGTTACTCACGCCGATCGGTGACATGGTCGGCTTGTCCAACCGTGCGGAAGTCGTCACGACCGGGCGAATGCAGGTAGTGTCGGTCGGCCCCGATTTGCTCGGCCGCGTGATCGACAGTTTCGGTCGTCCGCTCGATGGTAAGGGCCCCATAAAGGCTGGCGAAGTGCGCCCGCTGCGTGGTAAGGCGCCTAACCCCATGAAACGACGCGGTATCGAACAGTCTTTTCCGCTCGGCGTTCGTGTCCTGGATGGGCTCCTGACATGTGGAGAAGGCCAGCGGATCGGAATCTATGGAGACGCCGGTTGTGGCAAGTCGACACTGATGTCGCAGATCGTCAAGGGTGCAGCCGCCGACGTCACGATTGTCGCGTTGATCGGCGAACGCGGCCGAGAGGTGCGTGAATTCATCGAGCGCCATCTTGGCGAAGCGCTCCGCCGCTCGGTCGTCGTTGTTGAGACCTCCGACCGTTCGGCCATGGAGCGGGCTCAGTGCGCCCATATGGCGACGGCGCTGGCCGAATATTTTCGTGATCAGGGGCTGCGCGTCGTTCTTATGATGGATTCCTTAACGCGCTTTAGCCGCGCGATGCGCGAAATCGGCCTTGCCGCAGGAGAGCCTCCGACCCGGCGCGGATTTCCGCCGTCCGTCTTTGCACTGCTGCCGGGCCTGTTGGAGCGCGCCGGCATGGGCGAGCATGGCTCCATCACGGCCTTCTATACCGTGCTTGTCGAAGGTGACGGCACGGGCGACCCAATCGCCGAAGAATCTCGCGGCATTCTTGACGGGCACATCATTCTCTCGCGCGCGTTAGCCTCGCGAGAGCATTTTCCGGCAATCGATGTGCTGTCGAGCCGAAGCCGCGTCATGGATGCCATCGTGTCTGTTCAGCATCGCAAGGCCGCTTCCTTGTTCCGTGATCTGCTTTCGCGCTACGCCGAGGCCGAGTTCTTGATCAAGGTCGGCGAATACAAGCAAGGCTCCGATCCGCTGACCGACCGGGCGATCGCCTCGATCGAGGAGTTGCGCACGTTCCTGCGTCAGGGCCAGGACGAAGCATGCAATTTTGGGGAGACGGTGGCATGGATGTCGCGTCTGACCGCATGAACTGTGTTCATGCGTCGAAATTGCGGCTGGTGAAGGACATGAGGGAGCGGAGTGCCCTTCGTGAGCTGTCCAACATGGAAGCCAAGCGCCGCGTCGCAGATGAAGCTGTCGCACAGGCTTGCGAGCGGCTTGCAAATGCCGAAAGACACCGCGCAAGGGTCGAAGCCGAACTCTATCGGCAGATGTTATCGGAGAACGCGATATCCGTCAGCGAACTCGAGCGCCGCCACCATCTTATCATCGGCCGACTCGCAGAGGACATCGCGGCAGCCCAGCGGGTTCTTGACGAGGCGCGCTCCGCTCAAGATCAGGCCGAGACTGCAGTCCGTGAGGCGCGGACGCTTTGGGCCAAACGTTCGGCGGCGTCCCACAAATGGCAAGAGATCGAGCGTGACGTTGAGCGAAGCACCAATGCTCATGTTGAAGCCGCGACGGAAATCGAAGCCGATGATGAGGTGTTGCTTCGCTACCGCAGAGGCGCGTCCGCCCAAAGGGGAGACGAGCCGAGCTGATGGTCGATACTTCTACCTTAACGCCAGCATGCCGTGAGGAGCAGGCGTCGCCTGCGACCCAGAGGCCGGACGGATCGGTGCCATTCAGAGCGCAGCCGATCCTCTCGCATGCTGTGGTCTCGTGGCTCAATGAGATCGCGGTTTTCCGCGGACCTCTGCAAAGCCGTCTCGGCGACAAGCCGCTATCGCTGCGTATAAATCGGCTTGTCTGGCAGGTCGAGCCGACTGAGACATCGATGCTTGATTGTGTCTTTGACGCAGGCGGCGAAATGCTCGTCCTGTCCTTGCCCGTCCCGCTTGCTGAAGCGCTGGTTGCAACCGTACAGAACGGCCTGAGCTTACCTTCCGAGCCGACGCGTTCGCTGGTCCTTGAACTGGCGCTAGAGCCGTTGCTCGCTCCACTGGAGCGACTGATGCAGCGGAATTTGCAGCTTCTGCGCACCGATGAAGCGGCGAAATCAGGTCCATACCTGGAATTCGACGTCGCCTATGGTCAGCTCGCGAGTAAGGTTCGCCTGCTTTTATTCTCGTCTCTTGACGCTCTGGTTCCGCCAGCGTTCAGCGTCCTGGGCGAACTGCTTGGCCGATTGCCGCGACAGACGCCCAAGCTTCATTCTGAACTGCCTGTCATTGTCGCAGGCCAGGTTGGTTCGCTCCGCATCACGATCGGCCTTGTTCGTCAGGCACAGCGAGGCGATGCGCTGCTGCCGGACGCTATTCCGCTTGCTCGAGGCCAGGTCATCCTCACTGCGAGCGCATTGTGGGCTCCTGCCAAGATCGCCGGCGAAAGGCTGGTTCTGCGGGGGCCATTCCGCTCGCAATCCCACCCCCTGAAAAGTGGACACATGACGACACAACCCCAAGCACAACAGCTCCCCTCCGAGGCCGATATCGACAGTCTCGAGATCACGCTCGTATTCGAATGTGGCCGCTGGCCGATGTCGATTGGAACCTTGCGGAGCATCAACGAAGGCCATGTGTTCGAACTCGGCCGTTCGCTTGACGGCCCCGTCGATATTCTTGCCAACGGGCAGCGTATCGGCCGCGGCGATATCGTGCGGATCGGCGAGGAACTTGCCGTCAGGTTACGCGGCAGGCTGACGGTCAATGACTGAGATTCAACCCAGCATCCTGGCGCTTCTTGCGATCACGGTCGGCCTCGGCCTGCTCGCCTTCGCAGTCGTTACAACGACCGCTTTCATAAAGGTCTCCGTTGTGCTTTTCCTGGTGCGCAACGCGCTCGGAACCCAATCGATACCGCCCAACATTGTCCTGTATGGGGCGGCACTGATCCTAACGGTCTTCATCAGCGCGCCGGTGTTTGAGCAGACCTACAACCGCCTGACGGATCCGCAACTCCGCTACCAAACGTTCGATGACTGGGTGACGGCCGCCAAGGAGGGGCAGGAGCCGCTGCGCGCCCATCTGAAGAAGTTCACCAATGAAGAGCAGCGCCGGTTCTTCCTATCGTCGGCCGAACATGTCTGGTCGGAGGAGATGCGCGGCAGTGCCACGGCTGATGATTTTGTGATTCTTGTGCCGTCGTTCCTGATCTCGGAGCTCAAGCGCGGCTTCGAAATCGGCTTTCTTCTCTATCTTCCCTTTATCACCATCGATCTGATCGTCACGACGATTTTAATGGCCATGGGGATGTCGATGGTATCACCGACAGTAATATCTGTTCCATTCAAGCTCTTTCTATTCGTCACCATCGACGGCTGGTCACGTCTCATGCACGGGCTGGTGCTAAGCTACACGACGCCCGGAGGTTGACAATGAACGAAGCCAGCATCCTCATGCACCTGAGCCAATCGCTCGTGCTTTTCATGATCTGGGTTCTGCCGCCGCTCCTCGCAGCCCTGATTTCGGGATTGATCATTGGCCTCATCCAGGCGGCAACCCAGCTCCAGGATCAAACCTTGCCCCTGACGGTGAAGCTTCTGGTCGTCGTCGCCGTGCTCGCCGGCTTCTCTCCTGTGCTCAGTGCTCCGCTCATCGAACAGGCCGAGCGCATTTTCAGCGAGTTTCCTGCACTCACCGCAAGATACTAGCGGGACCTGGATGGCTGGCCTTTCACCCACCGATGCGCACGCTCTCGTCCAGGGCGGCATCGAACTTGCCGCGGCAACCGGCCTAAGCGCGGCCCGCGCCTTAGGCATCATGCTTGTGCTTCCCGTTTTTACGCGGCCGCGTATCAGCGGCCTGATTCGGGGCAGTCTGACGATTGCGATCGGACTGCCGTGCCTCCCGCAGATCAAGCTCGGCCTGGAGGCGCTCGACCCGAACACGCGTCTGGTCAGCGTCGCCATGCTCGGCTTGAAGGAGGTCTTCGTCGGCCTTCTGCTCGGCATCCTGCTCAGTATTCCCCTATGGAGCATCCAGGCGGTCGGCGACATCATCGATACCCAGCGAGGAATCTCGAGCCAGGTTGCGGCAGAAGATCCTGCAACGCACAGCCAGGCGTCGGGAACCGGGCTTTTTCTCGGTGTCACTGCGGTCACGATCTTCGTTCTGGTCGGCGGCCTTCAGACCATGGTGAGCAGCCTTTATGGCAGCTATCTGATCTGGCCCGTGTATCGGTTCCTGCCTGCGGTCACGGCACAAGGGGCAATGGAATGCCTCGCCCTTCTCGATCATATCATGCTGACGACGCTATTGGTCGCCGGGCCCGTGCTGGCCCTGCTGCTGCTGATCGACGTGTCGGTCATGATGCTCGGCCGCTTTGCATCCCAGCTAAAGCTGAACGATCTTTCGCCTACGATCAAGAATGTCGCCTTCGGCGTCATCATGGTCAGCTACACCGTCTATCTCCTCGAATATGCGGGAGCTGAAATCCTGACGTCGAACAACGTACTCGAGCATTTCAAGAAGCTCTTGAAATGAGCGGCACGAGCGAGGAGAAAAAGCTTCCTCCGACACCCAAGAAGCTGCGCGATGCACGCAAGAAGGGGCAGAGCGCGCGCAGTGCGGATTTGGTGAGCGGGGTCAGCGCCTGCGCCGGTCTTTCCTGTCTGTGGTGGAGAGCGGGAGCGATCGAAGACAAGTGGCATGAAACGGTCCGGCTGATCGACAAACTGCAGGAGCAGCCTTTCACGAGCGCCGTTCCGCAGGCGCTCAGCGGCTTACTGGAACTTTCGATCGCAACGGTCGGGCCTTTACTCGCGGCGGCCGTGGCAGCTGCCCTTCTGGCTAATGTTCTGGCCAATGGCGGCTTCATGATTGCTTTGGAGCCACTCAAACCGAAACTTGAGAAACTGGATCCCATCAAGGGCTTGACGCGGATCGCATCGAAACGATCGGCCATCGAGCTTGGCAAGACTCTGGTTAAGGTGGTGCTCCTCGGGACGTGCTTTTTCTTCACCGTGACCGCTAGCTGGAAAGCGTTGGTGTATTTGCCGGTCTGTGGCATGGGCTGTTTCGGATTGGTCTTCACCGAGGTCAAGCTGCTGGCCGGGATTGCGGGCGGGGCGTTTCTCGTCGGCGGATTGACTGATCTTCTGATCCAGCGCTGGTTGTTCCTGCAGGAGATGCGCATGACCGAAACCGAGGCCAAGCGCGAGAACAAGGAACAGCAAGGCAATCCGCAAGTGAAACGCGAACATCGGCGTCTGCGCCAGGAGTCCGCGAACGAGGCTCCCCTTGGCGTTCATCGCGCCAACCTGATCCTAACGGGATCCACAACCCTGGTTGGGCTGCGCTATGTTCGCGGCGAAACCGGCGTGCCGATCCTGGTCTGCCGTGGCGAGAGCGAAACTGCTTCCAAACTGCTTGGCGAGGCGCGCGCGCTGGGCCTCAAGGTTGTGGATGACGACGTCCTGGCGCGACAGCTGCTCGGCACAGCAAAGCTCGGCAACCCGGTTCCTTCGCAATATTTCGAGGCGGTCGCAAAAGCGCTTTACGCTGGCGGCCTGGTCTAGAGTGCTTCCGGGCGAAGCGGGTCCCGGTTCGCGTGAAGAAACGCGCCAGAGCGAAAATCTATAGAGACCCGTTCTAATTCAATCGGAACGAAAAAACCCTGGATCATCTTGACGGTGGCGCCAGCCCCTCATCGAGGGGGCTGTACGTCCCTCGTCGTCGCCGCGGGGGCTTCCGGTGTTGCCCTGTTGCTCCCTCCATCTTCCTCTTTGCTCTTGTTGGGCGGGGCAAAGGTGCCGTAGCTGGCAAGAGGACTAGCGGCGCGATCGCCACTACTTGTCATGACAGATCGATTGTCCAGCAAGTCGATCGGATCGTTGACCATGACTGCCAGATTGTTTCTGGTCGAGCAGCCAAGGGTCGGATCGAATGAATTGTCGTTTACCGCAGGTCCGACGATGGAAAGAGATGGACAAACGGGAGGATGGGCCTCAAAGGTGATGGCCTCGATCCGCACCCCGAAGCGGGCGGGCAGATCGATCGGGGAGGCGGCCAGGCGGATGTTATAGGGGGCGATGCCCATGGCACGGGCCTCGTGGGCCACTTGTGCAATGAGCCGGGGTGAGCCGGTGACATCAATATGGAGTGCATCCCGGCGACCGCCACTGGCATGCGCAATGAAATTCCGCAGCCGATGCCTTTCAGAGCCACGAAGGCTCTGCAAGAACAAGACGCTGCTCTTCTGTTCCACCTGGATCGCCTGCTCAGCCGGCTCGGAACGGACCGAAGCACTATTTGCGCATCCACCCAACGTTGCCGCCATAACGATCAAATGGCACAGATGTCGCAGAGTCATTTGACGATCCTCATTCGATGATAAAGCCGGCGCTGCCGGTCAATCCTGGTGCGCTGGTGCGGGGCGCATCGCGGTCTTTTGGCGGTCGCGCCAGCGTATTCGTCAAAATGCGGCCCGCGTCCGACGGCGGTGCGATGCGATCGCTCGGCGCACTCATCCGGCTCGGGTTCGATCCGGGCCGCACGATGTAAGGCGTGACGATAATGACAAGTTCGGTTTCTCGCTTTTGAAACGATGAGGAGCGAAACAGCGCGCCGAGGATCGGCACGTCGCCGAGCCAGGGAAATTCACCGATGTCGTTGTTGAAGTTGCGCCTAATCAGTCCGCCGATTGCAAAGCTCTGACCGCTGGCGAGCTCGACCACGGTGCTGGCCCGCCGCGTCGAGAGGGCAGGGACTTCCATGCCATTGATCTTGACTTGGCCTTCGCTCGACAGTTCGCTGACTTCGGGCTTCACACGGACATTGATCTGATTATTGTTGAGAACCGTCGGAACGAATTCGAGGCTCACGCCGAACTGGCGGAATTGAACCGAAACCTGGCGATTATCCTGCATCACAGGAATGGGGAATTCGCCGCCGGCCAGGAAGCTTGCGGACTCGCCGGACATCGCCGTCAGATTCGGCTCAGCCAGGATCGAGGCGAGGTGTTCGCTGGCGAGCGCGTCGAGAACAGCGCTGAGATTGGTATTGCCGGCGCTGAACCCGATACCGATCGTGCCGCCGCCGCCGGCGGCGCCAGACCCGCCATCTTTGCCGCTGATCAGAAAAGCGCCGTTCGGGCTGGATGCGGTGAAATGGATATTGAGATCCTTGACGGCGCTGCGGGAGACTTCTGCGACCCGTACGCTGAGATTCACCTGCAACGACCCGGCGACCTGGATCTTGTTGACGACCAGTGACCCGGCCCCAAGAAACTGCTCGGTAACTTTCTTGGCGGTCTCGACGACTTCGGCATTGGGCGCCGTACCGCTTAGGATAGCGCCGCGTGGGGTATAGCTCACGTGGATCGGATAGTCGCCAACCTCGGCTCGAAGCGTTGCTCGCAGGTCCTCGATCGGCTGTGTAACGACCACGCGCAGCTCGGCGAGAGCCTCGCCGTTTTCGTTCAGGGCAAAGAGGCTGGTCCGTCCGGATTTCTTGCCAAACACGAAGATCGTCGTGTTCGACGGTGCCTGATAATCCGCAATCGTCGGGTCAGCAACAAAGATGCTGGTCGCCGCAGCGGTCAGATGAACTGTCTTGCCCTGTGAAGAAGTCAGGTTCAGCGTGCCGGAGGTGCCGCCCGGCGCCGCGCGTGGCGGTTCTCCTTTGCCATCCCGCTTGATCTCGGCTGCCGCAGCAGATGAAAACAGCATAGCAAATCCGCACAGGACGTAGCAGAGGCGAGATAAACCGGCAGAGCGCGACGCGCTGGCGACCATCGACGGCTCATCGGTGCCGGCAGCATTGTAAATGACCTTCAAGGGATTGTTGCTTTCGAGTTCGATTTAATCAGGCAGCCGAGGCTGCCTCAATGAGTTCAAGGGTGTAACCGACGCCGCGCGCGGTCTTGATCCTGAGCGTCGCACCCGACTGGCTCAAATGCGTGCGCAGGCGATAGATCCCGACTTCCAGCGCATTGGTCGAGACCTCATCGTCGAACGCGTACAGGCTGTCCTCCAGTGATGCGCGCGGCACGGTGCGGCCGGCACGGTTGAGCAAATGTTCAAGAATGCACACTTCGCGGCGGGCAATCTTCAGTATCCGACCACCGACCGCGACTTGCCTCGCAATGGGGTCGAAGTGCAGATTGCCGAATGTCACGAGCGGCGCCGTCATTTGCGTCGACCGCCGCAGAATGGCCCGCATGCGTGCGATGAGTTCCTCGGTCGATACGGGTTTGGGGAGGAAATCGTCCGCGCCCGCATTGAAGATCGCAATCCGCCGGCCGAGATCGTTGAGACTGCTCATCATAATGGCCGGCATCGAGCGTCCCTCGCGCCGCAGCTGCTTCAGCCAATCCAAGCCGTCTCCATCGGGCAGAACCAATTCGAGCAAAAGAATGTGATAGTTGGCGCAATCCAGCGCGGCCGCCGCCTCATCCAGCGTGCGTGTCACGTCAACTGCGAACCCGCAATAGGGGAGCGCTTCCTTCACAGCACGGGCAAAGTCCGCATGATGATCAACCAGGAGAATTCGCATTTCATCGCCTCTCGTCCATACACGCCAAGACCTTAAGCGCGTCACGGTTGACCAAGAGGTTCGACGAAACTGACAGACGTCCGCCTTGGCGTGAGCGCCAAAGTGCGGCAGCGACGAAGCGGAGCGTGGTGGCGGGCGATCAATCCCGGTGACATACTTATCATGAGATTGAAAAATGCGATGACCCGACGGTGACTGCATACGTCGCCGGCGATGCCGAGCGGGCCCTTTATGCCGGGAAGAGATGCAAAATCATTCACGAGGCCGCAAGCGGTTGCAGCAGATTGGCGGATCTGAGCATTGATCGCAGAGATGTCTGCACGCACTGAGTAGCCGTCTTCGATCGTGATGGCGTTAGAGCGCGCAATCGAAGCCAATACCCAGGAGCGAGCCGATGGATTTGTGGCTGAACAGCCTGGCGAAACCGACATTGTTGGAACTCCCCACCACTTCCACCTTGCCCCGGCCCCGCGGTCAATCTTGCTATGCTGTCGAGCCTGTGGCGTCGCCAAGTCCCGATGAGGCAAGGTGTTCCGCGTGAATGACAATTTCAGGCCACGCATCTGGACGATGCCTCCGGCGCAGCGATGTACGACGAACAGATCGATGTGCCTTCCGACTACTGAGAAAACCGCTCCCTAGCCGGTGATAGACATGCAGGGCGCCAACGATCCCGATGTTTTGCCGCGTCCAATGCTGCGCCCCATCGACAAGTCGTGAATGAGGGGCAGATAGGGGCGCTGCTTGTCGGGGTTAGGACGCCTCTGATCGAGGTCATTGCGCCAGCTGCATCTCATCTTGGATGAGCGGCGGCGGAATGATCGAAGCTCGAGTTTTTGGTTGCGTGGTGCACGGACAGTGCGAGGTAAACAGAGCCTGCTTTCGGCCCGAATGCTAGATCCTGATCCGGCTGCAACAGGGGTCGCACTGATTCCTTCGCGCTGCACGTAAGCGGTGTTGAGAACACGCCGTCGACAGGAGTGATCGATCCGTGTGACCGAGCGAAGTGGTGTGGCGTTGAGTTTGAGAGACGTTCGCAATTCTTGCTACCTGTCGGGAAGTGTTCGCGCGAGCGCGGTTGTGTGTCGCGAGGTTGTCGGAAATCCTACAATCTGACGTTGGGTGAGATTCAAGTGTCTTTAACAATTGGTTACAACGTACCCTCAAACTTGTGCGCGTCTTGAGGCGACAGCGAGGCAGTCTGGACACGGTCACAGCTTTGAGGATCTCTGTCGGTCTTACTTTCTCCAACGTCGTGAGCATCTCGTCTCTCCAAATTCTATGACGCGCAGTCTGACCTGCAACGATGGCATGAGGCAGCCATACTTGCTGCGCGTTAAGGGCGAAGCCGTTGCGCGCGTAAGCGTGCGATTGCCGGATCGCCTCACACGTGGCGATTGGCAGGCTGACTTTGGCTGGCCGCAAGAAGCGTTGATCTGGCGCGTGATCTTCTGGATGCAGACGCGCGATTGCCGAAGTGGAATTGACCGGCAAGGGATTGGACAGAGAATCGATTGTCACACCACATTCCTGAATGCTGCCTCCAAAGATCGCAACCGACTATGGGGGCTTCATGCAGGATCGGCAAAATCAATTGTTTTGATGGAACGCATTCAAAAGGCGGATAGGCGTAGAGCGGCTGCGCGGCTTGCCGTGTTTGATGCGGCGTTTACTGCGCTTGACGGTCTTCAAAACGCGCGTCCCGTATTTCGCCGAAGGCGTTCTCCGGCTCACGACACGGGTTCGGTCTCGGGCACGAACGCGGCGACCGGATCGATGTCAGGCAATAGCCGAAGCCCGCCCGAATGAGTGACGTCAAAGATCAATTTGGAAGGGCAGGTCGAAATGGGCACCACGCGTCGGACCTCAAGTCATCTAGCTGCTGCTCAAAGCTTGCTTGATGCTAGGACCTGTGTGCCGGCGCGTCGGTGTGTGCGCTCAGCTCGTCTGGCTGCCGGTCCACGCGGTGAGGCTGCTTCAGGACGCCGTGAGCCTCAAAGGGAGTATCTGCGGGATTCCGTGGATCAACATTCATTCTTCTTCCATCTCCCCTCGAGTGCCGGCCGTTGGCATGGAGTTTTGCAGGTGCAGCTTTCGAGAAGCTGACGGACCAGGAAGGAAGCCAGTATCCGTTTGAGGGGTGCCGGATGAATTCAGTTCAGTGAGGTGAGCGGTCAGCCAGACAGAAGCCACGCAAAGCGATATATTTGAAGTCGACACTGCTTTGTGCCATCTGGCGTTCCTGTTTTCGACGAGGGCGAGATCGGGTGTCTTGACTGAGCTTGTTCGCCCAGCCACCCATTGTCGGCCATCCCCGCGGGCAGAGAGTCCTACCAGGTCTCAACGTGGACAAGCTGGCAGATGCGGTTGGTCGAAGTCTTCTTTCGGAAATCGCCCGCTTAGGCGCATTTGGGGCCGCTCGGTCATATCGGCCTCCGTTGGATTGGCGCGACCGGTTGCCGTTTGTAGTTCTAGGCGGCCGGCGGTCGATCGAATCGTTCCAGCGATGTCGTACGAGCTCAGGCCACTTTAGTAAACCTGACCTACGAGGTTGTGACGTCGGAATGGCCGTCACAACCACTTGTGCTTGGTCGCGACAGGTTGTTTTTGTCGCAGGGCGCGGCGTGCTTGATGTCTGGAATCCGCCAAACGGCTTGCGAGGACGACGTCTTGCAGCGTGCGATCTTTGGTACTTATCGAGGGAGATGAGCATATGAAGTGTACTGGCAAAGGGCTGACGATCCTGTTGTCCCTGCTTTCGGCCGCAAGCATGAGCACGATGGCGAGAGCCGACGAGCCTTCGCCAAAATACACGGAGGTGCTCAATGCCCTGCAGACCGGAAAGAACGTGAAGCTCATCCTGGACATGAGCCGCTGTGCCAACGCGGAGGGTAGCAAGCCTGCGTCGGCGACGCAGGCCGGTCTGGTCATCAATGCCTTCAGGGTGACGCCCCAGAACGGCATCAGCTTCGCCAATGCGCACCAAACGGTGGACAGCGCGGGACATGCCGTCACCGAGTACATCCGCCATAGCCTCAGCCGCGAAGGCAAGCTCACGGTGCGGGCCTCGAAGCTTGTCGTCGGGACCACCGAACTTGTGCACCAGGGCGAATTCATCTGCGACCTGCCTGATGGCGCGAAGTTCATCTGGTAAGAAGAGCACGGCGCAGGACCCCACTTCGAAGCTGTTTCCTTAACCGCGTGGATGCTTCACCGAGCATGGCACGATAATATAGATCGTGAAGACGGCCGGATTGTCTCTGACCGTCTTTCGTCTGGGCGTCCGAGTTGCACGAAGGTGCGCCAGTTCGCTCAAAGGCGCCATATGAGGGCTGACGATCCTCATCGGATCTTTGTGATCGGAGGATCGCCAGTGCCGGCTATGCTGGTATGATCAGGAGCCAAGGGCCCTCATCAAACCAAAAACCGGGTCGCCAAAGTACGTTCGCATCCTTGTCCGCGACCCTAGTGAGACATTCTTTCCAATCCGAATGGTCCACCGGCCGGTGATGATTCACGTTTGATCGTCGGCCAAGCCATGGTCTTGTAGCGCGTTCGCATCTTGTATCCCGATGGTTCTCGGGTCTGCTCGGCTGAAAGTGCCGTCGCTGCCGAATGCGACGACAACGTGATAGATACATCGCCGACGAGCCCCTTGTTTAGCCAAATAGCGGCCGATGGAAGAGAAGAACGCGGCCTCCAGGTAGGCTTTCGGCTGTGTACGGTTTGGCGCCAGCGCCGAAGGGGCGTCCTCGCGCCATTCGAAAGGTGCGGGTGCATCAAACCCTGGCGCAGGACCGACGTCGATACCCGGGGAAGCCCTCCCCACCGCACGCGTCGCTTCGCCCAGCAAAGCGGGCCGAGGGTGGTGAATGAGTTGAACGTCGTTGGGTCCTCCCGGTCCCAACATGGCCGTGTAGCGTTCGCCGCCGATCTCGTAGTTCATGACCGGATATTCCGCAACAGGCAAGAAGTCCCACTTGCCCAACGTGGATAGCATCATGTCAGGAGCCAGCTGGGTGCGATGCGAGAAGTCCTTGGGAACGGCAAACGACACATCGAACGTATCGCCGACAGCGGGAGACCGCAGATGGATGAGCTGAACATCATTGGGCCCTCGCGGTCCCAACACGCCCGTATAGCCTTCACCGCGAATATCGTAGGTCTTTACCCACTGTGCTGCATCGGGCAACAGACCCCATCGACCCAGCTTGGAGCGCATCATATCCGGCGCAGGCTGGGTGCCGTGGGAGAAGTCCTCGGGAACGGCCAAAGAAGCATCAAAGCTGTCGCTGGCTGGAAAGGACGTCCGCTCAAGTGGTCTGGGCCGCAGCGCCTTGGTCCATCATCCGTCCAAAATAGTTTTCAGGGACGAAATTCGGCCGCGGGCTGGGTCGCCAGGTCACGGCATCGAAAAGCTCCTCCTGGAGGAAACTTTGCACGGGCGATGAAGTCGCCGAGTGCATTCGTTGCCAACCGGTCACGGCATCGAAAAGTTCTTCCTGAGTGAAACTTGGCGCGGGCGATGAAGTCGCTGAACGCATTTGCTGCGAAAGCAATGGTGCATCGAAGCCAGGAGCTGAAAGCTCGCTGCTCTGCTCCGCGGTATCGAAAAGCTCATCCTGGGCCACACTATGTATCGGAGAATGAGGGGCTAAACTTGGCTCGTGCCAAACCTGCAGAGTATTGAAACCATCAGCCGGTAGTGAGGCGTCGCGATCCGCAGCGCTCCCCAAGCGCTGTTCATCGACCGGCCGCATGGGCAAAGGAGAGGGCGGTTGAATGACCTGCCGCGAACTGCCTCCTTCTGCGCCCAAATTACCCCGCCCGACGATCGCGCGATAGTCGCGGAGAGCGTTCAAGGCGGCGATGAGCGTCTTGTCATTTCGAAACAAACGGACTGCGTGGCCGAGCAGTTTGTCATCGCTGAGCTTGGCAATGGACGACGGGCGGAGCGCTACCGCCAACTTCCGCAGCCCGCTCGCATAGCCCCCGGCCTTTTTCTCGCCGATCTGTCGACCAAAACGTGCCTCGGCAGCCTCCCTGATGAGACGCTCATCTTCCCTGGAAGGACGATAATGTGTTCTGAGGGGGAGAGCGTCTGCGTCAGGCTCGCGGTACCGACTGACCATTGACAATGCGGGGCGATCACCTTGTCGTTCGGCAGCAGCTTTCTAGCGTGTCCGAGCAACGCATTGTCATCGAGGCCAGAAATTGATTTGCCATCCTGCTTCAGCGCTTCAGCCAATTTGCGAAGCCGACGATCATAAATACTGACGGTGGTAGGCCTCGGCGGTAAATCTCGCTTGAGAGCAGCGCCGGATGCCGCCTGGATGAGGCGATCGTCCTCCTCGGTGACATCATAAAGCTCTCTATGGGAATATATGGGGTCGGCCCCTGGCGCGTCCAGCAGGTGCTGCTCGAACTCCGCTTGCGGCTGTTGCGGTTGTTCCGCGGCCGCATTGGATGCAGCCGAATCATGATCAGCTTGGTTGATAGTGCTCAATCGGTCCATGATCTCGTCCGCCAGCATAGCTCTGTGGTTCCTCGCTACTGATGTTAACTTTCCAAAACCTGACGTGACTTCCCGTCAGGTAGAGTGAACGAGGTCCGGAAAGTGTCTGCTCCGAGGCGCTGCAGCGCGGATCGCAGACACAAAGAGGGGATTGTGATAAAAGTGGGCGCGGGTTGAGGAGTTGAGCTGCAACAAGGGTATGCCGCTCCATTGATGATCGCCTCCTTATCTCGATTCAGGCGATCGGCGCTATGATGGCGAAGGCCGGTATGGCGTCGGCGAGTTTTCGATCGTCGGAGGCAAGCGCAGGGTGAAATATCGCTTTTTCTTAAATCAGCTAGATAGCCATTGGGGCGGCATCAAATCGTGAATTGTGCGAAATCTTGTCTATTCCTGACGAGCTCTCGTCGAAGTTTCCAGGTCGCAACTTCTGATTTCCGGTCAACCTGCCGTGAGAATAGCTGCGAGAATAGCCGCAACACGAAGCCATTCGTACGCCAACTTGGTCATACGTGTTCGGAGTCCGACACCGCCGGAGACAATCGTCGGGGCGGCAGAACATCAGAGCTGCCGGCAGTCGTTCTCCAAGGAAAATCAGAAGCCGAGCGCTTTGAATTCCGATGGCACGGCCGTTGCTTATTGAGAGGCAATGACAGTCGGCGAAGGCGCAAAGCGCATTCAGACACGTTGGGACAAACCTGCCCGAAACTCTTTAAACCGGTAGGCCCTGTACAGTGCAACAGCAGGCGCACTTGCTCAATAGGGCGTTCCATCGATTGGATGGCAGGACGATGAGGCAAAGCGCGCGCCAGGGAACTGGAGATTTGAATGACTGCCCCCAAAGCCATATCGGCGCGGCGCCAAACGACCGATGTAGACGCTATGATCGCGGATCTGCGGTCATGCGAACACCCGCACGACGTGGAAGTGTGCGGTATGCTCTTGCACATTCTCCCCGGCGTTCTGTCGCCACGCCTAAGTCACGCTCCCGACGCCTTGATATCGAAGTGGCACATCCAATCTGGAGCAACAGTATGGGATTTGGGATGCGGATCAGGCGTCCTGGGGCTGGCGGCACTTCGCGCTGGGGCAGAACACCTGGTGGCTCTCGATATCAATCCGCAAGCCGTTCTCACCACAAAGTTAAACATCGAGCGGTTAGGTCATTCCAAGCAGGCAGAAGCGCGCCTCAGTGACATCTATTCTGCGCTGCAGCCTGAAGAAAAGTTCGACCGTATTTTGTTTGCCGCCCCGTACTGGAACCGAAAAGCAAGGGACGATTTGGAGCGCTCCTGCTTTGACGAAGATCACAGCGCCATGGCCTCAGCTCTCGGCGGAGCGCATAATTGGCTCAACGCCAACGGCCTGATGTATGTCGTCTTTTCTGATCAGGGAGATATTGGGCGCGTCTTGAACTTGATCGATAATAGTAACCTGCGTGTTAGAAATATGCATATTTTCCGACCATCGATTCATGGCGGGCATATCCGGATCATCTGGGAGCTCACGATTCGATGAAGCCTCTTCGGCTCCTGGATCCGCCAAGCGCTGCTGCTGGTCAAACTGCTAAAGTACCGGTTCACGACTCGTTCGGATCGGTAGTTCGATAGCGAAGACCGCCGGCCGAGTTTGATGCGTTGCAGAACGAGTTCGTCGGATGCAAGGCAATCGCAAGTCGCACGGCTTATGGGAGCTCACGGCGCCGGCGCCGCCGTATACCGGTCCTCTCGTGGGTGATTTGCAAGCCGATGTCGTTGTGATTGGCGGTGGATATACTGGACTCTCTGCGGCTATCCGCCTCGCGGAGGGCGGCGTGCGCGTCATTCTGCTGGAGGCATCCGAAATTGGATTCGGTGGTTCCGGGCGCAACGTCGGGCTCGTCAATGCGGGTATGTGGGTCATGCCCGACACGCTCTCAGACACGCTCGGCTCCCCGTTTGGAGAGCGGCTCATCGAATTACTGGGTGGAGGACCGCAGGAGGTTTTTGCACTGATCGAGAGATATGGGATCGACTGTGAAGTTGAGCGCGCGGGGACCCTGCATTGCGCGGTCGGCCGCAGGGGCTTGGAGGAAATCCAGATTCGTGCCGAACAGTGGCAGAAACGCGGCGCTCCGGTCGCGGTGCTTGATGCGAAGGAGACGCGCAGAAAGATTGGCGGTGGCAACTATACCGGCGCGCTGCTCGATACGCGCGCCGGTACAATACAGCCACTGGCCTATGCGCGCGGCTTGGCGCGCGTTGCGCTTGCGGCGGGCGCGAGGATATTCGCGCAGACTGAAGTCCTCACAGTCCACGAAATGGGGTTGCGCTGGAGGGTCGGCACGGCAATGGGATCTGTGTGTGCTGAGTGGGTAATCGTCGCTACCGACGCCTACGGCAAAAGACCTTGGTTGCGGATTCAGCGAGAGCAGATCCGTCTACCTTACTTCAATTTGGCAACGCGGCCCTTACCAGATCGTCTCAGGACCTCAATCTTGCCCGAACGACAAGGGGCATGGGACACCCACGAGGTCCTTTCCTCGTTTCGCTTCGATCAGTCCGGCCGTCTGGTGTTCGGCAGCGTTGGCGCTCTAGAGGGTATCGGCACCTTGGTTCACCGAGCCTGGGCGGTCAGGTCGCTACGTAGGCTGTTTCCGCAGCTCGGCGACGTCGAGTTCGAAGCCGGCTGGTTCGGGATGATCGGGATGACTTCCGACCACCTGCCGCGCTTTCACAAGCTCGACCGTAACCTCGTGTCCTTCGGCGGTTACAACGGGCGCGGGATTGCACCTGGGACCGTCCTCGGCCGGGTGTTGGCGTCCTACGTTCTCGGCCGCCTTGCGGAAGAGGACCTACCACTTCCAGCTGCGCCGGTTGAATATCGGCGGTTTCGTGCCGCCCGTGAGGCCCTCTACAGCGCAGGCTCTCAACTGGTTCACCTCACTGAGGCGCGGCTCTGATCCGCCTCGTGTCAATCGCATATCCGATCCGGCGGTTTCCATCGGTTTGGCCGTTCCCGGCACGTGGCGAGCGAATTGGCATCGGTCGCGTTCTTCAGAGAGAATCTTGACATCCACACTCGTGCAGGCCGGCCGTCACGTCTGTTGGTCGGCATCCATATAACATCCCGACGTCTGCGGGTGAGCAAACTCGCACATCCTGCAGAGCAGAAAGCCATCCATTCCGTTCATGCGATCGGCGATTTCGTGAAAAATTGGGCTTTCGAAGAGATATGCGTATTCGTCGCGCAAAAGATTGCCCAGGACATGACGCCGCTCAAAATCCATCCCGCACAGAGTAACGTCGCCGTTTGGTAGAAGGACATTCCGATGTTGTTGTTTGCCAATACACGTCAAGGGTCCGACGACGGGCTGTCGCGGTTTGATGATATTCGACTCTAGACGTCCTCGGCTGTTACTCAGCGGACGCAAGCGCTGCAGCGCTTTTGCGGGAATGGTGTCGGCGAGGTCCGGATGGACTTTGCCCAGGACAACGAATCGAATCGAGGGAATGTTCGCCTCGACGAGTCGGCGCATGACATTGAGATAGGACTTTCCGACGAGCCGGCTGTTCATATAAGTGCCGTCATCAGGAACGTGGACGATGAAAGCCCTGAACTGCAGCATTTGCAAGCGCCGAATGTCACTCCCGTTCATTCCGACGAGGGTCGTGAAAATTCGGATCTGATGCCCACGTGCGTAAGCATGCTCAACCATCCTGGTGCATTTCGGATGGAGCCAAGGCTCCGAGTAGCCGGCAAAACTGATCTCGGTAGTCCTCGGCACGCGTGCAAGACACCGCTCGAAATCCTGAAGACCTAGGTACTTCGCTTGAGACACGGGTCTTTGCCGATCAGCGAACTTGTCTTGGTGGCAATAAGTACACCGGACGATGCATCCTGCGGTCGTCGTTATCTCCAATACCCGGCGACCAGGATTGGCAGCGCGTAAGTTTTGTAACACCATGGGATATGCCGTCATTCTGTCTGGTCCTTTCAGGCGCCGGAGCAAGAAATTGCGAGAGGGAGCGCAGCGTTCGATGAGCAGCCGCTTGCTTTGCTCCTCACGGATTGCAAATACAGGATATGCAGGTTGGCGAAATGACCTAGACCAAGCTCCTATCTCGTCGCTAACAATGCTCCGAGCTCGGCCACGCCTACCGAAGCCTGGATAGGCCTGGCGTGCCAACTCGGCTCTCTATGCGTTGGCCGTCGCGTAGCACCGCTGGCTGTTACTTACATCTTCGTTCCGAGTCAGCGCCACGCCAGATGCTGGGCTCGGTGTTCTCGCTAGAATGGTCTGCGGAGATGCTTCCGCAGCCGTAGCGATGCGGAACCGGCGCCGGATCCGCCCAAGCGGCACATCCTAAGGCTTTCCGATGGCAGCGCAGGTTCTGAAACATCTTTCTATTTGTCGCGCAAGCGATTGCGCTCGCGAACTGTTTGGGCGCCATCAATGCGATGGACAAGCGGTCGAGCATCGCAAGCTCTTGGCGGCGATAGTTCCTATTCCCGTTAGATGGCAAGTTGCTGGTCAGGATGATGAATGAAGCACGCTTGTTGCCATGTTGAGAACCAAATTGGCCTTTCTCGGCGGAGCGGTGCTAACTGATTTCGTCGACGACGATCAGCGTGGGTCGTGGTCACCGCACGATCCCGCGGCCAATATGCGGCCGCGGGGAGCCGAAAACGTCGTATCTGGCACCTAGTGGCTCACATTGCGCTGTTCGGTGGCGCGAGCAGCGATCTAGCTGGCATTGGGCGACGCCTGTGTAGCGAGGATTGTTCTCATCAATCCACTGGGGCAAATCGAGTTAGAAAGTCAACGCCATCCTTACCTGCCGGAACTGGTAGGGGTGACTGCCCGCGCTTTAGGATACTCTGTTGGGGCGACGATCCGCTCGCAACAAAACGTCACGGCAGCTCGAAACGATGGATCGCGACCTGTGGATCCGCAAGCTCTCAAGAGAGCAAAATCTGCGGAGGCGATCGTGATAACGCAATTGGTAGACTACAGAACCGACGGCGCGTTTAAGATCCCGCTGAGCAATCTGGACGTAAGCGAAGCCAAGCGCTTTCAAGATGATAGCATATGGGGTTATTTCGAGCGGCTGCGAAGGGAAGATCCCGTTCACTACTGCCAGGATAGCCCCTATGGTCCATATTGGTCCATAACGAAATACCGCGATATCGTAGAGGTAGATACTAATCACAAGATATTCTCGTCGGAGCAAGGCGTCACTATTGTCGACGTGCCTGACAGGCACTGGACGCAGAGTTTCATCAAGATGGGTCCGCCTAAGCATCGCGAGCAGCGTGATACTGTAAGTCCGATAGTCGCGCCGGAAAACTTGACGAAACTCGAGAGCTTGATCCGTCGTCGCGTCAGGACGATTCTGGACGGCTTGCCGCGCAACAATGACTTCAATTGGGTGGATAGGGTCTCCATCGAATTGACGACGCAGATGCTTGCCACGCTATTCGACTTTCCATTTGAGGATCGGCGTCTGCTGACCTATTGGTCGGACGTAGCTGTTGCAATGCCCAGAACTGGCCAGCCGATCGATAGCTGGGACAAGCGAAGTGCGATCTTGTCCGAGTGCCTGGATTATTTCACAGGCCTTTGGAACGAGCGCATCAATGCCGAGCCACGGATGGACCTGATTTCCATGATGGCGCACTCGCCTGCAACTCGACACGTGGAGCCGAGTGAGTTTCTTGGAAATCTGATTCTGCTGATCGTCGGTGGGAATGACACCACGCGCAATTCGATTACCGGCGGCCTCCTGTTCATGAACCAGCACCCCTCCGAGCTGCGAAAGCTACGCGATAATCCGAAACTTGTCTCGAGCGCCGTGTCCGAGATTATTCGTTATCAAACGCCCATCGCACATATGCGCCGCAACGCCGCGGCCGATAGCATCGTCGGTGGGAAACAAGTCAGGAAGGGCGACAAGGTCGTCATGTGGTACATCTCAGGAAACCGCGACGATGAAGTCATCGAGAACGCCGAGCGCTTCGTCATCGACCGCAGGAACGTGCGGCAACATCTTTCGTTCGGATTTGGGATCCATCGCTGCGTTGGTCGACATCTTGCGGAGCTGCAGCTGAAAATCCTCTGGGAGGAGATTTTGAAGGCACGACTGGAAGTCGAGGTTGTCGGCGAACCCGAGCGAATTGCGTCGAACTTTGTGCACGGTTATTCCGCTCTTCCTGTGCGGATTGCAGCCTAGGCTTCGATCCCTCGAATCTGGCGACCGGCCCCGGGGTGCGGCTTGGTCGGCGCGAAACAATCGCTGCATGTTGAGATCCGGTCTGCAATTGGGCAGGCTTTGAGACGCCTGCGAGCAGCGATAAGTAGCGACGCATAATCCACTGGCACCTCCAAGAGGCAAGATCACCGATACCTCCGAGTGTTCATCTGCGGCGCTGACTTGGATAGTTGGAATCAAGGGCCGATGAGCTTGACAGTGAAGATTGTAGCAGTGGCCGCGATTTTCGTTGGAGAAGCGCTTTCGATAATCGCGGAGTTGATTGCCTCAAGGCAGTTTGGCAAGGCCGGCGGGGATGTCACAATGCTCCTGCCGATGTTTGTGCTGATATCCGTCGGTGGCGTCCTGCTCGTCTTCGGATACGCGCTGGGCTACATGCATCTCAAGAATATCTGGATCATTGTCGCGATTTCAGTCGGAGCTATTCTGGTCGTGGAGCCAGTTCTCGCCTTTATACTTTTTCGTGATGTGCCGACGGCCGGTTCGCTGGTCGGGTTGACGCTCGGTGCGCTTGGCACGGTCGTTGCCATTTTTTTATGAGCGTTGCTCAACGGGCTCGGATGGGCGGGAGCTGCGAAGGAGTCCCTCAATATGGGTTCTGCTCGATCCGAAGGTGAATACAGATAATGCGATTTTGATCGAAGATTTAGACCTATTTAAATTGTGTGCGACCGTGGGTGTGCAGGTTCTTGGATTTAAGACTCGTATCTCCTCCTCGATGATGGGACGTACGGCGGCCGAAGGTCTCTCCCCCTCGACAAAGTCGGGGGATGCACCTCGCCGCAATGATCAAGCCGTTTCAAGATGCTGGCATTCTCGTGGCGGCTCTCCGCTATTCGAGATAGCCCGCCAAGTCCGTGCAGACGAACGCGACGCTGGATAGTGTCTTGCCCCGTCGCATCTGCCGCGGCTTGTCAGTATGGATTTTGGCGGGATCACGCCGAAGCAACGTTACGGTGCGGTCATGCACTGCAGCGGATGATCCCCGATTTGATGCGCTCATCCGCTGCATCGCTGCCTGTTGCAGCACTGGCAGCCTCGATGAACCGGAGCCCACGGTGATCCGGCCATTTTCTGTGTAGCCCGGAAAGAGCTGTTCGTCAGCTGCCCGTCAGCCAAGCTGTCTAATCAGACAGGCTGCGCATTCTCGATTCGATCGGAGATTGGATATGACGGGCATTGGCCGAGCTGGCAAATCGCACGTTGAGCCTGCAGAAGCTGATAGCATGTGGGGATCGGGCGGGGAGCCTGGACCGGTCTCCGGAGAAGCCAGGCAATCGTTCGATTCCGTCGTGGAGCGGATGCACTCCAGGTCTCAAGATGGAATGGCGCCGCTCGTCGGCGAGCCGCCGGCTTCGGATGTGGCTGTCCCGACGAGAGACGAGGTCAGAGCAGCGCAGAAAAAAATGCGCGGCCTACTTGTGGCCTTTGTTGGTGCTTCTAAAACGGCGGCCGGCCAAGCGCGGAACCGGTCGGAGGCGCAGGACCTGATTGATCAAGTCGTCAAGGCGGGCTCGGAAGTTCTGGACTATTATGCGAGCTTCCCTCCCGACGTGGCACGCAGCCTTCTTTCCGACGATCAGGCTTGCGGAGTCAGAGTCGAGACTCTTGCTGCGGGGGACCAATGCAACGCCGTGGCTACCTCGATTGTCTACGACCTGGAGGCCGGTAGAGAGAAAGCCGCAGCCGTGCTCGAGCAGCTGCGCAAAGCCAACGCTGCGCCCGCCCAGCTAAGCCGAGCGGTGTCGACCGTGGCGAAGCACTACATGGCCTGCATGGAGTGGTGGGGAAAGAAGGCATTGCGCTCGGAACGGATGCAGTCCGTCTGCGTGGCCACCGCCAGCTTGCCGGGGTCCACGCCCGAGATGCTACGCCTGCATACCGGCTGGGCACTTTTTACGAAGTGCACGTATCTGCAATCGCGGATCGCTCTCGCGCGGCTCCTGATCGAATCGCGGGCGAGCACGCTCGAACCAGCGCTGAGTAACGCCCTCATCGGTGAGGACGGGCGGATGCGTCTGCTCGGGACCTTCATCAACGATGTTGTTCCGGCATTCGCGTCGACGGGCGAAGCCGTTCTGTACAACCGCGGAGCGGCGCTCGACGCGGAGCACAGCACCGTTTTGGAAGGGGTCATGGAACGGCTTTCTGAATTTGCGTCGGGGGTGCACGGCATCGTCGCTGGGCTGAGGGATGCTGGAATGGGGGCGGACACTCCATTGGACCTGTTGGACCAGATCGAGGAAGCTGCCTGGGTCACCGCAAACGACGTCACGCGGTTTTTGGCGGTGCAGCCAAAGACACCCGCCGTGATCGAGCCGCCCGCCAACTGGATACCGGAAAATACCGGCGCAGTGTCTGAGGGCCAGGCTGCGCGCAAGAAGGGAAAAAGCAAGCGCACACCGGCGGCAGGTGAGGGGAGTTCGGCGGCCGGTCTACGCGAGGCGCAGGTCGCCAGGCCCGACGCTGCTTCGGCTCCGACAGGTAAGGTCATCGTTCTCTCGGATCTGGGCACCAAGAAGCTTGCGACCCCGGAAGAGGCGGCACGCGCAAAGGAATCATCGTCAACGGCCGGCCAGGAAATGTGGCGTGCTCCGCCCTCCAGGAAAGCGCTGAACGGATTGCTCAATAGATTGGACGAGCTGCTGCAGTTCGATCTTCCAGCGCAGCAAAGCGCCGTCTCGCAAACGCGCCAAATGAAGCCCGAGGATGCCGGCCACATCGTGGATCTCGTCGTTAAGCGCCTTCAGACGCAAGCCGCCGAGATCGAGGCCTGTGTAGCGGCGCTAGAGGAACCTCGCCGACGTGGCCTGCTTACGCCTGCGCAGGTGCCTGAAGTGCACGAAAAAATAGTCCGGCTCAAGGCGATGTGGTCCGAGGTGCAGGGACAGGCAAATTCTTTGAACGCGCGGAAGGCTGCGATCACGATGGATTGCATGAAGACGTACGCCTTTCCGTCGCAGAAGTACCTTGAATACCTGCGGGCGGCCGATGAGTTGACGTCTGCCGATCCGCCGCGTGCGTTGAAGGGGGAGCCAGGCACGCTGTTCGAGATCAAGCTGCAGCCCAGGGCACTGAGCAATGGTGCGATGCCGGATCCGGTGTGGGTGCACATCCATACGAAGAGGCCGGTATATGTCTCGCAATTGGCGACGCTGGATGGCGCCGAGTTCGCTGCTTGCCACGTGAAGTCCAATGAACAGCGCGGCTACAATCGGCTCTGGCAGAATGCTCGAGCTGCAATGGGACACGAAGACGTGTTGATCCACCGCGGCAGGCTTGCGCCGGCGTTCTGCAAGTCCTTGTTCAGCAGAGGTGGCGGCCAGCCATGGTATCCCCGTCTTGAGGCGGAGTTCGGCTCGATGCAACTCGCTCGACACGGGATGTAGTGCGCGTATCTGGCGAGGAAGTGCCGCTTGGGCTGCGCTGAGTAGTGGTTCGGCTGGCTGAAGCCGGTGAATCTCAAGCGATTTCCGAGTGATCGGCGTTCCGCGAGAACGCACACCGTGGGCCGGTTTGACGAATCGAATTGACGATGCACAATAAGGTGGGCCTGTCCGTTTGCTACCCCCGGATGTGGCCACGACGGTCCCAGCATCGGCCTCCATGGCCCCCAGAAGGTGCTGGGACCTGTTCGTTCTGCACTCTCGATCGGGTGAATAGTTCGTTTCTCGCTTGCCGGATTCTCACGTAGGCCGCGCTCTCGTTTGTTCTTTGTCGCGCTGGCCGGGCTATCCCGCTCATTCTGGTTGGTAACCCGTCGAAGTTGAGGCAGAAACGACGGATCGCGCGCAGAGATTGACATGCAGATCTGCGCTGCAAGATCTGTACTCGGCGTCTGCCGCATCGCCTGGACCCGCTCCTCAAAGATTTTCCCACGGTTCGCAAATCGCACCTGATTCAATGGTCGAACGGCTGTTCCATCGTGGTCTCCTGCCGGATTCGGACCAGCCGACGATGACCTGTGAATCCAAGGTCACCGCTACACGGCCGGTTTCGATGGTTCCAATTGCGTTCGTCTTGTTCATAACCCTGCGGAGGACCAAGTGGGGTTGGGGCAGGCCGGGCGAGACTTCGGAGCCTTATTCACGGAGAACCGGCGCTTCGGAACGCCGCTACCACGCCAATGGGCGACACCTGCTCTCATGGATAAGTTGCGCGAAGAAGGTTTCATGCCGACCGCAAACACCCCCAAAACAATCCAGCTTAACGGAAGAACCTACCAAGCCGAGTTGGCCGAAGGAGGGTTCGTTAAGCTTACGCGGGTATGAGACGCAACCCGACTGTGACCGATCGCGCGCTGGGCTAGAACCCTGCGATCGCTTCGGTTGTTGTTGCCGACATAGGCAATTCATCGCTCTGCAGCGAGTTGCTCGCGCCGCCAGTGGGTACGCATCGTCGGACCCCTGGCAGGCAGCGAGACGCCGATCGAGGCGATTGCGGTAAGCTGCGTCGTTGCGCAAGGCCGGCGTCGAGCATCCCTCGACAATGCTTCAACATTGCTCTCAGCTGACGGCAAGACAGTCGCAACCGCGTCGCTCCCTAGGCGATGTGCGAATGACCAGCGCTATCGCCGAGCGAGCGGAATGCAGCACCAGTCTTGCCGATGCGCTCGATCAAGCTCATTTAGCTGGCGGGTGCTGCGGCCGAGCCGGTCCAGCCTCGTCACCAGCACCACGTCGCCGGGGTGGAGGCGCTACCATCAACGTGGTGAGTTGTGGCCGATCGGCGCGGCACCGCTGATCATCTCGCGGTAGATCGCGGTCGCCGGCTGCCTTTAGGAGTTGAACTAGCGGATGAGATGTCGATCCTGGATGCTAACGCGGCATATCCGAGAATGGTCATTTGGTGCTTCTACGTCTGCAGAAGCTATCGCCTCGGTGATAATTCGTTTGGGCCATGATTCTTCTCGTTGGCAGTGAGTACCGTGTGGATTTTGTAAGGGCAGCCGCGATCGGGACCTTCGAGCAAGTCTGAGGTGATGGTTGCAGTCAGTGCCGCCGTCGCTGCGCGACGAAGTCGGCCGCGCGCTCAGCAACAATATCGCCCTCGGTGGCAAGTTCTGGTCAGGAATGCAGTCTCGCTGAATTAGCAGTATGCCGCCGTACTTGAACGGGCCGAAGCCATGCGGTGTAGCCTCTAGCGCAGCCGAACAAACGAATGGAATTTCAGCGATCGCGCAGTCGTCGCATCCGTCATAATGAGTTCGCTTGTGCACTCATCAGGAATGTGACTCACCGCCTCGGGCAGCACGCGTCCAGCCTCCAAGCCGTGCAAGTCATTGGGCCGAGACGATGCAGTTACCGCGTTGTCCGATTGCTCAGATCAATGCGGACCGCTTAGAGGCCGGCGAGAAGCCGACCATAAACGGCTTCTCCGAGCAACTCATAACCGAGCCCGCAAAGATGTCCGAACTCATCCATCCCGTAGATAGGCCTGATCAAGAAAATCAATTTTACCACTTGTGGCAACGTCATATATCCATGAGGACGGCTTGGGGCCGATCTTAAGGGAGCGACTCTGGAATGAAAAAATTGCTGTTTGTGACTGCGAGCGCCGCCGCGCTTGCAACGGCGGCAGTGCCGGCCTGTGTTGCTGAAGCCGCCGCTCAACCCGTCGCTGCCAAGGTGCAGGTCGCCGACACGTCATATCCTCAATGCGCGGACGACCCGTTGAATGGTATCTGCGATCTGTTTTTTTGTTTGACCGATCCGGCGTGCGTACAGCACTAACCACCGGATACAAACCAAGCAGAAAATGAGGATCGAGGCCTCGCGGCGCGGCCGCTCGTGGGAACAGCGGCCGCGTCCTCTTGCGTAAAGAAATTTGCGCGCCGCCTCTGAAGCCGTTCCGGTTCCGCCGCTGGAGCATGATCGCAAGGAACGGATGAGGATGTTCCAGCACAGAGTGGCCATCAATGATCATGCAAAAGCACTCCGCGGAGCTGCACGTTATCATCCGAGCGCGGGACGAGAATCTAAAACGATAGCAATCGTTGATTAAATTGAGATCTCGGCTCTCGATATGGAAAGGCCTAGCGACCGCGCGGGGTATCGCAGCTCCGTCAACCGTTAGTAGTCATAGGTCCGACGAAAGCCATTCCAATGCGTTCACCAGGAGAGTTCTTCTGGTGATCTAACGGTAAGTGCAGGCCGAAGAGCCCTGTCCATATCCTTATGGCTTGCCGGGATGCGTGACAGAGTGCGCGCCAGACGGCGCCTCCCTTCGCGAGCGACCCGCCTCCAAAAGACGAATCTATCTAACGGAAAAAGGGCTAAACGGCATGCAACGACAGGGGTAAACGATAACGTCCAGTGTCGCGTTCTCTGCCGATAGCCCCGCGATACACGCCGACACAGTCTAGCTCCATCGTGCCGATGGGCGAGAACGTCCAATTCTCAACCTTTCTTTGATGTAGCAGGTGTTCTAACCGGTGGTTGTTGATGGTGAAGCTCTCAACATAGTTGCCGAACGAAGCGTTCCGCCCACAGGAAGCGAACCAAGGCGCTGGTTGCAGCAACTTGCGTTGTTAATACCCTATTCAAGAGCGCCATAACGGACTCTCGCGAAACCAAGCCGAAGTCGGCCAGGGCGCAAGAGGAAAGCTGCGATGAAATCGTGTCTGCACGAGCCGCAATCGCCTTTGGTAACACAAGCGCGAAAGTCTCCTTTGCATAACCGTGCGGAAACACATCGCAGCGCAGCCGATTACGCAGGTAGGAACGGAATATTTCCTTGCCCGCGCGAAGTGCAAGCGGAAGCTTCGCTGCAGTATTAATCAATCTCGGATCGCCTAGCGGGCGAACGGGCCAAAGTCCTCGCCTTGCGAGTGGACGAGCATGACAAAGGCTTGCGAGCAGAAATGTGGATACGGTCGCGCTAAGCGGCGCGCTGAAAAGGAAGGATGAATGAGCGGCGTCGAGCGCGCGATTTGTCAACAGGCCGTCTGCAAGTTCAACGGCGATCTCCAGGTGACGTGAAGACGAAGATCTTGAGCCGCCCTCCTCGGCGGTGGAGCAAGCGCAAAGCTTGTCGCCGCCTATGCCGGACCAGACGATTTCGTAGCCGTCCGCGCGAAAGCTGTCGCAGAGCGCCTCAAATGCCTCCAGGCAATACTCTGAAGTGAGTGGCAGGCGTCGTTCTGGGGCAAGATCCAGATCAATCGCCGGCATGTGGGTATGCATTTCAAGGGGGTGATCGCGGCAATTCAGTGCGCTCAGAATGCGCGCTCGCCGATCAGACTGCCTGGGGCTGCTCCCGTCGCCCAACAGGATGCCGCCACACCTTACGGTTTTCACGCTTTTGCCAACAGCAATCGCGACCGAAGCCGAATCCATACTTCCGCTCAGCTCCACAGCGCTTGCACAAATGCCCGTTGGCCGCGAGAGCACAACGTCCTGCAAAGTATCCGCAAACTCAAGGAGACCATTGCTCTGCTCCGGCCCAGAGAGCTCGTTAGGGCGTGCACTCATAACGCGCAGCCAGCCATAGGCGGATAGAGGCGAGTTGGACGAAGGCAAGGTAGTTTCCCGCAAGCCTGTCGTAACGCGTCGCCACACGACGACATTGGTTGATCCTGTTGAAGAGCCGTTCGACCTAGTCGCGAGCGCGGTAGAGATAGGAGCTGAAGCAGATCGGATCGCTGCGATTGCGTTTCGGCGGGATGTTGGCCCACGACCCCTTTTTCATGGCAAGCTCTCTTATCCAGTCGGCGTCATAGCCACGGTCGGCAAGCAACATTGACCCGAACTTCAGATGAGAGAGCAGTTGTCCTGCAAGTCGAACGTCGTGGGCCTCGCCGGGGCTCAACGTCAACCGTACCGGCAAACCATTGCTATCGACCACCGCGTGGATTTTGCTCGTCAAGCCGCCGCGCGACCTTCCCATCGATAGGCGCTCGTTCCTTGTGATGCAGGCCCCATGTTGATGCCGCGGACAATCGAGTTGTCGATCATTTGGACAGCGGCATCATGGGCAGCCGCAAGTGCGTCCATGATGCGGCTCCAGACGTCAGCTCGCCGCCACCTAACGAAGCGGTTGTAGCAAGTGGTGTAAGGACCGAACGCCGCCGGCAAATCGCGCCAAGGTGCTCCGGAACGCAAGACCCAGAAGATGCCATTGAGGACACGACGGTCGTTAACCCGAGGAACGCCGCGCGGCTTGTTCGGCAGCATCGGCTTGATGGCAATCCATTCATGATCGGCGAGTTCGTAGCGCATGATTCCAGCCCCCAGTTTGGGAGTTTGAATCACAGGGGGTCTGGCCTGACGCGACGCTTCCGGGCAGGCCCCGGTTGGACGCTTACGTATAGCGCGACGATCTGGGTCGGAAGAGCGCGGCGATCAGGATGGCGAGTCAGTGTCGCGGCGCGATGATGATCGCC
>NZ_JADFUD010000051.1:0-54855 GCF_054820065.1 Bradyrhizobium sp. UFLA06-06
CTAGCGCTACTCGATGGGGTCTCGCGATAGCGACGCCCATTGATCGCAGCGCGGAACGAAATCTTCTAATAGCTGTCATGTATGGTTTCCATGACAGCGGGGAATACTGCCGCGGTGGCACCGTGCGCCGTTCGTGAATCATGGCAGTGCAGGTGAAATCAGCGCTGGGAAACCTTGGTCACGTGATAGGATGCCGAGCATGCGAAAACGGGTCATGGACGCGCTCGCGTGTGCGTATCGGCGCGGGTCGTCGATGAAGAGGAAGTGAGTAAGTGTCGAAGTTTGTTGATTTGTATCGTTCCGATTATGTGATGCAGGCTGTTGAGCGACAAGTGAATCCACGAACGGGTCGATGATGCCGGACATCTTGAAGAAAATCGAAAGCTATAAGCGCGAGGAGATTGCTGCCTCCAAACGTGCTCGTCCTCTCGCGAGCATCGAGGCTTGCGCCAAAGCGGCGTCGCCACCGCGCGGCTTCTTCCGTGCGATCAAGGAAAAGCATGGCGCCGGCGACTATGCGCTGATTGCCGAGATCAAGAAGGCTTCGCCATAGAAGGGCCTCATCCGCGCCGACTTCGATCCGCCCGCCTTGGCAAAAGCCTATGAGGCCGGAGGCGCGGCGTGCCTTTCGGTGCTGACCGATACGCCGTCGTTCCAAGGGCATCTCGACTTCATGGTCGCGGCGCGCGCCGTAACCAATCTACCAGTGCTGCGCAAGGACTTCATGTTCGACACCTATCAGGTTGTCGAAGCCCGCGCTCACTGCGCCGACTGCATCCTGATCATTATGGCCGCGCTCGACGATGCGGCCGCCCGAGATATCGAGGACGCGGCGATCTCGCTGCAGATGGATGTCTTGATCGAGATCCACGACCGGTTCGAACTCGACCGCGCGCTGAAACTCCGCTCGCCCATGATCGGCGTCAACAACCGCAATCTACGTACGTTCGAGACGACGCTCGCGACAAGTGAGGCGCTGGCGCCGCTGATCCCGGAGGAGCGGCTGATGGTCGGGGAGAGCGGCATTTTCACGTCGGACGATTTGGCCAGGCTTGAGCGGGTCGGCATGTCGACTTTTCTTGTCGGCGAGAGCCTGATGCGTCAGTGCGATGTAGCGGCTGCAACCCGCGCGCTGCTGGAGCGGAACAAGCCAACGACAGCGGCGGAAATACCCTCCGCGCGAACCGAGCCATCCTCTCGATGAGCCCGCGGCCCAAAGCCGAAGCGTTGAATTGAATTAGCGCGGTACGCGAAAGTACAAGCGTTATTTGACGTGCCTCGAATAGTAGGTTCCAGCTTTGGGAGGCAAAATTCTCCTTATCTTTCAATGGGGATTGACTGACACTCTCTCCGCCAAGTCGAGCTTCCGTTCTGTCCCTTCCGGCGGACCGAGCGCCCCTCAAGCTATTGTTTCAACGAGTAATTTGAGATGGTTGCAGGTCCCCGCAACCAAATCGTACGATTTTGTACGCCAAACTACGATTTCCGCGATTTCCTGCGCTCGACGGCGCTGCTTTGGACGTCGTGGCTCCGAGAAGTGGCTCCCCGAAAGAAGGGGAGCCTCCGGCTGCGGACACCATCTCGGGCTACATTCAAGGCCTCCTTGATGGCATCGAGTTCAAGCAGACTGCCTACCCGTTGGATCGCGATTCGCGAAAGGCCGCCCTGCCGCGCTTCCTATAGAGAACTTCGAGCGGCGACCAACGGCTGATCGGGCAGGGGTGCCAATTGGCGGCTTAGGTTCTATGCCAATCTTGGCGGGCTAGCCTTAGTAGCAACGGCTGAACGCACTTAACTCGCGGTCAGCGAGAGTGCGATTAGCGACAGCGCCAGTGCGGGAGGCATGACCAGGATACCGAGCCGCAGAAAGTGGAGTGCACCAACGTGCACGCCCTCACGCCGCAGCGCGATCAGCCACAGGATCGTTGCGAGCGAGCCGGTGACCGACAGGTTGGGTCCGAGATCGACGCCGATCAGAACTGCGCCGGTGATGTGATGCGACACCTGCGCGGCATGCGTCGTGGTCGACGCGATTAGGCCCATTGGAAGATTGTTGATGAGGTTCGAGGCGATCGCCGTGATGATGCCGGCACCCCACGCGGTTGCGTGCGGCGACAGCGCGGCCATCTGCTTGAGTTCCTCGGCGAGTGTCGGCAGCACGCCGGTACGATTGAGGCCCTCGACCAGGATGAACAGCCCGGCGACGAGAGGAAGGACCGACCATGAGATGTCGCGAGCGATCGATAGCGGCGATTTGCGGCCGAGCAGAAGGACCATCCCGGTCACTGCCGCGCCGCAAGCAAAGGTCGGGATTCCAAGATCGCGATCGAAGGCAGACGCGGCGAGCAGCACCACCGCAGTCGCGCCGATGCCGGCGGCAACGATCGCAGCGCTCCTCGTCAAAATAACCGGCTCTCCGTCACGCTCGTCGACGCCGCCCGACAAGCTCTTGCGCAGGCTGAACCGGAGCACGATGAAGGTCGCAGCGATCGCCACGATCGAAGGCAGCAGGAAGTAGTGTAGCCATTCCAGCAGCGTCGGCATGTGTGCGCCGAACACCACGAGGTTCGCCGGGTTCGAGATCGGCAGCACGAAGCTGGCTGCGTTGGCGATGAATGCGCAGACGAACAGATAAGGCAGCGGCTCGACCTTCGCGGTACGGGTCGCAGCGTAGACGGCGGGTGTCAGCACGACCGCGGTGGCGTCGTTCGACAGGAAGATGGTGACCAGGGTACCGACCGCATACACGATCGAAAACAACCGGGTTGCCGAGTTGCGCGCATGCCCGACAGCCTGTTCGGCCAGCCAGTCGAACAGACCCTCCTTTCGCGCGACCTCGGCCAGCAGCATCATGCCGATCAGAAAAAAATAGACATCGGTGCCTTTCGCTGCGGCCGCGGCTGCATCCCACCACGGCAACAGATCGAATGCGATCAGCAAGACTGCGCCGGTCACGGCCCAGATGTATTCCGGAAGATTCCACGGACGCGCTATGACGCCCAGAGTTGCGAGACCCGCGATACCCCAGGTCGCTGCGTTGCTCCCGAACATCAGGCGACACTCGCAATGCTTGAGACAGTCTTGTCTGTTAGCGGCCGCGCTTTCATTGCACAAGCAGGCTTCACCAACGGAGCGAAGACGCTCCACAGCGCGACCGAGACCGTGGCGAAGCCGCCGAGAATGAGAAACATCGCTCCGTATCCGAGCTCCTGCGCGATCCAGCCGCCGATCGCGGGACTGAGCGAGGCGCCGATGCCCTGCACTGTCATCACCGCGCCCTGGCCAGCATTGATCCGCCCGGTGCCATCGAGGATCCGTGCGACGAGTCCCGGCACCGCGACGCTCTGCAAGCCTGCTCCAACACCGTCGAGGATTTGCACCGGATAAACCCCCCATTTGTTCAAGAGCCATGCCGCGATGATACCCCGGATCGGCAAGGCCATGAACGATGCCAATAGGACCAGCCAGTAACCTTCCTTTTCGGCCATTCGCATAGCGGCCAGCGAGGTCAGGATCATGGTGCCCTGGGCGATGACGATGGTCATGGCGACGAAGCTCGCCGGATCGGCCTGCTTGTCTGCGACGACGGCCAAACCGTAAAGCGGAAGCATGGCCGCATTGCCGAGGTGGAAGAAGAGCAGCGCCGCGGCAAGGATCAGCAACGGCTTCGACTCGGCCAGCACCCGCAGCCCGTTTGCCGGCCCGTCATTATTGCCCTTGCGTTCCAGCCCGCGGGCTGCGTCGTCGTCGATCGATGCGCTCGGGATCATCAGCACGGAGACGATTGAGAGGACGCCGAATAGCGCAGCAAGCCAGAATACCGCGGTGAATCCGTAGACCCACCCGACGAATCCGGACAAGCCGGCGCCCACCATGTTGCCGGCATGATTGAAGGCCTGGTTGCGGCCGTTCTGCTGGTTGAAACCGGCCTGGCGCACGATGCCGAGCGTGATGCCCGCGACCGCCGGCCCGATCGAAGCACCCGCGATCGCGGTCGCGACCTGAGAGGCAGCCACCAGCCAGAACTCCTGCGACAGCAGCACGATGCCGGACGCGATGACGGTGCAGATACCGGGGATGATGACGAAGAGCTTCTTGCTGCGGGTGGCGTCGATCAGCGCGCCAGCGGGCGTCGTCATCAGCATGCCGGCGACGCCGCCCGCCGTCATCACCGTTCCGATCCAGCCGCTCTGCCAGCCGTGCGCGAGCAGGAACACGCCGAGGAACGGGCCGATGCCGGCCTGCATGTCTGCCATGAAGAAGTTCAACGCGAGCAGCGGACGAAGCACGCCATCTCGATTTGCACTGAGTGTGGTCATCGGCGTTGCTCTTCAAATGCTCGAACTAAGGAAAATGCCGGCCTGTACCAGTCGCGTCGAAATTTCATGGATCGCATCGAGACGTTGCATCCCCAAGCTTGATTGAACAATCGCGCCCGCGCGATGAGGCCCTCAACGAACCCCCGAGCCGGTGAGTTCCGGCTCGGGCTCGCTTCGACGTTGCGCGACTTGGTCAGAGCGGACGTCAGTCGTCCCAAGCGCTAAGCGGTGTCGTGTCCCGCGCCGACAAGCTTGGCTTTCCGGATTCGTCCGCCCAATTCGACGTGGAGTTCGTAAGTCTCGCCGTTGCGCCGGCCGTCGAGTTCGAAATGCTTGGGCTTGCGGCGGGGCGTGCCCAGCGGCTCGAACCCGGCAGCGCGCGCGGCCTCGACGGCCGTAGCGACGTCGGCGGGCTCGTGGTGGCCGTGATCGGGCTTCTTCTTGTGCGGGATCGTCACAGTCTCGCCGTCGCACGCGAACCGCGTCACCTTGAGCTCGGAGGGCTTCTGTTCGCCTTCCAGCACGACGTCGGCGCCGATCCGGAGCTTGACGCGATCCGCGCCGTGCGGCGTGAGATCGGCAAGTACGGCGCCGCTCGAGGTCTGAACCACAAAGCGGTGCGCGAACACGTACACGATCTTTCCGGATAGCTTGATCTTGTCTTCTGACATCCTGATCTCCTGATTGTTATCCACTTGTCATTGTCAAAGCGCCCTTTTCCCCGGCGCCCTGTTTCCTGGAGTGTCTTTTTCTCAAAGCGTCTTGGGCCCCGGAGGCGGCGGTGGCGGGGCATCGGCCCGCGGCGGTGGCGGCGGAGGAACGTCAGCCCGCGGGGGCGGCGGAGGAGGCGGCCCGTCGGCCCGCGGCGGTGGCGGCGCTCCGCGAGGTGGATGCGGCGGAGGACCGAACGCCTCGGTTCGGCCGTCGGCATGAGAGACGATCTGAGCGCGGAAGATGCCCTGATCGAACATGCCCTGGACTGTCACCGCCTCGCCTTTGACGATGTCGGCGTTCTCGCCGCGCGGTCCGAGATCGATCAGAGCGCGGCCGCTGCCGTCCTCGACAACGAACATGTGGCCGAAGATTTCGGCGACGTTGCCGCGCACGGCGGATGGGCCGCCGGGTTGCAGCCTGTCTATCGCAGTCGGCTGCAGCAGCAAGACGCTGCGCGGCTGCCAATTCTGGGCGACGCGAACGCCGCCGGCACCGGCAGCCGCACCTGCGAGAAGCACGGCAAGTGCGGCTCCGGCCAGCAGGCCGCGATGCCGGACCTGCCGGCGTTCGGGCGGCGACGGGGTGGGGTCACTCTGTGCATCGCTTTCGGTCATTGGAGGCTCCTTTCATCGATTGCGATGCCTGGAGCCTAGGGTGCCGTCCCCAATCCAGCCTGAACCGTTCCGTTCAGGTTGGGTTAAGCTTGGGCGCCTAGTTCCGGTCCGAGGTGTGAACCGAATGAAAATCCTTCTGGTCGAAGACGATCGCCTGCTGGCGCACGAGATCGCCCGCGCCCTGCGCGAGGAGAATTTTGCGGTCGACATCGCCGTCAATGGTGAGGACGGGCAGCACCTCGGCGAAACGGAATCCTACGATGCCGCGGTGCTCGATCTCGGGCTGCCCAAGGTGCCCGGGGTCGAGGTGCTGCGCGGCTGGCGCAAGAACGGCCGGCATTTGCCAGTGTTGATCCTGACCGCACGCGACGGCTGGACCGACAAGGTGGACGGCTTCAAGGCGGGCGCTGACGACTATCTCACCAAGCCGTTCCGGATCGAGGAATTGGTGATGCGGCTGCGCGCACTGGTCCGTCGCGCCTCCGGGCACGCCGCACCGCGCATTTGCTGCGGGCCGCTCAGCTTCGAAACCCAGACGGGCGTGTTCGAGCTGGACGGACTGCCGTTGAAGCTGACCGCGCTGGAATGGCGCATTCTTGAATGCCTGATCCTGCGCAAAGACACCGTGGTCGAGCGCGGCCTCCTGGCGGAAAAGGTTTATGAAGGCGACGTCGGTACGGATTCGAATTCGATCGAGGTGATCGTCGCGCGGCTCAGGCGCAAGGTCGGGAAGGCACTGATCGAGACCGAAAGGGGCCGCGGCTACAAGCTCAATTCCGGATCCCGATGATGAGCCGGAACGCATCGCTCGGCCGGCGTCTCATGATCGGGGCCGGCGTGTTCATCACCGCGGCCCTGATCGTTGCCGCGATTCTGATATCATTCGTGCTGCATCGGTTCGTGCAGGGCCAAATCGATCAAAGGCTCGACGCCCAAATCCTCTTCCTCGCGTCCATGCTTGAAGTGGACGGCGCCGGCTACATGCGTCTCGCGGGATCCGCCGATGGGCCGCCGTTCGATCGACGCCGGCACGGCTGGTACTGGCAACTGTCCGGACCAAAGAATGTCTTGCGGTCGCGGTCGCTCGATGGGGCGGATCTTGCTGCGCCCGACCTCCGCAATAGACCGTTGCCGCCCCCGCCGCCGCGTCCTCCGGCCGGCGACGATCCGCCGGCGCGAGAACGCCCGCTGCCTGCCGACGGCAAGGGTCCATACGACCGCATGCTTCACTTCCGCATCTTGAACGTGGCGGTGGCCGGCACCCCCGTCACGATCGTGGCCTCTGCGCCCAGAGACGCGGTGCGCGGACCGCTGTGGGAGGCGATGCGCACATTGGGCCTGTCGCTCGGGGTGCTCGGCGTCGCACTGATCTGCGCGATGCTGATCCAGGTTCGTCTGGGATTGCGACCGCTGGAACGGCTTCGTCTGGCGATCGCCGATGTGAGATCGGGCCGTCGCGACACAGTGCCCGATGCTCAGCCGGACGAAGTGCAGCCGTTGGCGACCGAGCTCAATGCGCTGCTGATCCAGAATACCACCAATCTTGAGCGGGCGCGCAAACACGTCTCGAACTTGGCACACGGACTGAAGACGCCGCTCGCCACACTGGCGATCGCGCTGCAAAAGCAGCCGTCGGGTTCAGACGATCTTCACGGCCTCGTCGTGCTGATGGACCGACGCATCCGGCATCATCTGGGGCGCGCCCGGTCGGCCGCAATCGGCGGTCCGGTTCGGGCCAGAACGGTGATCGCGTCACGCGTCACGGATCTTGCTCTCGTTCTCGGCAAAGTAAACGCTGACAAGGCAATCGATTTTGTCAATGACATGCCGGCGAGCCTCGCCGTGGCCTGCGAACCGCAAGATGTGGACGAAATATTGGGAAACGTGCTGGAGAACGCGTTTTCCTGGTGCCGCAGCAAGATCGCTGTCGGATCTCTCGAGGAGATGCGAAGCGTCATCATCGTCGTCGACGATGATGGACCGGGACTTTCGCCGGAGCAGATGTCGCAAGCGGTGCAAGCCGGCCAACGGCTCGACGAGAGCTCTCCAGGATTCGGCTTCGGTCTGTCGATCACGCGCGAGCTTGCCGAGTTGTATGCCGGATCCCTGACTCTGGACCGGTCACCACTCGGAGGACTTCGAGTAGCGATACGTCTGCCGTCCGCGGGCCCGGATCGACCAATTATTCCAGATGCCTCGCGACGTCCTCATTGAACAGTCGCGGGTGCGTCGCCGCCAGGAGCTTTGGCTCCCGGATAAACGACAGGCAGGCGAACACCGTCCGGTGCTTTTGAGGGCGGTCCTTGCATGGTCCTCGACGAACCAGCATAGCGGTGGCGTTCAACACCGGGAAACGGCGATGGAGCAGGCGTAGCGAGAACTGGTTCGGTGGGGAATCGCGGGCTCGCTTTTCGAATCAAATTACAAGAACTGCTTCGTCCAACGATGGCATCCTGCGCCCGATGCCAAAGGCGAAGCGGCTGTGTCGACGTATGCCGATCCGAAGCAAAAGCCGGCCGCAGCCCGTGTCTACTCGGCCGCGAGGAGCGCCTCCCGGGGCTCCTCGTGGAGAATGACGCCAGACAGCGGGTCGAATTCGCCGATCCAGGGCCGGCGTTGCAGCACCGCCTCGGTGTGCGCATAGCCAGCGTCCCAGCGTTGCATGATGCCCGACGGACTGAAGTCGATATCCTTGGTGTGGGTCTCGCGGTCGAGCTGCGGCGCCAGCAGGCGAACGACGTGCATGCGTGTTGGGCAGCCATAGCTTGCGAGTTCGCGGACGGCCGCGCTGTTGCGTTCGGCCTCCGGTAGGCGTTCGGCGAGCTGATTGATGACATGGCGCAGACGATGCGCCTGCTGCTGGCGCGCGATGTGGCTGGCAATCCGGCTGGAATATTGCACGTCCTTGTGCCGGTTCAACACCTCCGCCATTGTGGTCGGCTCGGCGCCGGATGGATTCCAGAGGTGCACGGCAAAGATCAGCGAATTCCGGCGCGGATTGTCGTCGAACACCGCTTCCGTCGGGGTGTTGGACAGAATGCCACCGTCCCAATAGAGCTCGCCATCGATGCGGATGGCGGGGAATGCTGGTGGCAGCGCGCCGGAGGCCATGACGTGCCTGAGGCCAAGCCTGACGTCGCGGCTGTCAAAATAGTGCATCTCGCTGGTGCGAACATGCGCCGCGCCGACTGTGAGCCTTGGTCGGCATTGGTTGACGAGGTCGAAATCGACGAGCTCGGTGAGCGTCTTCTCCAGCGGGGCTGTCGAATAATAGCCGGCATTGTCGGCGCCGAGCGGATAGCTGTCACCGGCATGCGCAAGCGCGTTCGGCCGGAAGAAGCCGGGAATGCCGTTGGTCACCGTTGACCAGTACGACAGCTTCTCGTTGAAGCCTGGAAAGACATCGCGAAAGCTCCAGACCGGGCTCTGCTCCATCTTCTTCCAGAACTCGCGCAGCCGCGACACCCGCCTCTCTGGCGCATTGCCGGCGATGAGGCTGGCATTGATTGCGCCAATCGAGGTGCCGATGATCCAGTCCGGCTCGATTCCGGCCTCGTGCAGCGCCTGGTAGACGCCGGCCTGGTAGGAGCCGAGCGCACCGCCGCCTTGCAGCACCAGGACGACTTGCCCTGGATCGGAAGCCTGCGTCTTCGACGAACAATTGTTCTGGCGGGTCATATCAAGCTCCCTGCTGTTCATCCCTGATGCGGTATTCGCTGACCAATGGTCCCTGTTACCTTCACGTTTCAGTGCGCGGTCCAGCCGCCATCGACCGGCAGCGCAACGCCGGTGATGGAGGCCGCAGCGTCGCTGGCGAGAAACACCGTCAGCGCGCCAAGCTCATCGACGCCGGCGAAATGCTTGTTCGGCTGCTGCGCCAGCAGCACGTCCCGGATGACCTTGTCGCGCGAGATGCCGTGTGCCTTGGCCTGGCTGTCGATCTGTGCCTCGACCAGCGGCGTGTAGACGTAGCCGGGGCAGATTGCGTTGCAAGTGATGCCGTCCTCGGCGGTTTCCAGAGCTGTTACCTTCGTGAGGCCAACCAGGCCGTGCTTGGCCGCGACATAAGCCGATTTGTAAGGCGAACCGACCAGCCCATGCGCTGAGGCGATGTTGACGATCCGGCCGAACTTGTTCTGCCGCATCACCGGCAGCGCCAGCCGCGTGGTGTGAAACGCCGAGGACAGGTCGATGGAGAGGATCATCTCCCGCTTCTCGACCGGAAACTGCTCGAGTGGCGCGACATGCTGGATGCCGGCATTGTTGACCAGCACATCGAGCCGGCCATGGGTCGCGATCGTCATCGCGATCATCTCGGCAATCGCCATGGCATTGGTCATGTCGGCTGACGAATAGCTCACGGCGACGCCGAACTGATCCGCCAGCTGGTCCCTGGTCTTGGCGATCTCGCTGGCGATCCCTAGCCCGTTCAAAACCAGCGTTGAGCCCGCCTGGGCCAGAGTTCGTGCGATGCCAAGCCCGATCCCGCTGGTCGATCCCGTAACCAGGGCGACCTTGCCGGCAAGCGGTCTGGCGGCGGCATCCTGGGGCTTCAACTGTATGTTCATGGCGTATCCTTCGGTTCCTGACGACTACCGCACCGTGCGCCTTGCGCGAACCCAACTGAAATGCCCGTTCGCTTCCATAACGATAGGCCGCCGCTATCGACGTCTGGGTGTCAATCCGCCGGGGTTTGGGCTAGTTTGGCGCATGAGAGCATGCAGGGCAGCAGCGTCATGGAAATGCATCAGGTCAGGTATTTCCTCGCCGTCGCGCGGTTGTTGAACTTCACGCGCGCCGCCGACGAGTGCAACGTGACGCAACCGTCACTGACGCGCGCGATCAAGCAGCTCGAGGCCGAGCTCGGCGGCGACCTGTTTCGCCGCGAGCGCCCGGCCGCACAACTGACCGAGCTCGGCCAGCGCATGCTGCCGCTGCTGCAGCAGTGCTACGATGCCGCCTCCGGCGCGCGCATGCTGGCCTCGTCCTTCAAGAGCGGCGAGATCGGTGCGCTGCGGATCGCGCTGACCCATTCAGTGGATCTGTCGCTGCTGATCCCCTATCTCGACCAGATCAAGCGGCAGTTCAACCGGCTGGAATTCCGCTTTCTCCGTGGCAGCAGCGCAGAGGTCGCCGAATATCTGAAGAAGGGCGAGGCTGAGCTCGGCATCGCCGCTGAGCTCGGCAGCGATTGGGATCGGCTCGACACCTGGCCGCTATTCACGGAGCACTTCTGCCTGGTGATGAGCAGGATGCACCCGCTGGCCGCCCGGGATCGCATCGGCTTCGACGATCTGCAAGGTCAGCAGCTGCTGTCGCGTAGCTATTGCGAGCACGCCGATCGCGTCGGCAACGCGTTGCGCGAGCATGGCGTGGCGGTCGACGGCAGCCACCAGATCTCCTCCGAACGCGATCTGATTGAACTGGTCGAGGCCGACATCGGCATCTCCGTGATGCCGCACACCGCGACGATCCCGGAAACGCTGAAGCGTGCGACGGTCGATGGGCTGGATTCGCGGCGGACCGTGCATCTCTATGGGGTCGCCGGCCGCGAACGCACGGCGGTTGCATCCGCCGTGATGCGGATGCTGCGCGGCACGGACTGGCAGCAATATCTGGCCAACGGCGCCTGAAGGCGCGCCTTGAGTAACCGCCGTTCAGCGGCCGGCGTCTTCCACCGCTTTGATGAGATCGTCGATCTCCATCCGCTTGCGGAAGTCGGGGTCGACGAAGCGGGCCTTCACCAGTCCGTCGCGGCCGATCACGAAGGTCGCGGGGATCGGCAGCACCCAACCGTCATTGCCGTGGAAACCGGACAAATCGAGATATGACAGCAGATCCTGGATCTCCGCGCCGAGCCAGATCGCGAGGTTGAGCGACAGCGCATAGCCGTTGTCGAGATCGGTCAGGATCGGAAACGGCGCGTCCGCCTCGGCCTTGAATTGCGAGGCATATTTCTGCGTCTCCGGCATGATGCCTACAACCTGCCCGCCAAGCGCCGTGATATCCGCTAGCGCCTTGACGACGGACCCGACATTGATCCGGCAGTATGGGCACCAGTGCCCGCGGAAGAACATGGCGATCACCGGCCCCTGCCGCAGCAGTGCCGGCAGCGTGACGAGCTGGCCACGTTCGTCGGGCAGCATGAAGGGCGGCATCATATCGCCCGGCCGCGGCGCATTGTTGCCGCCGCCATTCTGTTTCAGCCGTTCGACCAAGCGGTCGACCGCATCGCTATAGGCCGGGAAGATGTCGCGGCCGGCTGCTGCATAGGCTTCGAGCCGCTCGCGCAGCGAGCCCTCCATATCACGGCAGTGCAGGAAGGCCTGCCTGAGACGTTCGGCGCTGGCAGGCGAGAGCTGCGTCATGTCTGGCTCCGGCGGACGAGTTGAAGGTGATCTTATTTTCCGGCGATGGCCGCCCGCAAGGGGCGGCCCCGCTACAGCTACGATCAATTGATATAGAAATTGCCGGTCGGATCGAGCCGGCCCGACGCCGAATAGAGCTGGCCGTTGTCCATGAAGAAGACGGTGTTGTTCGGCACCTTTGTGGCGTGCTTCATCATCGTTTCGTGGTTCTTCTCGGTCGCGGCCATTGCCATAGCCGACATCTTCCCGGGGCCGACATACATGTAGGCCATGCCGGATTTGAGCTCCCACGCGGCCTGCGCGAGAGCCGAAGTAGCGACGACAGCAAGCGCCGCGGCGGTGATCAGGATCTTGGGATGGTTGGTCATGGGGGCTCCTTGAGGACGCCCGCCAATCGGGCGCGGCTTTATCAAGGAGCAGCCTGTCCTCGCAATGAAATGCCGATGCCCAATCGGTTCGATAGCCGCCATGCATCGCGCGCCGATAGCGCCTGGCTATCGAGACGAGAGCAGGTTCGCATTTCCGTGATGCGGTCCGGACCTCCATCCTGTGCACGACGCCAAGCACAGGAGAAATGCTATGCCCCGTCTCGTCCTCCGCCGGTTTGCAACCCTCTGCGCGCCGCTACTGATCGCTCTCGCCCTCTCGATCCCTCCTTCAGCCCGCGCCGACAGCGACGACGGCGTGGTTCGCGTCAAGAGCGCGGTGCCGATGGCCGAGGCGATCGCCCGCATCAAGGGCGACATCGCCATCAAAGGCATCAAGTTCTTCTCCGAAATCGATCAGTCGAAGCTTGCCGCCGACGCCGGCATCAAGCTGCGGCCGTCCACCTTGCTCGTGTTCGGCAACCCGCCGCTCGGGACTCAATTCATCACGTCGAACCCGAATGCCGGGCTCGACTGGCCGGTGCGGCTGCTGGTGACGCAGGACCAGAATGGCGATGTCTGGGCCGTCTGGACCGATTTCCAATGGATCGGCCGCCGGCACAACATTCATGACCGCGACGCCCAGCTCAGAATGGCGACGGCGGTGGTGCAATCAATCACCGCGACGATCGCCGCCAAGTAACGCGCGCGGAGCCTGGACCGTAGAATCAGCGGGCCGCGTCACAGATGCGGCCCTGTGCCTGTTGTTGGAGGATATGAGGATGGAACAATTCGATGTCGTGATCCTCGGCGGTGGCAATGCCGGGATTGGCGTCACCGGACCGGTGCGCCGCGCCGGCATGTCGGTCGCGATGATTGAAGGAGATTTGCTTGGCGGCACCTGCCCCAACCGTGGCTGCACGCCGAAAAAGGTGCTGGTCGCGGCCGGCCATGCCCTGCATGAGATTGAGCGCGCCTCGGTGCACGGCATCACCGTCGATAAACCCAAACTCGACTGGGCCGCGCTAATCGACCGCGAAAAGGACCTGATCAAGGACATTCCGGCAAATCTTGCGCGGTCGATAGCCCATCGCAATGTCGAGGTTATCAGGGGATACGGTGCCTTCGCCGGCCCGAACGCGATCCGCGTCGGCGGACGCCTGCTCGAAGCCAAACACATCGTGATTGCCACCGGATCGAAGCCGCGGCCGCTCCCGATTCCCGGCTCGGCACACATGATCACCTCTGACGACATGTTGAGTGAGCGAACGCTGCCCGGCTCCGTGGTTTTCGTTGGCGGCGGCGTGATATCGCTGGAGTTCGGCCATGTCTATGCGCGCGCTGGTGCCGAGGTCACGATCCTGGAGGCCCTTCCGCAGCTGCTGCCGTCGCAGGACAGCGACGCTGTCGCACAATTGCGCGCCGACAGCGAGCGGATCGGTATCCGCATCAAGACCGGCGTCAGCGTCAAACGGGTGGAACAGGCCGACGGACCGCTGCGTGTCGTCTTCGTTCATGACGGCGTCGAACAAACTGTCCTCGCCGACCGCGTCGTCAACGGCGCCGGACGCATCGCCAATGTCGACGGGGTGGACCTTCCGGCGGGCCAAGTTGCCCACGACAACGGCCGGATCAATATCGACAACTATTTGCGTTCGACCTCAAATGCGTTGGTCCATGTCTGTGGTGATGCGGTGCCGATCTCGCCGCAGCTGTCCCCGATCGCAACCTATGAAGGCGATATCGTCGGCCGCAACATCGTGGATGGGCCGGTGCACAGCCCGGACTACGCCAGCATGGCCACTTCGGTCTATACCGTGCCCGCGCTCGCTTCGGTCGGGCTGGCCGAGGCCGTCGCCAGAAGGAACGGCCTTGCCGTCGACGTCCACGTCAACGACATGCACGACTGGTTCTCGGCGCGGACCTATGCCGAGACGATTGCGTGGTCGAAGATCATAGTCGAAAGGACCAGCGATCGCATCATCGGCGCGCATTTCGTCGGCCATGCCGGCCAGGAGCTGATCAATCTGTTCGGGCTGGCGATGCGATTCGGTATCACCGCGCGGCAGATCCGCGAGCAGGTTTACGCCTATCCGACCTTCACCTCCGACATCAAGAACATGCTCGGTCGCGGATAGCGCGGCGCTATCGAGTCCAGAGCGAGTAGGCATTTCAAGCCACGCGCGATTTCGATCATGGTGCCGTCATCGCCAGCCACACCCGAAGGCCACGGCAGAACCAGAGGAGACCACCATGTTAAAGCCCACGCATTCACGTTCGCTACGCCAAGGCATCGCCCTTGCCGTCGCCATTGCAGGCTCGCTGGCGGCCGCGACCGCGGCGTCTGCCGGCGAATGTCCGGCAGGCAAGATGAAGGCGGATGTCCGCGAGAAAGTCGATTACAAGCCGGTCGGCGTCACCGACGTCACGCTCGGTTCGATCGACCTCGAAAAGCAGCCCGCCCACCTCAAGGATCGCGAGTTGCGCTTCCGCAAGCTGACCATCGAGCCCGGCGGCATCGTGCCCTGGCACAGCCATGACGATCGTCCGGCGCTGATCTTTGTCCAGCAGGGCGAGATCGTCGAATACGCCAGCAACTGCGCCGAGCCGATCGTGCACAAGGCCGGAGACATCCGCCCCGAAGTGTTCGGCACCTCGCACTGGTGGAAGAACCTCGGCAAGGAAACCGTGATCCTCTATGTCGGCGACGTCCGCAAGGACCCGCACGACCACAACATGTGAACGAGATCAACGAGCGTAGCCCTGCGCTTCGTTGCCGGATGTGACGCCCTGGAGTCTCGTGCTGCCCCACACGTGCCGGGCGTCACATCCCCCTTATTGTGGAGCGGGCCATGACAGAGATATCACCCTCATTCAAGGCGCACGCGATGGTGGGGTATTCGCCCGGCGCCACGTTGCGTTCGTTGGTCATCGGCCTGACCGCCTTCCTGACGGTTGTGGACCTGTTTGCGACACAGGCGATCCTGCCTTCGCTGACCCGGCACTATAACGTCACGCCGGCGGCGATGGGCTTTGCAGTCAATGCCAGCACCTTGGGCATGGCGGTCGCGGGGCTGGTCGTCGGCTTCCTCAGCCCGCATATCGAGCGCCGTCTAGGCATTCTGGTCAGCCTGCTGCTGCTCGCCATTCCGACCAGCCTGCTCGCGGTGGCGCCTGATCTCACCACCTTCACGTTCCTGCGCGTGATGCAGGGCCTGTGCATGGCGTCCGCCTTTGCACTCACGCTCGCCTATCTCGGCGAGCAATGCGGCGCGATAGATGCCGGCAACGCCTTCGCAGCCTACATCGCCGGCAATGTCGTCAGCAATCTGATCGGCCGCCTGGTGTCGGCGGCAGTCGCCGACACGTTCGGTCTGGCGTCGAATTTCTACTTCTTCGCGATGCTCAATCTCGCCGGCGCGGCCCTGGTCTTTGTCACGATCAAGCGTGCCCAGCCGATGCATCCGATGCCGACGACACAATCGCCGTTGCAGGCGACGATCGCGCATTGGCGCAATCCGGCATTGCGGGCCGCATTTGCAGTCGGCTTCTGCATCCTGTTCGCCTTTATCGGCACGTTCACTTTCGTCAACTTCGTGCTGGTACGCGCGCCTCTGTCATTGGGCATGATGGATCTTGGCTTCGTCTACTTCGTCTTTCTTCCATCGGTAGTGACGACCCTGCTGGCTGGTCAGGCCGTCACGCGCTTCGGCACGCGTCAGGCGATCTGGGGGGCGCTGGCATTGGCCGGGCTGGGAATGCCGTTGTTGCTGACCTCTCATCTCGCCGCTGTGCTGACCGGACTGGTCGTGGTCGGTGTGGGGACGTTCTTTGCGCAGGCGGCTGCGACCGGATTTGTCGGTCGTGCCGCGCAGCAGAATCGAGGCGTGGCGAGCGGGACTTATCTGGCATGCTATTTTTTCGGCGGTCTGGTCGGTACCGCTGTGCTCGGTCAACTGTTTGATCGCTTCGGATGGACGGCTTGCGTGAGTGGCATCGTGCTGTCGCTTGCGTTGGCGGCGTTTATGACCCTCCATCTGAGGGATCCGCGGTCTCATAGCTGATTTCTGCGTTCGAGACAGGCGATCGGGCAACGATAGCGGCGCACCCGGCATGGCATGAAATCACCCGGAGTTTGGCATGATATCACCTTGCCGGATGGGGTCCGGATTCTAATGCTCCGACCCTGGAGCGGAGACACCCCGAGCCCTTGAATCCAAGCGGCGTAACGCGCGCGGATGGGCACGGCGATCTGAAAATGTCTCCGAGGGAGGAATCGGATGCTGCAACTGTCGCCGGACCGCACGCGAGAAATCCTTGCCGATGCCGCGTTCAGGGAGCTCGTCTCGGGACGCGCGCGGCTGCGATGGGGTCTGTCCATTCTGACGCTGCTCATGTTCTTCGGCTTCATCGCCCTGATCTCGACCGCGAAAGCCGCGCTCGGCGCGAGTTTTGCCGGCAGCGCGATGCCGCTCGGCTTCGCGCTCGCGCTTCTCATGGTCGCGGCGATCATCGCCTTCACGGGCTTCTATGTTCAGCGATCAAACGCGCGCTTCGACGAACTCGCGCGCAGCGTCAAGCGGGAGCTCGGCCGATGATCGCCAGATCGCTGTTGATCGCGCTGTGCGTGGCGTTTCCGTATGCCGCGGCGGCCCAGGGAGTGTCCACTGCAGGGGCGCGCGGGCCCGACTGGATCGCGGTCGCAATGTTCCTCATGATCGTCGCCGTCACGCTCGTCATCACCTGGCGATCGGCCGGCAGCACCGGATCGAAGGCCGGCTTCTACACCGCCGGACACGCGATCACGCCGGTGCAGAACGGGCTGGCGACCGCCGGCGATTTCCTGTCGGCGGCGGCCTTCCTCGGCATATCCGCGCTGGTCTATGCCAATGGGTTCGACGGCTTCATTTACGCACTCGGGTTTCTCACGGGATGGCCGATCGTGCTGTTCCTGATGTCGGAGCGGATGCGCAATCTGGGCAGCTACACGTTTGCGGATGCCGCCGCGTTCCGCCTGCAGCGGACGCCGGTGCGGCTGGTCGCCGCGACCGGAAGTCTCGTCGTCGTCCTGTTCTACCTGATCGCGCAGTTGATCGGCGCCGGCAAGGTGATCCAGCTCCTGTTCGGCATCAACTACATCTTCGCCGTGCTCGGCGTCGGCGTGCTGATGATCCTCTATGTGATCGTCGGCGGCATGCAGGCGACCACCTGGGTGCAGATCACCAAGGCCGTGCTGCTGCTGTGCGGCGGAACGCTGCTCGCGCTGGCGGCGCTGTGGCATTTCGACTTCAGTCTCGGGCGGCTGCTTTCGGCCGCAAGCCGCGTCCATCCCAAGGGGGCCGCCATTCTCGTCCCAGGCGGGCTGTTTGCCGAGCCGGTGTCCGCCATCTCGCTTGGCCTCGCTTTGGTGTTCGGCACGGCCGGCCTGCCGCATATCCTGATGCGGTTCTTCACGGTGAAGGATGCCGCGGCCGCCCGCAAATCGGTGTTCTATGCGACCGCCTGCGTGGCGTATTTCTGCTGGATCATTCCGGTTCTGGGCTTTGCCGCTGCGGCGATCCTGATGACCGATCCAAGCTACTTCAATGTCGCGGCGTCCGGGCAGTTCAACAAGATTGCCGACCTGGTCGGCGGGCCGAACATGGCGTCGATCCATCTTGCCCATGCTATGGGCGGCCCGCTGCTGCTCGGGTTCATCTCGGCAGTGGCATTTGCGACCATTCTTGCCGTCGTCGCCGGCCTAACGCTCGCCGGCGCGTCCGCCGTCAGCCATGACATCTACGGCCAGGTGCTAGCCGGCGGCAAAGCATCGGAAGCGCGCGAGCTGTTGGTCTCGAAGATATCGGCTGTCGCCATCGGCGTCGTTGCGGTTCTGCTGGCCTATGCCTTCGAGAACCAGAACGTGGCGTTCATGGCAGGACTCGCGTTGTCGGTGGCCGCGAGCTGCAATTTTCCGGTGCTTGTGATGGCGATGTTCTGGCGGGGCACCACCACGCGCGGTGCCGTCGCCGGCGGCCTCGCCGGGTTGGTAGCATCGGTCGTGCTGGTCGTGCTCAGCAAGACGGTCTGGGTCGCCGTCTTCGGTTTTCCGACCGCGCTGTTCCCGTACGACAATCCTGCGCTGGTCTCGATGCCGCTCGCCTTCCTGTTCGTCTGGCTGTTCTCGGTAACGGACCGCAGCGAACGCGCGGCGCGCGAACGCGAGGCGTTCGCGGCGCAGTTCATCCAATCCGAGATCGGAACGGCTTTGGCCAGCGAACGCCCGGCGCTCGCCGCCGCGGCCTCGTGACATCGGGGAGTCTGGAAGACAGCATGGCCAACGCGTATCAACTCGACGAGACCCACGACCCGGCAAGGCGCAGCTTTGTCGAGGCGGCAAACGGCGACGCGACCGACTTCCCGATCCAGAATTTGCCGCTCGGCATCTTCAGCACCGCGGCCGATCCCCAGCCGCGGACCGGCACCGCAATTGGGGATTTGGTCTTCGACCTGAAGCGAGCGCTCGGTTCGGATGAGCGCCTCCCGGTACCGATCCGCCAGGCCCTCGGGCAGGGCACGCTCAATGAGCTGTTCGCGCTCGGACCTGTGGCGATGCGGGAGCTGCGCCGCCGTGTCGCCGATCTGCTTGGCCAGGGCAGCGCGGCCAATGACACCAGGCGGCGTGCCTCCGAACTGCTGACGCCGCTCGCCGACGCAACGCTGCATCTGCCCACACGCGTCCCGAACTACACGGACTTCTATGCCGGCATCTATCACGCACAGGCGGCAGGTGCGCTGCTGACGCCGGAGAACCCGCTTCCCGCGAACTACAAATGGGTGCCTATCGCCTATCACGGCCGCGCCTCGTCCGTGCAGGTCGGTCGCGGGATCGTGCGGCGGCCGCTCGGGCAGCGTCCGCCAACGGTGGCGGGCGGCGCGCCGGGCTTCGGCCCGTGCGAACGGTTGGATTTCGAGCTCGAGATGGGTTTCTACCTCGCTGCCGGCAACCGGCTCGGCAATCCCGTCCCGATTTCCGAGGCATCGCAGCAGATCGTCGGCTATTCGCTGCTGAACGACTGGTCAGCGCGCGACATCCAGCGCTGGGAGATGTTTCCGCTTGGACCGTTCCTCAGCAAGAGCTTTGCGACCTCGGTGTCGCCATGGGTGGTCACGTCGGATGCGTTGGCGCCGTTCCGGGTCGCGGCGCTGGCCCGGCCCGACGGCGATCCGCGTCCGCTCGATTATCTGTTCGACATGGCCGATCAGTCGCACGGCGGACTCGACGTTCATCTAAGGTCCGGATCTCGACGGCAAAGATGCGCGCTGCGAACCAGCCCGCCGCGGCAATTCTCACATCCAATGCCAAATACCTGTATTGGACACCTGCGCAGATGGTCGCGCACCACAGCATCAACGGCTGCAATCTGCAGCCGGGCGACCTGATCGGCTCCGGCACCATCTCGGGACCGAGTCCGGCCCAGCTCTCGAGCATGCTCGAGTTCACCGCCGCAGGAGCGAGGCCGGCCGTGCTTCCGAACGGCGAGCGCCGCGGCTTCCTCGAGGACGGCGACGAGGTGACCTTCCGCGGCCGCTGCAGCCGGGAAGGTTTTGCGAGCATCGGGTTCGGCTCATGTGTCGGCCGGATCGGCCCAGCCGATGCCGTCATTGCCGGAAGTAACCACGCCTGACAGCGCGAGGCTGATGTGGAGTGTCAATCGCTGCTCATCTACGCACATCTTCAGACGGGAGCGGTCGACCCGGACGATGTCCGCTTGGGACAGCTCGTGACCTTGGCGGTTGGACTGTCGCTGCTCCTGGTCACGCGTCTGGTGATGCTGCTGCTCGCGGCCCTGTAGGGTGACGGAAGTCGGACGGCGAACGGCTTGTCCATTTCTTGAACGCCTTGCGAAAGCTGGTCGCATCGGCAAAGCCGACACGCTCGGCGACCTGGTCGATTGCCAGATGGGTGTTCTCGAGCAGCTCCGTCGCGATCGACCGCCGCATCCCGTCTACGATCGACTGGAACGACTGCCCGTCCTCCGCCAGCCTGCGGTGGAAGGTTCGCAACGACAGCCCGAGCTGCGATGCGATCTCCGGCGCGCCGGCAAATCGGTTGGGACTGTTGAGGCAGGCGGCCCTGATCCGCCTGACCAGCTCGGATTCGCCGGCCCGCTCGGTCATGACGACGTCGCAGAGCTGGTGGCAGATCTTCGCGGTGATCGGGTTCGCGTTGGGGCAGGGCAGATCGAGCACCTTGGCGTCGAAATGCCATTCCATCCGATCGGCGCTGAAGTCGATCGGGCAGTTGAACATCCGCTCGTAGTTGCGCCAGTGCACTGGGGCGGCGAACGGAAAGATCATCCGCTTGCTCGGGAACGGCGATTCGAGGATGCGGCTGAACACCGCGGTCATCGAGCTGCGCCAGAATTCCGCGGCGAACGGCAGCAGCGCGCCCAGCGGGTCGAGCCCATGGCTGCGCAGGATCGCGGTTGTTCCGTGCTCGATCCGGAAGCTGATCTGCCGCACCGCCGGCCCCGCCATCGTGATGTGATCGAGCGAGAACATCAGCGCTTCGCCGAATGTGCGGCTCGACACCAGCGCATAGCCGTAGATGCCGTAATCGCTGATGCGTTGCCGGGCTCCCGCGAGCAGCCCGATGTCGGATCGCTTCGCCAGCCGCATCGCGTTGCGGTAGATCGCCAGCCGTTGGCGGTGCGAGATTCGGGCATGGGGATCCTCGAGCTGGGAAGCGTCGAGACCGGTCCGCGCAAACAGCTCGCGAACCGACACGCCCTGTGCCGCGAGCTCGGCAGCCAGCGCGCCGAGGCCCAGCAGGCTCTGCGTCGGCGCATCGGGATCGCTTGAGATCGGCATCACGATCTTGATCGGCTTCATGGCACGTCCTCCACGTCCGGCTGGCACAGATTGACAAGCCGACGAACGGCTCTTCCGGCCGTTTGGCAATTTTCGACATCATAATTGGCAGAGCTTGACGTTGTCACGCTTGTTATGACGCGTGACATTCAAATGGTCGGAACCGCGGGAGCTGTACGGAACGGCCCTGCAAGAGGAGACGTCTGGCCGCCGTGACGCCGCGCCGAAAGCGGGGCCGGCCGGCTTTTGCATCGAGCGGAGGGAACCTGGATGGCGACGGTACTTCATGAGATGGACGGCAAGGTCGGCGTGGTAACGCTTGCGAAGCCGCCGCACAATTTGCTCGACGACCAGCTCATCAACGATGTGGTCGGCGCGTACCACGCCGTGGTCGCAGCCGGCTGCCGCGCCATCCTGCTGCGCAGCGCGATGCGGCACTTCTGCGCCGGCGCGGAGATGGCCTCGTGGGGAACCGGCACCAAACTTCACACCGATCAGGCTGGGCTCGAAAGAGTCTGGCGCAGTCTCGAGGATGTACCGGTCCCGACCGTTGCAGCCGTCAACGGCGGCGTGCTCGGCGGCGGGCTTGAGCTCGCTTTGACCTGTGACATGATCGTCGCCGCGAACACCGCGTTCCTTGGCCAGGTCGAGGTTGCGGTCGGATTGCTGCCGTTGCTCGGGGGTACGCAGCGCATCGCGCAACGCGCCGGCATCGCGCGGGCCAAGGAGATCGCGATGCTAGGCCGCCGTCACACGCCCGAGGCGTTCGAGCGCTGGGGCATCATCAACCTCGTCGTCCCGGAAGCGGAGCTGGCGGCATCATCGATGACCATGGCCCGGCAGCTCGCCGCCGGCCCGACCAAGGTCATCGCGGGCGTCAAGATGCAAGCGAACCTGCAGGCACGCGGCGGCGTCGCGGCGGCAGATGCGCGACAGGTCGAAATCAACGACATGATCTGGAAAGCGAAGGATCGCCAGCGCGGTGCCGATGCCTTCTTCTCGTCGGGCCCGGCAACGGCCGTCTTCGAGGGAGATTGATGATGTCCGCTGCACCTCTCCAAGGATTGCGGGTGGTCGATTTTACCCGCGTGCTGGCTGGTCCTCATTGCACCAAGGCGCTACGCGACCTCGGCGCCGACGTCACCAAAATCGAACCGCCGTCAGGCGACATCGGCCGCGCCGGACTGCCCCATGTCGGCGGCATGGGCCTCTATTTCGTGCAGCAGAACGCCGGCAAGCGGAATCTCAGCATCGACCTGAACTACGCGGAGGGGCGCGAGATCGTCGCTCGTCTGTGTAAAGATGCCGACATCATCGTCGAGAATTTCCGTCCCGGCACCTTGGCGCGATTCGGCTTTAGCTATGATGACGTCCGCGCCTTCAACCCCGGCATCATCTACGTCTCGCTGAGCGGCTACGGGCAGTCGACCTCGTGGCGCAATCGTCCGGCCTTTGCGCCAACGGTGCAGGCCGAGACCGGCCTGACCTCGATCGTGCAGGATCACTTCGGCGAGGCGCTGTCCGAGCCGCGCGGCGATTCCTGCAGCCATGCCGATGTCTATACCGGGCTGCAGGGCGTGATCGCCGTGCTCGCCGCGCTTCAGCATCGCAACCGCACCGGCGAGGGACAGCACATCGACGTGTCGATGGCCGCGACGATGCTGTCGGTCAACGAGCGCGCTGGCGCGATGATGTCGGGGATTGATACCGACGGCGAGCCGATCGCTCTGTCGGCGAACGAGTCGCACATCTTCGAGATGTCCGACGGCGTCCGGCTGACGATCGCCGCGAGCCCGATCTATTCGCCGATGTTCACGCGCTACTGCGCGATGATGCGTCGAAGCGATCTGCTGGTGGATCCGCGCTACGCCACCGCCAGCCTGCGCCGGCAGAACCTCGCGCCGTTGCTCGCGGAAATCCGTGCCTGGATCACCACGTTCGAGAACCTCGAACAGTTGCAGGCACAGGTCAGTGAAGCCGGGCTCGCGGTCGGGCGCGTGCGTACCGTCAACGAGTTCGTGGAGACCGAATGGGCCAGGGAGTGGAACGCCGTGGTCGAGGTCGATGACCGCGCCGGCGGGCTGGTCCGCATGCCGGGCAACCCCTGGATCTTCAGCCGCTCGGAACTGCCGTCGCCCGGCGTGCCGGCCTATCAGGGCGAGCACAATGAAGACGTTCTTGGCCAGCTCGACTTTGCGCCCGCGAGGATCAAGGATCTGCAGCAACGGAACATCCTGCTCAGCCGGCGGTAGGCGGAACTTGTCCGAGGCTGGTCAAAAGAGCGCTTCAATTGCATGGAGGAGGAACCCGACAGGATCAGGCGGCCCGCGCCGAGCTTCTCGGCATGGTCCGCTGCGGAGTTTTTTGCGACGCAGACTCCCCAGGGCCGGCGGCTAACTGATTCCGACCCTCTTGCCGTGGCCTTAGGCCTCGGCCTCGAAGAGCAATTTGAGATGGTTGCAGGTCCCCGCAACCAAGTTGATGAAAAACCCCAGTAATCTCAACGGATTGCTGGGGTTATTCTTGCTTCTTAAATCGGCCCTAACAACATCAATGACTTAGCTCATAGGTTCAAATCACAACGTAACCACGCACATGATGTCGTCGCGGCACGAACTTCGGCCGGCAAGCGCTACGTTTCTGAATCCAATGGCCAAGCTCAGCATAGCGTGAGCACGTCATTTCAACAGTTCGTCGAGTGGCTCATGTTCCGGGCGCATTGTGGCCCGCTTCACCGCATCGATGACGACGGCGGCCGTATCAGAGGTGCGGCACGTCCGTCGACTAGCTGCCTCCATCCAGTCGAAACGCTCAGCGCGCCGACGATGGCGTGTGATCTCAACAGGCTCGAAGCGGGCGCGTTGCCGAAACGCGCCGAGCTTGCGGCGGAATTTCCAGATCGTCGTCGTGATCATGGTATCAACTGTCGACGAAGCCGATCTTGTGGAGGCCCATCTTCCGTTTGCGGAATGGGCAGTTATGGAAAGAAAATCGTCCTCTCCGCCCATGGCTGGTGGCCCAAAGACAACGTTGGCGATGTTGAGATCGTGGGAAATTATCACCAAATTTGAGGAGGCGGCGACAGAATGAGGTCTCACGTTCGGCATCCTATGGCGGGTACACGTTGTCAAAGTTGCCATTTTTGCGCCAATCGGAAGCCGCCATGTTTGACGTTCATATCGCCGGACCGACGCCTATTGCGGCTTCCATTTGCCGCGAAACTCTCTCGGCGTAACTCCGGAAAAGCGTCGGAAAGCTCGAGTGAAATGCGCAGGGTCGGTGTAGCCCGAGGAAAATGCGACATCGATGATCTTGGAATTCGTGTCGCGCAGAAGTTTAGCGGCATTTTCAAAGCGGACCCCGTCAAGCAGGTCAGAATACGTAACCCCGGCGCTTGAAAGCTTGCGTTGAAAGCTTCTGATACTGATGCCGGCCATCTCTGCGATTTCCGCGAGGGTTGGAATCCTTTCGTCCAAATAGGACGGCAGCATCAATTTGACTGCTGAGACGATTTCGTGGCCGGACGGCGCAACCCCGTCGTCATGTGAAGCCGCCTGCGTCTCGCTTGCGAGATTGGGGAGATCCAGGAATGAAACGGGAATATCGATCCATGAGGAATTCTGATCCGATAAGAAGCGGGTATTTTGCCAGAACGACCGTGTCTCAAGGCTCGGTTCATAGCGGGCTTCGAAGGCCATCGTCTCCGGAACCCAGTAGAGGCCGGCAAATTGCCTTACGATATGCATCACGACAACATTCTGAAGCCACTGCGAATGCTCAAGATGCGGTATGCAGGCCGCGCCTGCGAGCTTGCTGCAAATTCTCACGTGATTATCGTTGCGCTCCAGCCACACACTCACGGTCGTGTCTTCAAGCGGCGCCCATTTGCACAATTGCTGCAAGGCAATGAACAGCGTCGGCGAGAAGCGGATGCTGGCGCGAAGCTTTTCGCTCAGGTGGCAGAATTGCAGCCGGCGAGCAGCTTGAAAACCAATGTCTGTGATGCCCTGCGACCGCTGTGCGGCTTCCGCGAAACGTATCGCTTGCAGGATTGGGATATAGTGCTCGGGCTTTTCCTCCAAAGAAGCTGGAAGGCGAAACTTGGTCAGCAACGCCTCCGTTGGAGCACCGATCTCATCACAAATGTGAGCGAAAGGAATAATGAATTGGCAACGAGTTAGAGGAAGTACGGTCAATTTTGGGTTCTCGCGCTGAAATTGAGTTCGGCGATTTTCCACGTATTCGGCGTGCGGCCTGGCTGGGCTGCCGAAAGCTTAATAGCTCCCGGTTGGCGTGTATTGCAAAATATCTACTCGCTGCATTGGGAGGAAGAGGCTGGGCTGGCCCATTGGCAGCCAGCGCGCCCTTCGGCTTTAGCTTGGCGGCTTATGGCAAGACGTCCGACGATTCTTCTCCCATGCTCCAGCAAAAGCGAAGGCTAGACGAGGCGTCTCGGCGTTTGGTCTTCACCACATGCCTTCGGTCCCATGAAGCCTGTTCATATTCCTTCCCGGTACTCGGTGCGCGCGGCGATTGCTGCCTCACTGCGTCACGGTGACGCAGCGCTTCAACGCACCGCATTCCAACTGGGGATAAGCCCGCGCTCGTTGCAGCGTCATCTCGCCGGAATGGGCACCAGCTACAGCGACATAGTTGCGGAAGTGCGTCTCGATACAGCCTGCTACCTGCTTCTAGAATCCAACCAGCGCATATCGGAGATCGCCCTGCGCCTCGGCTATGCGGGAACGAGCAGCTTCAGCCGTGTCTTCATGCGTTTGACAGAAATGCAGCCCGTCATCTATCGGCGGCAGCGAACTGTTCAACGAAATGACAAGTCCCAACCCGGGAAGGAGCCGCATGCGGGCAATCAGCAGAAATCGTCGCGATTGGCGCGAAATGGCAAGACACCTTCGCTGCCAAGCGGGAGTAACGTCGCGCCCCCTCGACAAGGGAAAAAACAGCGTTCCAACGGCACCGACTGAAGAACATTAGCGTCAGCCTGCCACCGCTACGACAGGACGAACGATGGTTATCATTCTCGTCAGTTACCTTGTCCTGATTTGGCTGGCATTTTCAAAATTCAAGCTGATACGCCTGACCTGGTCGTCCGGAACCGTCGCTGCCCTTGCAGGCATTGCCATTCTCGCCGTCTTCATGGCGATGCTGAATTATCTCACCCCCAACGGGCGCGTCGTGGTCGTATCACGCGTCGTGGAAGTGACGCCGAACGTCAGTGGTGAGGTGATTGCAATCCCCGTCAAACCAAACGTGCCGGTAAAGGCCGACGCGGTCTTGTTCGAAATTGACCCGACGCCGTTTCGATTCAAGGTTCGTCAGCTTGAAGCCGCACTAATAGCCGCTCAGCATCAGGCCGAGGTGCTGAAGGCGAATTACGATCAGGCCAATGCAAATGTGGCTGGTCTTGAAAAGCAGGTCTCTTTTCATGAAAAGAGGCTGAACGATATCGCCTCCTTGACAAACAGCGGAGCCACCACGTCGTTTCGCGAACAGGACACGCGCGAACAGTTCAACATTGCGGTGGCCCAGTTGCAGTCCGCAGAGGCGCAGCAGCAGAGCGCAAAGGCCTCGTTCGAATCGTCGATCGGCGGTGTCAACACAACCGTGCTGCAGACTCGCGCACAGCTCGATGACGCAAAATGGGAGCTTGAGCAGACGACGGTCAAGGCACCGTCGGACGGCTACGCTAGCGTCGTGGCGCTCGCGGTTGGTGCCCGCGCCCTGCAGGCGCGTGCGGCGATGTCATTTATCATAGAGTCGGACGTTTCCATTGTCGGTGTGTTTTCGCAGAATGGCTTTCGCACCATCAAGCCCGGCGCGCAGGTGAAACTCGTTTTCGACAATGACCCGGGACGCATCTACGAGGCCAGGATCGCGGAGATTCCGGAGGGCGTCGGGCAGGGTCAGATCGCGGTATCAGGGACGCTCGCTCGTGTCGGATCAATCGGCGGTACGAGCGCGTACCCCGCGGTGATTTCGATTCCAGCGAATGCCGACCGCTCTACCTTGCGCCTCGGTACATCGGGCACGGCGACGGTGTTCGCCGAAAATGCGGGACCCATCGGGCTCATCGCCCGTATCGTGCTCTGGATCCAGTCCTACACGGCCTATCTGTAAGGATCCGATCTGATAGCCGCATGCGAGGGGTGTAGCCGGCAACCGGAGATGCAGCGTCGGGGCATGGCTGCCGTCCGTCAAACCCGATCAGCAGGTATCCGTACTCCAGCGATCCAAAAGCCTGCAACCCGCGTGATCTTGTCGAGCGCTTGTTTTGTCGGCTCGACGATTTCACGGGCTTCGCGGATCCGGCAGCAAGAATTGGCAAAGCGCGCCGCTATTGGCGTGAAATGGCAAGACATCCTCCTCAATGGCCGTGAAATAGCGAGATGAAAACCATTTCCCGGTGCTCACCGGATGCCAGCAACGATGGTCCAAGTTGGGGCGGAGAGCATGACACGGGACACGGTGATCTGGCAGTCGAGGTGCCCCGTTAGAGGGCACGACATCGGTCTGCCGCCGTGCGGACAGGATACAGAAAGATGAACCAATGACAATATTGCGCGCCGCTCTTCTCGCCATTGCCGCCGCTGGTATGGCGTGTGTGCCGACGGTTCTTTCCGCTCAATCGGCAGCCGAGCCGAAGCAGCATATGCCGTTGGAGAAATCCATCGGACAGTCGAAGCCCGAGGTCGTTCCGTCGTTGTTTGTTCTCAACTCCAAGGGCGCCGTCCTGAAGGACGGAAAGCTTGTCCTGGCCGGAATTTCTCCGAATGCCATCGTGTTTGCGGATCGCCCGGTGCGGGCCGCCGGGCATGATCTGACGGCGCGGATCGTCGAGGATTGGGGCAACGGAAGCGACAATTTCGCGAAGGATCCGCCGAACGCAACGGTTTCCGGATTCAAGAAGGACGGATCGGCTGTTGTCGACGCCGTGGTTGTGCTGAAGTCACCGAAGCTTGAAGGCGACAAGCTGACTTTCGATGTTGACGTGCTCGAAGGCGACCTGGCGGGGTCCGATGGACCGGCATCGGTCTTCATCGACATCATTGGCCGGCCGTTTACGCCGCTATCGTTTGCTGGTGTCGCCCGCAGAACGGCATGGCGCGGCGCTTACTATCGCGGCGCTGCCGTTGCCGGAGCCGCGGCTGTTGGAGCGGCCGCAGTCGCCTATCCTTATTACTACCCGCCGCGCTGTGGCTATTACCCCTATCCGCCTTGCTACTAAGGATACGTGCGACCAGCGGCCCCTGCGCAGGACCGGGCGCGGAGGCCGCGGTCAATGTGTCGGTCGGCATATCAACCAATAAGCTGCAATGGATTTCCTGACATCCGAATGCAGATCGTTTCGATAGCTCAATCGAACAACAAAGGAGTACGGCAAATGTTGACGAAGCGAGACTTACTTCGCTCCACCGCGGCGCTCGCCGCGCTCGCCGCCACGACGGCGAAGTACACCCCGGCAATTGCGCAGAACAAAACCGATTGGCCCAGGCTGTTAGAGGCCAAGGACATCGCTGAGGAAGGCTTCATCTACGGCTTGCCGCTCGTGATGAATTATGCGGTCATGCAAGAATATGCCGTGGACAGGAACTCGGGGCAGTTCAAGGCACCGTTCAACGAAATCTACAACATGCACCACGTCGCCACCCCGGCGGACACGGCAATCATCACGCCGAACAGCGACACCCCTTACTCGATACTCTGGCTGGATTTGCGCGCCGAACCAATGGTCATCTCGGTGCCGACGGTCGAGAAGGACCGCTACTACTCGGTCCAGCTGATCGACGGCAACACCTACAATTTCGGCTACATCGGCACGCGCGCCACGGGGACCGAGCCGGGCGACTATCTGGTGGTCGGCCCCGACTGGAAAGGCGAAACGCCGACCGGAATCAAGAAGGTTTTCCGATCGACGACGCCGTTCACATTCGCGGCTTTCCGCACCCAGCTCTTCAATCCCGGCGACATGCCGAACGTCGAGAAAGTTCAGGCCGGCTACAAGGCCCAACCGCTTTCCGCCTTCCTCAAACAGCCCGCCCCGCCCGCCGCGCCGAAGATCGATTTCCTTCCTGCCACCACGGCCGGGATCAAGGATAACTTCTTCCAATATCTCGACGCAGCCCTGCAATTCGTCCCCGAGACGCCGAGGGACAAGGCGATCCGTGCGAAACTTGCGAGAATTGGCATCGGTCCCGGCAAGACCTTCGCGTTCAGGGATCTATCGCTCGAACACAAGGCCGAAATCCTGGTGGGCATGAAGCAGGGTGACGACAAGGTCGACAAATGGCTGGCCAGCGGAAACAAAAACATCAATGGCTGGAACGTTGGTTCGTTCTTTGGCGACGAGGCCTTCTTCAACGGCGATTGGGCGATGCGGGCGGGCGCCGCCAAGGGCGGTCTCTATGGCAACGATGCCGTAGAAGCGATGTACCCCTATACCCGGAAGGATGCGGCCGGTGAGTTGCTCGACGGCAGCAAGCACAAGTACACCATCACCTTTGCACCCGGCCAATTGCCGCCAGTGAATGCGTTTTGGTCCGTTACGATGTACGACGGCAAGAGCCAGCTCTTGGTCAAGAATCCGATCAATCGCTACCTCATTAACTCTCCGATGTTGTCGGCGATGAAAAAGGACGCAGACGGTTCGCTGACGCTGTACATTCAAAAAGACAGCCCCGGCGCGGACAGGGAAGCAAATTGGCTTCCGGCGCCGGATGACAAGATCTATCTCGTGATGCGCCTCTATTGGCCGAAGCCTACGCCGCCGTCGATCCTGCCGGCGGGTCAAGGAACTTGGCAACCGCCCGGTATCAAGCGGGTCTGATGGCACCTGGACCAATCATGCTGCCTGGAAAGTGATTTGAGCGCGCGAACTCGTGCCGGCCTTTTTTGGCGGGCGCGAGTTCGAGCGTGACCCACAGGCTCTCAAGCAGCAATCGGAAACGAAGATGGTGAGCAATTACACACAGAGCGCTGATCGTCGCAGCAAGGATACATCGACGTTCAGACGCTGACCTGCGCTCAACTTGCGGGCGCTTGGCAGGAAGACGCGGAGTTGCTCACCACGTAGTACGGCGGCTGCTGCGACGGTCTCGCGCGTAAGCATCGTCTCAACGTCATGAGAGCGAAAGAAGCGGGGCACGACGTCATCCAGTACTGCAAGGCCGATCCCAGCAAGCTGGTCGTCGAAGTGATTGCTGTCGTGTTCAAGGATATGCGCGCGAAGCTTGGCATCAAGATGAAGCCGTAGGCGAGCCTGTAGGAAACCGGGTGGGAGGACTTTTCCGTTGGCGGCTGCGAGCGACGTAGCATCATACAGCCTTAGCTTTGACGAATATTCCGACATGGTTATTGGAGCGACGGGGAATTTCCTGCTGACTGGTCCCAGTCAAGCTCCTTGGTCGGTCGATCATTGCAAACTGGGTTCGATCGTCTTGCAGTTTGGCCTGGAGGGAGGCTCCAAGATCTTGCACGGCGTTTCGTGTCCAGATGCTTTGAGCTTTATCGTTCAGGATGAGCAAATTGCTGATTGCCTGATATTTGACGGTCAAATCCTTCGGCCTCACGACTTCGTGGTGCTTCCGCCTGGGAGCGATTTTACGTTCGCGTCGTGCGGCATCCATCGTTGGATGTCGATTTCGATGCCTGTTGGGCTCTTTGAAACATTTGTTGTCAGGACCGGCAGAAACCATCTTACACGGCTCAAGAAAGCAAAGTGCGTCATTTCGTCCCCGAAACAATTTCTCAATTGTTTGACTGAGGCAACCGCGAGCACAGCCGCGCTCGTACGCAAGGAGCAAACGTCGACGCTCCACGGACTTAGCATTGCCCGGTTGTTAAACGCATTGATCGGTGCAATTGCGGATTTGGACAACGAAATGTGCCTCCCAACGGAAAAGTCGCGGTTGTCCAGTGACACTGTGACAAAAGCGTTGGAGCACGCCCATGGTCAGAAATGGGGAGGGCTCCAGGTTGCTGACCTGGCCCTGGCGGCTGACGTAACAAGCCGGACGCTCCTGAGGACGTTCCGGCAGCAACTGGGCGTTGGACCAGCAAGCTATCTCAAGCTACGTCAACTCAACATGGTCCGCCGTTCACTCCGCGGAAAATGTGGGCCGTCAAGCAAAGTCACAAACATCATGAGCGAACACGGCGTTACCGAATTCGGTCGTTTTGCCTCGGAATACAGAGCCCTTTTTGGAGAGCGCCCGTCGGAGACGGTGGCGAGGTCGCGGGTGCAAAGTGCGGGATGAATCGACTCGCTTCAGCCAGCGTCGTCAACCGCAATACCCAAATTTGCAAAGTGCGATTCGCGTCTCCGGACGCGCCGAGAAGGAGCGCGGGTGCGATCGTCTGCGCAATGGCATTCGACAGCTGACTGTCGGCGTGTCGGATAGCTTTGAGTCCGGCCTGAAACAGAAACGTCACGCTGCAGTGTACCGAATTTGCAACGACCGACTTCTTTCGATTGGTTGTCCGATTTTACATAGCGACCGGGAGTTGACCCAAATACTTTTCGGTACAGGCCCTCGAACTTGAGGCTGATGTGTTTGCAAGGGATTTTGAAATGAGAAAGATCGTACTCACCGCCGCCGCATTCACTGCATTCGTAGCTCCTGCGTTCGCTGCCGACCTGCCGCAGCGGCCCTACCCGGCCAAGGCCCCCATGATGGCAACTGCCGTCTACGATTGGACCGGCTTCTACATCGGCGGTAATGGCGGATATGGCACGAGCCGCAATTGCTGGGGTGTCGTACCGGCAGGTGGCCTGGTCATTCCTGATGGTTGCCACAGTCAGTCTGGAGGCGTCATCGGTGGACAGCTGGGGTACCGTTGGCAGGCCGGTCAGTTTGTGTTCGGTTTGGAAGGCCAGGGCGACTGGGCAAATATGCGCAGTTCACACGTGAGCGTTGTCAATCCGCTTCTTACCAATTCTTCCAAGGTCACCAGCTTGGGTCTTTTCACCGGCCAGATCGGCTACGCGTGGAACGCTGCGTTGCTGTATTTGAAAGGCGGCGCGGCGGTGACGAACAACGACCTTCTTCAAGCTACCACGATTGGAGGCGTTGGCCTGAACTATGCGACCTCAACCCGTTGGGGCGGCGCCATCGGCGTTGGGTTTGAATACGGCTTCACGCCGAACTGGTCGGCCGCCATTGAATATGATCGCTTGATCATGGGTAACGCCAACAATTCCTTCTCGGTACCGGCAGGCGCTGCTGCCGTGGTCAATCAGGTCAGCCAAGACGTGGATCTGATCACCGTGCGCGTGAACTACAAATTCGGTGGACCCGTCGCTACGAGTTACTGATCTTTGCCGGCGAGGGCCGGCTTAGCAGCCGGCCCTTGTTGGCCTCTTGACCAATTTGGGACGAAATTTTCGTGATGGACGACATGAAGAAACTTATCATTGGGGCAGGATTTGCTGCCGTCAGTTCTACCTGCGCCTTTGCGGCAGACCTTCCCATGCAGACCTACAAGAGCGCGCCCGTGGCGGCCCAGGTCTATAATTGGACCGGCCTTTACGTCGGAGTGAACGGCGGTTACGGCTGGGGCACGCAAGATCCGCTGACGCTCGTCTCTGGCAGGTTTGACCGTGCAAGCTTCGATATCAGTGGCGGGATGTTCGGCGGCACCATGGGTGCCCAAATCCAGCAGGGATATGTCGTGATCGGCCTTGAGGGCGATCTTGATTGGGCGAACGTGAAGGGCAACGGCATCATAAGTCCGGCTATCGCGGGCATCGGGCAGGGTATTACACTCAATATCGCGTCCAACATCAGCGCCGTTGGAACGGCTCGGGCGCGAGTCGGCGTCGCCGTCAATAATCTGCTTTTGTATGTCACCGGTGGTGCTGCTTTCGTGAAATCGAACGCGAATGGCACCTCAATTGCCGGCGTCGCATGTGGTACGCTCGGCGTACTTCCAAATTGCACAGCCTCAGCCTGGCGTCCTGGCATTGTTGCCGGCTTGGGTATCGAATATGGTTTCACGCCGAACTGGTCCCTGAAGGGTGAATATCTCTACACCCAGGTGGTCGGCACAGGCGTAAGCACCGACAAGCTCAACACCTTCCGCGGCGGCATCAATTATCGATTTTGAAACGGAAGATGCGGGTAGGGCGCTATCATGAATCCTAAGGCGTTGGCTCTCTGTGCAACGTTGGTTGCACTCACCGGTCCTGCTTCGGCCCAGACCCCGACATGGACCCAGACGGGTATGCTCACCTGCAAGCTTAACCCGAGCATTGGATTCATTATCGTCGGACACCAGTCGATGGAGTGCCGCTTCGTGCCATCCATGCCCGGTCCCCCACAATTTTACGAAGGCGCCCTCAACACGGTAGGAATTGATATTGGGGTAATCGGTGGCGGCGCCTTGGCGTGGGGCGTTCTGGCGCCCGTCGCCGGCGTTCCTGCCGGGGCTCTGGCTGGCACCTATGTTGGTGCGAGCGGTGACGTGGCGTTGGGTGTTGGTGTCGGGGCAAACGTTCTGGCCGGCGGATCCAACAGAAGCTTCGCGCTGCAACCGGTATCAGTCGAAGGTTCGGTCGCGCTGAATGTCACGCTTGGCCTGTCAGCGCTTCAACTGCGAGGGGTCCCTTGAGCAAAGCGCGCCTGCCGCGGACCACCCAAGTCGAACAAGAGACGCGAGATAGAGGATCTAGAATGCGGTATTACTACCTTCTCGCAGTTGTTACGACAATTGCGTGCTCCGGCGCTCTCGCCCAGACGCCGCTTTCGGCCTATGTCGACGGCAACGGCTTCATTGATGTTCAAAAGCTGACATGTGCCCAACTCGCGGGTACCTACCAGGAAGACGCGGACGCCCTGACGGCCTGGTACAGCGGTTGGTACAACGGCCTAGCCAAGAAGCATTATCTGGATCTCAGGAAGGGAAAGGTCGTGGAGCATGAGGTGATCCAGTACTGCAAGGCAAATCCAGACAAGCTGATTATCGAAGCCATCGCTGTCGTATTCAAGGATGAGCGGGCGAGACTGGGAATTCGGATGAAGGCCGATTGAGGACAAGAGCGCCATTCGTTAGGCCCGGCGTTCGATGAGGGGGACCTACTGATGTTGTCCTTTGCGAAGCGTATAGTCGGCGCCAACGTGCTGTTTGGTGGGGCAGGCGGGCATCAGCGTTTCCTTAGGGTATCCGGCCTGATGCTGGCGTTCGTACCGTGATGCCATGAGCAACCTCGCAATCAATCTGTGGCCGCGATGGCTCAGGATACTGATTGTCGGAGCAGCCACGGCCGCGGCGATCGGCAGCGGATGGTTCGCGTATCGCTACTTCGCAAAGCCTGTTGCGCTCACCGTGGCTGCCGGGTCGGCCGATGGCGAGTCGCTGGCGCTGATCTCGGCGATATCAGCGCGCCTGTCGGCGTCGAACTCGCATGTCCGGTTGAAGGTCAGCGATGCCGGAAGTTCAGCGAAGGCCGCCGAACTGCTGGCGGAGGGCAAGGCCGATCTTGCAATCGTTCGAGGCGATACCAGAGGCCTGGCAGACGCGCGGAGCGTTCTGCTCCTGACCCATGGGGTGGTCCTGATCGTGACGCCCGCAGCCACCAGCGCCGACAGCCTCGGTGGCATACACGATATGACCATTGGCGTGGTCGGCGGCGCCATCAACGCCCCGACAGTTGAGGCGCTCAAGCAGGTGTATCAATTCGACCGCGCCAAGGTCACCTTTCTGAATGTTGCCATCAACGACGCCGCGGCGTCGCTCGCATCAGGAAAGGTTCACGCGTTGCTGGCCGTTGTTCCTCTAACGGAAAAATACCTCTCCAAAGTCAGGCAATTCGTTCACCAGGAACGCGCCAAAGGGTCAGCGCCAAAACTGATCGAAATCGAGTCGGCCGGCGCGGTCGCCAACGTCGCGCAGCAATACGAGAGCTATGACATCCCGAAAGGCACCTTGCGGGGCGCTCCGCCGGTTCCCTCCGATGACCTGACCTCGCTGCGCTTGTCGTACTTTCTCGTCGCCAATAAGTCAGTCAATGCCGACACCATTACCGATCTGGCGCAGTCACTGGTCGATGCAAAACGGGATCTGCTGTCACAGTTTCCGATATTGGCCCAGGCCGCGGCGCCGAGCACGGATGCGGATGCGTTGATCCCGATCCATCCGGGAGCTGCGACCTACTACAATGGCAACCAGCAGAGCTTCTTCGACAAATACGACGACAAGCTCTATTACGGGTCGCTGTTGCTGGGCTCACTGATCTCCATCCTCGTGGCAGCCTGGCGTTTCGCCCGCTCAGGCAGCGGACCGCAAAGTATGCTGGAGCCGCTTTACGAGCTTGGCAACGAAATCAGGATGGCGAAGAGCGAGGCCGAACTGGACCAAATCGAACGGAGAATTGACGGTATCCTCAAGGCTGAACTCGCCAGGAATGCAGGCGGTGAGGGCGCCGACGGCGCCGAGATGGCCGCGCTAGGTCTTGCCGCCCAACGGCTCCAATACCTGATGAGCCATTGCCGGACCCGGCTTGGCCACACATCGGTTCGCCCGGCAAGCAACTAGCGCGTGCCCGAACACTCACTCTGCAGGGCAAACGCCGCATCCTTGATCTGGATAGGCGCGCTCCGTTGCGCTTCGCTGCGAGACTCAGCTGTCGTCAGAGGAGCCATGATAGTGACCGAACCGCGAGGCAGTCAGGCAAGGGCGATGCGCCTCCTGAACAGGAGCTGAAACGCCCCTTTGAGGTTGAAAGGACCCGTTCGATCCACGTCATCGGCATAAGTCGTTGAAACCGCAGCAAATGCGACCTCCCTCCGAGCGCACCATAAACCCACGTTCGGCTTCGAAGTCGCCGGCCGCGACATGGATAGAAATGGCCGTCAGCTGCCTGCTCCCAGGCGGCAGCCAAAAGGCCATCTGTTGGTCAAGGAGGTTCAACCTCGAATGACGAAGAACTTTTTCTCCTCCCTCCCTATCCCGTATGCCAAAGTCTGGTCCGGCCGTACAACGGGACACTGGAAAATCCGAAATCATGATCATGGACCGTGGAATTGCCGACGCCGGCGCGCTGGGTGAGGGGGCTCTGCCCGGGCTTCGGTCGCGGCCTCTCAACCGCCGGGCGTTTCTGTTCGGCTCCGCTGCTGGTCTCGCCGCACTGGGCCTGGCCGGTTGCGCATCCGACTACATGAGCTTGGCCGAGGCGGAGAAAGTCTACGGGCCTGTGCCGAACGAGAAATTCCCGATCCCTGCGGTCGATGTTAGTAAGGTCAATCCGAAATATCTTCGCAAGACAGTGCGCTATGACAGTAGTGAGGCGCCCGGTACGATTATCGTCGATCCCAGCAAATACTATGTTTACCGCATCGAGGGCGAGGGAAACGCGACCCGCTATGGAGCCAATGTCGGCCGCGATGGATTCCGGTGGAGCGGGGAGGCTTATGTCGGGCGCAAAGCCGAATGGCCTACCTGGACGCCACCTAAGGAGATGATCGCGCGCCAGCCGGAGGCGGGCAAATATGCTCGCGGCATGCCGGGAGGTCTCGACAATCCACTTGGTGCCCGCGTGCTCTACCTCTATCAAAATGGGGTGTACACGCTTTACACGATCTATAGCACCACCGACCCCGAAACGATTGGGAACGGCATTACGAGCGGCTGTACCGGCCTCCTCAGTCAGGACATGATCGACCTATATGCGCGAACGCCCGTCAATACGAAGGTGATCGTGCTGCCGGCATAGGCTTGCCGACACGTCTTTGCACGGCGAAGAGCCAATTCGGACTTTGTCGCCGGCTTCCTCGGTGCGCTGTGGGTCCTTCAATCCGCCGGTGTGTAAGCGCGTCATCGAGAGACGGGGTTTGACCAGGGGGCTCGAAATTGTCTGAATAGAAATTCCAATGGGTGAATGGATGTAGCTGGCTATTGTCGCGCGGCGACCGGCCAACGTTCATCGAACGATGATCAGCGCTTGGCCACACGCAGAACGGGCTGGGGGATAGCTTGAAGATATACGGGGCCTCAACGTCGTCGCCGAGCCGCTCGAAGGACGGCCCCCACAGGACCGTCGCGACGAACCCCAGAACAAGGAGCGTGATCAACAGGATTGTGGAGGCGGTGTCGCTAATCGAGGCTCCCATCTGGACATTCCGCTTCTTGGATGTGGTTGAGAAATTTACAACATCTACGGGTTGAAGCATAGCTTCCGACGCGCCCCAATCTAGGCAACAAGCGAAAAGCGCTGTCTCTTCTTGGCCCATTGTCGACCTCGCAAAGAGTTGGCATCGTGGTGCGATGAATAAACAACCGCTTGCCCATCTGCGTACATGGTCGCTCTGTTTTGCGATTTATTGCGTCGCGTGCACCAACGCCGTTGCCTGCGTAATCCCAGGCGCCGGATCAAGTATTTTATTTGCGCAGGTTCCGACCGACCCCCGCTTTTCTTCCTCCGAGATAATTGAAGCATCGGTCTACGATCGTACGCGAGTCGAACGCGCTGGTTCTGGTTATCAGGTGGAACTGTTGACCGCACGCGTTGATCACGTGATCAAGGGATCGATCAATACCGAGACCGTGAAAATCCTCCTGCACCCCGGTTGCCCCATAGTTGGTTACAACGGGCACGGCATTATTCTCGGAGAGCTTCAGGACGATCCGCAGCTCGGGCTTGTGCTGATACCGAAGGAGCATGGGCTGAGGGAGCCGTTGTGAGAAACGGGCTGGCTTGCTTCCGCTTGTGGCCCTTAGCGACTTGATTGGCGTTGTGGCTGACTTCCGCTTTGCCGGAGATAGCCGACATCATTGCCAAAGGAGAGACTGCTTCTGTCGATCCCTCTCCGTCGGCGGGAAAGGCAAGGATCGTGGGTGGCACTGTCGCGTCCACTCATCAGCAGACGAGCTTGCCTGACGCCGTTGCGAACTTTCGTGTGAACGAAAACAGCACGTATCTGGTGCGGTTTCTGTTGCGGTCGTCGCGGTGGGGACAACCAAGATCCCGTAAGACATTAATCTCATTGGTGGCCCGGCAGGACTCGAACCTGCAACCAGACCGCTATGAGCGGCAGAATAGCGATCAGCCTCGTTGCCTTTGTCGCGCATTCGGTCGCTTCTGCTCGCGTTTGTTACGTTTTGACGATTTCGCTCCCGCTTTGGTCGCCAGCCAGCGATCAGTCAAAACGTCTCGGTAATCTTGCTCAGGCGAGGGGGACGATCCGGGTCAAATCCGCGGGCGCATGCCGCCTGCTCGATCATCCGATAGGCCGGAACGAGCATGGTGATCGGGTCGGTGGCGGGGTCATCCTCGACCAACCAAGGCAGCGAGCCATGCGGTCCGCCGCAGAGATGCAGCGCGATCTTTTGCTCACGCAATTCCTCTGCCAGTGCGTCCACCGTAGTCGCCGTTTCATCCATGACACGCATCATGACAACTGGCGTGCGCGACGATAACGCGGCACGTGGCCCATGCTGCAGCTCGGCGGCGCTCAGTCCGATGGAGGGCAGGCGCATGATTTCCGAAAGCTTGAGCGCGATCTCCCTCGCCGAGCCCAGGCCCAGGCCCCGAGCCGCCACAAACACAGCTGACGCCTTGACGAGATCATCGGCAATTTCCGACCAGTCGAGCGCCAGCGCGCGGTGCAGGCGCTCGGGTAGCCGGTCGAGGGCTGACCGTAGCGCACGATCTTGCGCCAGCTCGGCAACCAGTCCGGCACCGGCGGCCATCGAGCCGATCACGGTCTTCGTCGCCGCTACGGAGTGTTCTTGGCCGGCTTCGATCGGAACGACGAATTCCGCTTCGTCAGCCACCGGCGACGACGTCGCATTGACGATTGCAATCGTGCGTGCGCCCGAGGCTCGTGCCGACCTGGTCGCTGCGACAAGATCCGGGCTGCGCCCGGATTGCGAGATCACGATGAACAGCGCATCGCGCAGCATCAAGGGTGTGCGAAATGCCGTGATCACCGAGGGAGCACTTGCTGAAACGGGAAGGCGAAGCCGCGTCTCGACAAGATATCTCAAGAAAACCCCGGCATGCCCGGAGCTTCCCCGACCACACACGACGCACAAAGGGGCGGAGTCAATCCCAATCCGCTGTGCGATGTCGCGCGTGGCGGGTCGGCTGCGAACAATGTTGGCGACAACATCCGCGCTTTCCCCGATTTCGCTCGCCATCGCGGATGTCGTCACGGCTCAACCACTCCGCCTCGGCCGCGTCCCGCCGCTCCCTTTGGGAGCCGGTCACGATGCGAGTCACGATTCTTGGCAAGCTCGACAAACACTTGCCGAAGGTTGCCGTCACAGTTCTCCAGAACGGTCTCCGCATCAACCCTGTCGACACCGAGCGCCAGAAGGACTGCAATCTTGATGTCTCCCTCGGCCTGCTCGAGCGAGCGTGCCGCGTGCGACGGATTACAGCGCGCGATTTGCGCCACCATGGCCTCGGCGCGCCGCTTTAGCTTGGCATTGGTCGGCGGCATGTTCACCATCATGCCGCGATATACCCGGCCAAGGCGCAGCATGATCCCTGAGGAGATCAGGTTGAGCACGACCTTCTGCGCGGTGCCCGCCTTCATCCGCGTGGAGCCGGCGATCAGCTCTCGGCCGGTCTCGACCAGGATCGGAAACGTTGCCAATGCCAGCAGTGCGGTGCCGGGATTGTTGGCGACACCAATCGTTACTGCATCGAAAGACCCTGCCTGCTGCAGCGCCGCGACCGTGAACGGCGTGGTGCCGCTGGCGGCTACCGCAATCACCACGTCGTGCGGCGTGAGCCGTGCGGCGCTGATCTGCGTGACTGCATCATCGACATCGTCCTCCGCGCCCTCGATGCTGGTGACGAACGCGCTGTCACCGCCGGCAACGACGAAGCGGACGCGCTCGCGGGGCCAGGCGAAGGTCGGCGTCAGCTCGGCGCCGTCCTGGACCGCCACGCGGCCTGACGTGCCAGCGCCGACATATACAATGCGACCACGGTCGCCCAGCACCGTCTTGGCCGCTTCGGCTGCCGCAGTGATCGCGGGAAGGGCATGGCCGATCGCGGCGACCGCCGCAAGCTGGCCCTCCCACATCGCTTCCATCGCTGACGTCAGCGACCATGCATCAAGGTCGGCAAATCTGGGATCGACTTCTTCGGTGGCCATATCCGTGATCCAAGCACCATCAAACGCGGAACTTCGAAGTCTGTTCATGGTCAGTTTCTCTCTTGGGCGGGTCCAGCTTGCGCAGGTCGAGCCGCCCTCGCGCCACAAGCAGCGCGCCGGCCGCTGCGTCGGCGTCAGGACGCCTCAGGCGGGCGCGCAGGTCAGGCGTTAGCCAGGGCGTAATCGCATCCGCGAGCCCGCCCACCAGCGCGAGCCGGTCAATTCCTTTAGCCAGGAACAGATCAAGCAGATCGCCAATGGCATCGGCCGCGTGTTCGACAATGCGGCGGCCGACCGGATCGCCCTGATTGGCGTGCCGCATCACGGTCGGCGCGAACGCAGCGTAGTCGGTGGCCCTGGCTTCTTCGGACCACGCCACGGCCTGATAAGGATCTTGATCGAATGCGCCCAGCACCTCTGCGAGCAATGGTGTCAGCTCGCCGCGGCGATCCGCGGCCCGCAGCGCCAGTCGAACGACCTGCAGGCCAATGTCGGCGCCGCTGCCTTCGTCCGAGACGGGGAAGCCGTAACCGGCGATACGGATCTCGCGGCCACCGATCAGGCCGACACCCACGGAGCCCGTGCCGGTGACCACAATGGCCCCGTCGGCGCCGCTATGGGCGCCGAGACAGGCAGCCAGGCCATCGCTGATGAAGATAACGGAGGCAAAGGGATGCGGGATCTCTTTGAGCGCCGCTTCCGCACCCCGGCGACCAATGCCGGCGAGGCCAATTCCGGCGTGCATCCGCGTGAAATCCTCGTGCGTCAGTTCGGACTGTGCGGCCGCCGCTTCGGTGGCCTCCATGATGGACCGCCAGGCCCGGTCGAAGCCAATCCGGGTCGTGGCAGGCCCCGAGCTCGCTTCACCGAGTACCCTGCCATTTTCGTCCTCGATCCGGGCGCGGCAGCGGGTTCCGCCCCCATCGATGTCGAGATAGGTGGTACCTTTTGTTTCCATGAGAAGTTAACGCAAGGATTTAGCTCCGGGTCCCCGAATCCCGTTGTGTACATATAAGGACCTTTACAGCACGGGACTCGCCTCACGAGCCCGTGATTGGCATTCTCGGATTAGCACTTATGGGCCAAGCTGGGTCTTCCGTGGTTCTCTCGATTGCTGCGCAGCACATCTTTGATGGTGCCGACATGCGCGGGCCGGGGTTGGTCAGGATCTCGCAGGGGCGGATCGAAGGCATTACCGAGGAGGCGCGCGCCTCGATCCACCTTCCCCGAGATGCGATCCTTGCACCCGGATTTGTCGATGTTCAGGTGAACGGAGGCGGCGGCGTTCTTCTCAACGACCAGCCATCGGAGGCCGGCGTTCGCCGCATCGTCGAGGCGCACCGCAAGGCCGGCACCACGGGCTGTTTGCCAACCCTCATCACCGATCGAAGCGAGGTCATCGAACGATTGGCTGTAGCAGCTCAGGCGTGCCTCGAAATTCCTGGCGTGCTCGGCTTTCATCTGGAAGGTCCGGCCCTCAACAGGTCTCGCAAGGGCATTCATCCGGAAGCCGAGATACGCGTGCCCGATCGGCGCGATCTCGCCACCATCAAAAGCTTCGGGGACCGCGGTCGCTCCATGGTGACCTTGGCCCCGGAATGCGTGCCCGCGTCCATGATCGATGAATTGATCGGCGCTGGATTGCGTATCGCGGCCGGCCACAGCGACGCCACCGCAGCCGAAATCGGGCAGGCAGTCGATCGCGGTGTCTCGGGGGTGACCCATCTGTTCAATGCCATGTCGCAGTTAACCGCCCGAGAGCCGGGCTTGGTGGGCGCCGCGCTGGGAGATGACCGGTTGTTTGCAGGGATCATCTGCGACGGCATCCACGTTGACCGCGCCTGCTTGCGTGTTGCCTTGCGCTGCAAGGGACGCGATCGATTGATGCTGGTTACCGATGCCATGCCATTGGCGGGCACGAGCGACCGGCAATTCCTGCTACAGGGAAGGGAGATCACGTTGCACGACAATCGCCTGACTGACCGGGATGGCACGCTCGCGGGCGCTCACCTCACCATGATCGAGGCGGTGCGCAACGCTGTTGCGCTCATCGGAATCTCCCTTGTCGATGCTCTTATCATGGCTTCCCGGACGCCCGCGGCATTTCTGGGCCTTGGGTCCGAGCTTGGACGGATCGCGCCCGGATACTGCGCGGATCTTGTCGCCTTTAATTCGAACTTTGAGGTCGTCGGCACATGGATAGGCGGGGTCGGTTCGATGGGCGAGGCGAACAGGCCTTCCGAGCGAGGTTAGATGCGCAACCAGCCCAAGCGGGGGGAGTGTAAGCGCCAATCCTGACAGGGGCCTGGCGAGGCATCTGCGCCGGTAGACTGCGTGGTGCACGTCGCCCGGCAATTACGCCGTAGTCAGTGCCCGAAGAACAACCACAGCAGGATGATCACGGGAATTGGCACGCCCAAAGCCAAAGCAAGACGCCTCGTCCCATCGCGCTTCACTCCCTTGTTTATTTGCGCCAATGGCAACTCCGGAAGACGCGTCCACGTTCCTAGCCCGCCGATCGCGTCGTCATTGCCGCCGCGCGAAGGTGAAGGGCGGATAACGGTAGTCATCCCTTAATGATGAGGCGACCCAGGAACGCATTGCAGGCCCGCTCGGCTTCAGCGAACGAACTGAAGGGAGACCCGGATACGTGAGCCGCTGGCATATTCAGAAAGTCGGGGCGATATGATGCAACAAAGCCCGGCTCTCCATGCAATCCAGGTCCACTCCGGCTCTCGTTGCTGATGACGAATGAATAGTCGTCGCTGCTTGCGATCCATATCTCCAGTTCAGTATCGACTCGGCGGAAGTGCAGGGCCATTTCACCCTCCACAAACTTTGGTCCGTGATCATCCGCATGGGACGCTTAGCCTGCTTTTGTGCGGTCGGCCGCTTCTGCCTCCCGCGCCAGCCGTTCGGCCTTTAGGCGCTCTCGATTATCATGGACCGCTTTTTGCGCTTTGGCGTAATCCGTCATAGCATCCTTCGGCCTGACAGTTTTGAATGCCTTGTTTGCTTCGCGTTCCGCAGCCGTCGGCGCCCGTCGGTCTCGCTCTTTAATCATTGTTGACCTCCCATTTGGGCTGACTAATCAACGCGCGGAGCTAGTTTTCGATCCTATTAGCTCGGCCCACGGTCGGCTCGAAGATCTTCGACACCAAGCGCTTTGAGCCACATGGCCCAATCGGCGCGGTCGCTATCCTGCACCGAAACCCCGGTGAACAAACAGCGATAAAGGTGGTCAATCAGAATCGAGTTTCATTGTTCTTGTTGATTGTTTCGGTCGCTGATTACGTTCCGGACGTGGGGTCCGGGGCGGCAATGGCAGCTGAAACGCTCCTACAAGGCTGATATGAACCTTTGGCTCTTCATCGTTGGGATGGGCAACTGAAATTGCAGCAGATGCGAACGCCCTCCGAGCGCACCATAATCCTAATGCGATACGTCGTCACTATGGGCTTCACATTGGCCGAGCATCCGGCTCGAGAATTGGTGCGCGAAGCATTTGCTACCATAACGCACGAGATGCGCCCACTTGATACGTCTGAGCGATAGCGAAAAGGGACTTAATGCTAAGCTACCTGTCTGCTTGTCGAGCGATAGGCGGCAATCGTCTCTTGGTAGGACACCGTCAGTTTTTGGACCCGAAGCCGACATCAGCGCTTGGTGAGGCGCTGTGACTGCCCCAAACGTGCCAGCGCTATGCGCCGGCGGTTGAAGGATAGTGGCGCTGCCTCTTGCGTAGCGGTCCCACATTTCTTTTCTTCTAGATCCTCGACCAGCTCGAGCCCAGCACGCATCAGATCGTTCGCAATCTCATTGGGATCAAAACCGCTCAGGTCGCCGGTGAGGCGCGCGTTGCGCTGGTTAGTCAATGTTGCTGACGGTAATTCCCCGGAATTGCTGGCGCGCCGAACCCGGTCTGGGATGCCTCATTCAACGCATCCGGTTCTTGTCAAGTCAACGTCCGCCCTGCATTCGCATCGAACATATTTGGAGATGATCATGCGTAGCATAGCCTTGATGATTGCATTCGTGATCTCGTTTGCCGCACCGGCTTTGGCTCAAAGAGCCGAGATCGAGGCCATCAATGCGAAATGGATTGAGTTGTTCAACAAGGGCGACTTCTCTGGAGTTGCGTCACTCTACAGCACGGATGCGACCGCATTCCCGCCAGGTTCTGCGATGGTGCACGGCCGATCAGCCATCGAAGCAATGTGGAAAAGCATGGCGGAACAAGTTGGCGATCCGAAGCTCGCAACCCTTGACGTTAAGCCCCTTGGCCCATCCGCGGCGCGCGAGATTGGGACGTTCGCCCTCAAGACCAAGGGACCGACACCGAAGGATGTGACTGGAAAGTATGTCGTGGTTTGGGAGAAGAGCGGCGATGATTGGAAGCTGACCACCGACATCTGGAACGAGGGCAACTAGGCATCTCTGTTCATAGCTGTGCTTCGCGCCAAACGAGGCTTTACGTTGAGTTGGCTATTGCACGGTCGCGAAGGCGCTCGCGATCGGGGCCTCATGGCATCGCTTGGCAGCGCCCACCTTTCGCCGGAGCCAATGTGTTAAACTGGCTGAGAAGTCTCGCGATCGGTGCTTCCATTTGCAGATGTGCCTTCGCAGGTCTCTGCGATGTGCTACTCTTATCCCTATTGGCCATAGGTATACCATGACAGGTATTGCAGAGTGGCTGGCATCGATCGGTTTGGGAGAGTACGCCGATCGTTTCGCAGAGAATGCCATCGACCTCTCGGTCGTCGGCGATCTCACGGAGCAGGACCTCAAGGACCTCGGCGTCCTGCTTGGGCACCGGCGCAAGATGCTGCGCGCAATTGCGGAACTTGAGGATGATGTCGCTGAATCGGACCAAGCGGCTGCCAAACCAGCGCCGCGAGACAGCGCCGAGCGGCGCCAAATCACGGTCATGTTTTGCGATCTGGTGGGCTCGTCCGCACTTTCGGCCCGGCTGGACCCGGAGGACTTGCGCTCGATAATCGGCGACTATCACGCCTGCATCGCTGAGGTTATCGCCCGGAGCGAGGGCGTTATCGCGCGCTACATGGGGGATGGCGTGCTTGCCTATTTCGGCTACCCCCTGGCGCACGAGGACGATGCCGAGCAGGCGACACGGGCGGGGCTGTCACTGGTCGATACCGTGGCCAACCTGCAGACAGATATCGGCACCAAGCTGCAGGTTCGCGTTGGCATCGCTACCGGTATGGTCGTCGTGGGCGATCTGATCGGCGAAGGCGCCGCCAAGGAGCAGGCGGTGATCGGTGAGACACCGAATCTGGCTGCTCGTCTGCAGCAGTTTGCCGAGCCCGGTACGGTGCTGATCTCCGAGAGTACGCGCCAGCTCACCGAAGGATATTTCGAATACTGCGATCTTGGCTCCATCGCGCTGAAAGGATGGGCGGAGCCAATACCTGCCTGGCAGGTGCTCGGGACGACTGGAGTCGAAAGCCGCTTTGAGGCTCAGCACAGGACTCGATTGACACCCTTAATCGGGCGAGACGAGGAGATCGAGCTGCTGTTGCGGCGCTGGCAGCACGCCTCTTCGGGCGAAGGTTGCGTAGTGGTTCTAACCGGAGAGCCAGGTATCGGTAAGTCGCACATCGCGCTGGCGCTTCAAGAGCGGCTCCAAGCCGAACCACACATTACGGTCCGCCATTTCTGCTCGGCGCACCATACCAACAGTGCGTTGTATCCGTTCATCGACAATCTCGAACGTGCTGCCCGGTTCGAAAGAGGCGAAGCGCCGCCGGAGAAGTTTGCCAAGCTTGAAGCTCTGCTGTTGCGGTCCGGCGCCGACGCAGATCGTGTGGTGCCGGCCCTAGCAAACCTTCTGTCGCTGCCGGTCAGTGACGGCTACCAGCTGCCCGAGCTCAGTCCGCAGAAACGCAAGGAGATGACGTTGGCGGCATTCTCGGCTCAGCTCGAAGCGTTGGCGGCGCGGCAGCCAGTGTTCATCATCTTTGAGGATGCCCATTGGTCGGACCCGACTTCGATGGAGCTGCTCACGATTACACTGGAAAAGGTACCACGACTCCGAGTGCTGCTGCTCATCACCGCGAGACCAGAGTTCACGCCGCCCTGGCCTGGTCATGCACATGTGACGACCGTCTCGCTTACACGGCTGAACCGGCGCAACGGGGCGGCCTTGATCGAGCGCGTCACGGCAGGCAAGACGCTCCCGGAGGAGGTCTTGGACCAAATCCTCGCTCGCACCGACGGCGTGCCCCTGTTCGTCGAGGAACTGACCAAGGCGGTGCTCGAAACCGGCTTGCTGCAGGAGCGAGACGACCATTACGTGGTCAGCGGTCCGCTACCCTCGATGGCGATTCCAACGACATTGAACGCATCGCTGATGGCTAGGCTCGACCGATTGGCCCCCGTGAAGGAAGTTGCTCAGATCGGCGCCGTTGTGGGACGCGAGTTCTCGTACGAACTGCTGAGCGTGGTCGCCAAGCTGCCAAGGCAACGGCTTGAGGAGGCGCTTGCCCAGTTGGTTCAGGCGGAGTTGATATTCTGCCGAGGCGAGATACCCCGGGCGGTCTACACCTTCAAGCATGCGCTCGTGCGGGACGCTGCCGAAGCGGGACTTCTGAAGAGCCGACGCGCAGCGCTGCATGCCGCCGTCGCCAACGCTTTCGAGCAACGATTCCCGGAAATTGTGGAGTCTCAACCCGAGACTCTCGCACTCCACCTTACCGAGGCGGGATTGTTCGAAAAGGCGGGAGAATATTGGCTCCAGGCAGGCAAGAAAGCGGCCATGCGCTCCGCCAACCTCGAAGCGATCGCACACTTGCGCAAAGGCATTGAGGTCTCGGCCCATTTGGCCGACGGTGCACTTAAGGACCGGCTGGAGCTTGATTTCCAGTACGAGCTCGGGCCCTGCCTCATTGCCACCCAGGGGCCGGCCTCGCCCCAGGCGGTGGCGACCTTTGCGCGAGCGCGCGAGCTGTGCCAGCGGCTCGGAGATCCCCCCGAGCGACTACAAATCATGTTTTGGTTGACCACCGCGAGCGTCATTCGTGGCGAGTTGCCGGTCGCCGAGGAAATGATCTCGGTGTTGCTCGATCTTGCGGAGGGTCGGGGCGATCGACCAACGTTGCTCAACGCGATGCGTGGGCAAGGGATGATACGCCTTTTCATGGGAAATCTCGTAGGTGCCCAGGAGGTGATCGAACGGGCCTTCGAAGCGTTCGAAGCGAGCAGCGAGCATGACAGATTGGCGGCGCGTGCTGCCGGCCAGGATGCGGGTGTGGCCGACCTGGCTCTGATGTCATGGGCGCTCTGGCTGCAGGGCCGTGCTGATACGGCACTCGCGCGTGTAAATGCCGCCCTTCAGCGTGCCGACGTCATCAGTCATCCGCATTCGCAGGCCTATGGATGCTATTATGCATCCATTCTCCACGCTCTTCGGGGTGACTTCCGAAAGGCACACCGCTATGCCGATCGTTGTCTCGCCTTGTCGGAAGAGCTCGGATTCCGGCAGTGGCGAGGATTGGCTCGCGCCATCCGGGGGATAAGCGCCACCTTCCTTGATCCTTCGTCCGCTGCGCTCGAGGAAATCCGCACGGCGATGAACGAATATCGCGGCGCGGGCTATCAGCTTGGCATCACAGCACTGTATGTGCTCCTGAGTGCCGCTTTGTTGTCGAGCCATCAAAGCGAAGCCGCGCTTGAACTGATTGAGCAGGGTCTCGCTACAACCGGCCGCAATAGCGAACGGATATTTGAGGCCGAGCTGTATCGATTGAAAGCGCGCGTATTGCTCGTCCGCGATGCACCGGAGGCCAGCACCGATGCACGATCACTGCTCGATCACGCATTGACAACTGCAAAAAGCCAACGCGCGAAGGCCCTTGAACTTCGAGTATCAGTAGACCTCGCCAACTTGTGGATCGATCAGGGCAGAACCAGCGAAGCGCTCGACCTGCTCGTGCCCATCTACGGCTGGTTCGTCGAGGGTCTTGAAACGCAGGATCTGAAGCAGGCAAAGGCATTACTCGACCGACTGCAATAATTCCGCCTGGACTGCGGATATTGGAGCTTGGCTCAGCAGGTCGGCCTCAAGGCTGCTTTACCTTGCCGTTACGCAACCCGCCTTCGACATTCGTGATATGCTTGTTTTACCTCTCGCCATCCCGCCTCATCGCTTTCCGAAGGATCGTGAAGGTTTTCCGGTTTGCGGACTTGCTTTGAATCGACGATCAAGCTCACTCATATCTCGTCCAGCTCATCGCCTGGCTTATGACGCTCCTGGAGCAAGCTCTCGAAGTTGACCGTATCGACCAGTGCTCCTTCGCAGTAGGTAACTCCGTCGATCTCTACGGTTTCTTCGACGACGGGAAGGGCTGAACACGCACATAAGCTGGATGCGCTGATAGGCACTTTGTACTCTTTCCCATCGACCTTCTTGTTCTCATCGACCTTCTTGGGCATTGGGCGGTTGGAAAACAACGCGAGTTTATGCTCATCGAGATTCCAGGCGTTGTGGAATATGAATGGCTTTTCGGGTCTTCCCAGCGCGTCGAAATTTATGCGCTTCATAAACTGGCTGTGTGGATAGTTGATCCTGGAGAGGCCGGTGACTTGGGACAGATACATCATTGACGTGAGATTACGAACGAAAGGATTTGGTGCCAGCACCTGATTGAGAACCCATCTGTTTACGTCTCCCTCATCCGGGCTCGTGAACTTCTTCCCGCCGTCCGTGAGGCGGCCTTACGATTGAGCGGCCCCAGCAACTTTGGGGGCATGGGGGCCGTTGCTGGGGCCATCTACCGGGCCCGATGCACCGAGCCAGGTTTGCGAAAGACTACTGTAGGCCAACTAGTCAATCTTTCCGCCGCATCCACGATCTGAGCTTGAGAGTGGATTTGGAGCTTCCTGAGTAAGCGAAGGCGCTGGACCGATATCTGCGCTTCTGTCCCGCCGATCTGCGTGGCGATCTGAGTATCACGCCGCCCGAGAGCCATGCGCCTCAGGAGTTTCTTTTCACGCGGGCTCAGCATCGGCGTCGTCACGGCGCGAACATTGCAACACCGATGATGGCAAGCGGAGTCAGACCAAGGATTACAATGAAAACTCTTTCAAGTAGGTCACTGCCCATGACACAACCCCTGCGGTTGGGGTTGAAAACCTATTCCTGAATGCCTGATGGCCGCTAGTGCAATTTGTGCCACGGCAAACTGAGGCGGTCTTGCCGTCGGGTGCACTCATCTAGCACACGTAGGCTTTCCTGCAGTTCAGCCTGTAGCTCGCGGATCTGGTTGGCAGTCGGGCCATCAGCGAATTGTTCTGCTAACTGACGGCAGCGCGCCAGCTTCCGTTCGATTACCATTTTTTCCCGATCCAGCTCCATTCCTAGTAGATGTGGGAAGTGCGGATCGGTTCAACCTCGGAACTACGTTCACCCACGGAGAACGCCTGTAACAGTTCCGCTGTGGAGGGAGAACGGTTGGCGGACCATTAGAATTGCTAAGGGCAGAACTATTAGGCATGCCAACTCAGTAGTCCTACCGAGCGGGGATCGACACCCGTCCGTTAAGCATCCGGACGATTTGTTTACCTTTGATTCACGCAAGTTAATTGACTGGCTTACGCTTTGGTTCGATCATCCCCGCACTGGGCAGGGCGGTTTCATTAAGGACAACTTTTTGAGGCCCAGAGGGGCCAGCCCGATTACCGATAGCGGCGGCTCGGCAAGCAATGGGAATGAGGAACGGCCTCAGCACTGCCTCCAAGGGTGCTGGGGCCGTTTCTTTGGGGCACCCTCACTGACATCCATATCTAAATGCGGGAATGACGCTTCCCGGCGATCCTGCGAGCATGTTCAGTTTCGATCACATGAATGGTGTTGAATACGGCTTTCTCAGCTTCGCTGAAATGTCGTTCGTGGCGCTCATCGTCAGCGTAAGTTGGCTGCTGATCGGCTGAGCGTCCTACCTCTCGTGATGACATGACGACTTGGCCTCAGCGCGTAACCCCTCGCTGGGCCCGTTTCTCGTCGAGCGAATAGACTATCGCTGTAGGAACGTGCAGTTGGCAGCAGCGTTGCCGCGGTATGAAATGCCCACAATGCTGCAAGCCAATGACGGTGCGATCCGAAAAGGGCTTTATCTGTGAGCCGTGCCGCGAGTTCATTTCGTCTTTACCGTGACGTCTAGCTTTAGGCCTTCCTCCCTATACGATCGATCCGCATCGTCCGGCTCTGAAGCCGATACCGTGAGAGCGAGTCCGCGCTAAGGTGGGTGGGCTCTGGGCTTGACCGACTTCTTGGGTCGAAGCTGGCACTGAACCGCTAGCTCTCGTGGGATTGAAGGTCGCGCCAACGAGCGCTGTAATCCTGCGCATGAAGAACGATTATCCCACCAAGATCACGTTCGGCGAAATGCGCGAAACCGGCGCAACGCGGATCATCGTCTTCAGCAAGGACTACGGGTGCTCGCACAACGTCCAAATGGATGCCTCGAGGTGGCCTGATCAGGTGCGCATTTCCGATGTCGAGGCGCGGTTCGTCTGCACGGTTTGCGGCAAGCGCGGCTCGAACATTCGGTCGGCTGACGAGCCGCCAAGGATGGGAACAAGGCGCTAGTTTCCCATCGAACGCATAGCGTTATCGGTCATTTGCTTCCGATAGGCTGCGCGTGCGTTGAAACGGGCGCCAATGATCAAAGCGATCGGAATTCCGACCAGTACGAGAAAAGTCACGGTGCCGATCGTTGTCATCGTCTAGCTCCCGGTGATCCCCTTCGGGAACTCTGAATCAACTAGGAGTCGAGTGCAAGGGGCTAATTACCTACCGGTGCTCCCGTTCGGTCCGGGCTTTTTGCGGTGGAGAACACGGACGGGCGTCACCCTTGCCGCCCAAATATCTCGAGCCGAACTGATCGAGCCGCTTCGTGGAAATATCGTGCCTCCGCGATGCCGCCAGCGAGGAGACTCTCCGGCTTTACCAGATGGGTGTTGACGATACCGCGGCCGCAGAAGCCTTTGAGGGCGCCATGGATCGGCTGCGAATGATTTTCGCTCGCTTGATCACAATGCGCCCCACGACTATCGAGGGGATGCGGGCGACGGCCTCAGCGGTCCTCCATTTCGAATAGGACGGAAAACGTCGAGTTCACTGAAGGGGCCATCGAAGGCGCAGCCTTCGGCGTGCTTGTCGCCGGCCTGCTCGACAAGCCGCTTCCGGATCGTTTGCCCGACTGGGCCGCGGCCTGGATCTGAATCAACGAAAATTGGCCCGCCGGCCGTGGACCGGCGTCGGGCCCAGTCTCGACATCAAGTGCCCGTGAAATGTGAGGCCGTTCACACTCGATCATCGCGAGCTGGCATAACGCAAGGATGGGTGGCGACTCGGTGTCGGAGAATCGTGATGCCGTTTTTGAGCAGCCAAAGCTTGCCGTCAGCAGCCGCCGCTTCAGTGCTCAGTATTCTCGTCGTGGGAGTGGTCGCCTTTTCGGCTGTTAGTTATGTGGAGTGGTCATCGGGCGCTAATCTGATCCATTTTATGGGCCGGACTGCCCCGGATGCCTCAACGCCGGTTCTACCGCTCAAGGGACGAACAGGTTGCGAGCAGGGCAATAAGCCGCTGCCGGCGCTTTCTCTACCGCTCGAATGACGCCGACCTAAAGCGACAGCGCCATCTCCCAAGCCCTGTAGGGGCTCTTACGGCCTGCTGGCAACGTGCATCGGCGAAGTTGTGCCTGGCTCGGGCGCCCCCATGGTTGCCCATACGGCAATGCCGATGGCCAGCGCGAATAGCACGGCCTTTGTAGCAATCTTGTCGCCAGTCATATCGAGACGCCTCTCACGCATTAGCCTGGTAAACCTCAAAAATTACGCCGCCGGTCCCGAAATGGTTTGTCCCGGCGGCGCCCCGTCATTCCCAGCGCTAGGGCCCTGAAATTCCCCGCATCATCTCCTTAGCAGGCACGCGGAGTAACGGCTGTTGCCTAACTCACACAAGGTCCAAAAGAGGAGCCGACGCTCAGGGCCGGCGCGCCAGCTCCTCCGAAACGTGACCGTGCTTCCCCCAACGGTCCCGTCCCTCGGATAAGCCCGCGCGGATCTGCTTGCTGATTTGCTAACGACTCACCTGCATCCGCCGAGAATTATTTCGCAGGTCACCGGAGAGATGGCAGGACTCGAACCTGCAACCATGAGCGGCTGAATATCGATCTGCTTCGTTGATTTTGTTTCGTTTTCGTTCGATCTCGATCGCGCGGTTCGCTGATGTCGTTACTGGCGCAGTCAGCGAACCCGGAGCAGGCGCCTTCGTGCGGCGGCCTCCACAAGATGAGGGTTGAGTGTGGCCAATGATGGGCTCCAGCACGTCCCGCATCGCGCTGCAACAGCAATCGCGCTGGCACGAAAAATGCTGAGGCGCCCCCCGCGACGGCGAGCACAAGGTTCGCTGGGCAGACGGAGGAGACCATGAGAGCCCAAGTATTGAAAGCGTATGACGAGAAGCTGTCCAACGACCGTTGGGTCATCGAAGAAAACGTACCTGATCCCAAACTGACGAAATCGACCGACGTCATCGTCCGCATCGGTGGCGCGGGCGTATGCAGGACCGACCTCCACATCATCGAAGGTGTCTGGAAGCCGCACATGGATCCGTCCGGCGACAAGCTCCTCCCCATCATCATGGGTCACGAAAATGCAGGTTGGGTCGAGGAGGTCGGCAAGGAGGTCGAGGGACTGAAAAAGGGAGATCCCGTCATCGTTCATCCGAAGATCACTGGAGGGACGTGTCTCGCCTGTCGGCGCGGCTTCGACATGCATGGTCCCGGCACATTTCCGGGTCTGGATTGCAACGGCGGTTATGCAGAATTCCTATGCACCTCGGAACGGAATATCGTGCCGCTGCCACGGACGCTAGCGCCCAAGGAGGTGGCGCCTTACGCGGATGCTGGCCTCACAGCTTATCGCGCGGTCAAGAAAGCCACGCGTCACCTTTTGCCAGGTGAGTTCTGCGTCGTGATCGGTGCAGGTGGATTGGGTCACATCGCAATCCAGTGCCTCAAAGCAATGTGCGCCGCCGATATTATTGTGGTCGATAAGTCCGAAGCTTCGCTGAAGCTGGCTGAAAAGTCGGGCGCCGATCACCTGGTAGCGGCCGACGGCAACGAGGTGGCTGCCGTTCTGGCTCTGACCGCCGGAAACGGCGCGGAGGCGGTGATCGATTTCGTCGGAGAAAAGGGCACGACATCCAAGGGGCTGGCGATGACCCGTTCGATGGGCAGCTACTACGTTGTTGGCTACGGCGAGGATATCCGCATCCCGACCGTCGACATGGTGATTACAGAGAAGAACATTATCGGCAATCTCGTCGGCACATGGGCCGAGCTGACGGAATTGATGGCGCTCGCAGACCGCGGTCTGGTTGAGTTAGCAACCGCTGAGTATCGTCTCGCGGATGCAAACAAGGCCTTGCATGATCTCAATGCCGGGAAGATTCATGGACGTGCAGTTCTAATTCCGTGAACCCCAACCTGGTCCACCGCGAGCATTTGCTCGTGGTGGATTTCATGCGCCTGTAAGCCTGGCATTGCGAATAAATTCGCTTTCGATTGCGCTCGCCGGAGATGACTTTGAAGAAACCTTATCGAAGCGCTTTCTTGAGATCAGCGGGAAGCAGCCAGTCGATCCAAATTCACTCCAAGCATCCCGGATATACTGCCCATGTTGCATTGCAAACGCCGGGCCCGGGGAATCCCAACTACAGGTCGCAGAGAGTCTCAATTTGCATCTTTGTCGCAATTTGCGTCCCGGACGCTCTCAAGTCGAGGGACACGGTATCCAGGATCGCCGGTGATCACTTCGCTTAGGAAACGACGGTCGGAAGAATTCGACGGTCTGGCACGGCCGTTGCACGAACCATGCGCAGGCACCAGCGAAGCGCATTGACCGGTTTAGAGAAATGCTGGAGCCGTCTGCAAGACGCTTCGTTGGTTCCTGGTCGGCTGAATTGGGGTGGGCGATTGCCAGTGAGATCGTTTCTTCGCATTGAAAGGCGCCACATGAGGTTCATTCTGGTGAATGGCGTGACGCTGCGCCCGAGGACCCTATGTATGCTTTGTTGTGAACCAATCGGCGCGAGCTATCTCAAGGAATTCAGCACCGGGCTGTCGTTCTGCGGTCATGACTGCTACGCGCTTTACTGCGACCGCTGGGTCTCCGGGGTAGCGCAGACAAAGCGCTCAACCGTTGCGGAGACCTCCCGCTAGTTCGCGCGTGCGCGTGGGGGAAGCGGTCCGGCGCAGTGCTTCGGGCTAAAGACCCGGTAGTCCCGAAAGGTCGCTGTATCCAACCTGCGGTCGCTACCGATTCAGACGAAGCAGTACCATTATCCAAGCGCGCTTCTCTTTTGCGCTGCGAACATTGCTGCGCACACCAATGCCTTTGCGCGGTCGAGATTCTCATTCTGCAATTTCCTCTGCAATTCTCGTCGCAATCTGCATCTCCTTCAACCGCAAGCCGGGCGA
>NZ_JADFUD010000052.1:0-53750 GCF_054820065.1 Bradyrhizobium sp. UFLA06-06
GCGGCTCGTGATGCGGCCGATGCTGGGCGAGCCGGTATTCGCGACCGTGATGGTGACGATCGGGCTCGCCGTGATCCTGCGCTCCGCCATCAACTTCATCTGGGACGCCTACCCGCACGGCCTCGATATCGGCATGGGCCGCGGCATCGTGCATCTCGGCGGCATCGGCGTGCGCACCGGGCAGATTGCCGTGATCGCGACGCTGCTTCTGCTGCTTGCCGCGATCTGGGCGTTCTTCCGCTACAGCAAGGTCGGGGTCGCGATGCGGGCGGTCGCAGCCGACGACCGCACCGCGCTGCTGATGGGCATCAGCGCAACAAGAGTTCATGCGCTGGCCTGGGCCGCCTCCTCCGTGATCGCCGGCATCGGCGGCGTGTTCTTCGCGCTGTCTTATGATCTATCGCCGGCGATGTTTCAGCTCGGGCTGAAGGCGTTTCCGGCCACCATCCTGGGCGGCCTCGACGCCGTGCTCGGCTCCGGCCTCGGCGGCCTGCTGATCGGGATCACCGAAAACCTGGCCGGCCGCTATATCGGCTCCGGCATGAAGGAGGTCGCGGGCTTTGCCATGATCATCATCGTGCTGATGATCCGCCCGTTCGGCATCTTCGGCGAACGCGACATCGAGAGGGTGTGATGCGCACCGGCGATTACAAGCAGGGCTACGGCGAACTGGTTGCGCTGATCGATTCCCCGCCGGTGTGGCTATGGTCGGCCGTGCTGCTGCTGGCGCTGCTCGCAGCGCCTTATGTTCTGAACTCCTACGCGCTGTCGTTCCTGATGATCATCCTGATCACGGTCACCGGCGCGCTCGGGCTCAACATCCTGACCGGCTACACTGGTCTGATCTCGCTCGGCCATGTCGGTTTCCTCGTCACCGGCGCCTATGCCTATGCGGTGCTGGTCTCGAAATACCACATGCCGCCGCTGGTCGGTTTCCTCGGCGCCGGCGTGGTGCCGGCGCTGGCGAGCCTGATCGTCGGCGCGCCGTCGCTGCGGCTCAAGGGACTTTACCTCGCAATCACCACGCTCGCCTTCTCCTTCATCATCAACACCGTAATCCTGGAGATGCGTTGGCTCACCAATGGCGCGCGCGGCATTCAGGTGCAGCGGCCCGAGATCTTCGGCATCAGCTTCGACAGCGATGCCGCCTTCACCTATCTCTGCCTCGGCATCGCGGGGCTGACGCTGTTCGCCACCCTCAACATCCGCCGCAGCCGGGTCGGCCGCGCCTTCGTCGCGATCAGGGACAACGACACCGCGGCCCGCGTCATGGGCATCAACCTGCATGCCTACAAGCTGTTCGCCTTCATTACCTCGGCGTTCATCACCGGCATCGCCGGCGCGCTGTACGGCATCTACCTCTCCTTCGTCAGCGTCGAGGGCTTTCCGTTCCTGCTCTCGATCGAGGCGCTGGCGATCCTGATCGTCGGTGGGCTCGGCTCGGCGCTCGGCGCGGTGCTCGGCACCATCCTGATCGTGCTGCTGCCGGAGGCGACACGGATCGTCTTCAGCGTGTTCAGCGCACAGATGGACGCGACCTTCACGACCGGCGCGCAGGAGCTGAAGAGCATGCTCTACGGCCTCGTCATCATCCTGTTCCTGCGCTTCCAGCCGAGGGGGCTGGTCGGCGCCTGGCACGACATCAGGCGGGCCTGGGTGCACTGGCCGCTGCGCTACTAACAAAAAAGACGCAACACCATGGGGAGGAGACAATGATCAAAAACCTGGCAGTGGTCTCGCTGCTGCTTTCCACGGCCTGCCTTGCGGTCGGGCCCGCTGCTGCCGCCGATCCCGGGATCACCGACAGCGAGATCCTGATCGGCGACGTCGAGCCGCTGACCGGCCCGCCGGCGCTGCTCGGTGTCGCGGCCTCGATTGGCCACAAGATCGCGATCGCCGAAGCCAATGCCGCCGGCGGCATCAACGGCCGCAAGATCAAATATGTGCTGGAGGACGACGGCTACGTCACCGCGCGCACCATCCAGGGCGTCAAGAAGGTGATCGACGTCGACAAGGTCTTTGCGGTGCTCGGCATCTCCGGCTCGGGCCAGTCGATCGCGGTGATGCCGGTGCTGGAGAAGTCCGGTATCCCGACCGTGATCGACGTCGCGCCGGTCAAATTCCTGTGGGAGCCGCCGCGCAAGAACGTGTTCGTGGTCGGCCAATCCTACGAGGAAGGCATCATCCACCTCGTCAACTTCCTCGCCGACAAGAACCCCGGCAAGAAATGGGGCCTGATCACCCAGGACGACGATTACGGCATCACCGTGCGCGACGGCTTCGATTCCGTGGTCAAGGCCAAGAAGCTGAACGTCGTCTACAGCGGCAACTACAAGAAGGGCCAGCAGGACTTCTCGTCCGACATGCTGCAGCTGAAGGATTCCGGCGCCGAGGTGTTCCTGGCCGGCGGTATCATCGCCGAGAACATCGCGATGACAAAGGAGCTCGAGAAATTGAACATCAAGCCGGTGACCGGCATCTTCTGGCCCGGCCGCATCGAGCCGGTGCTGAAGCTGATGGGTCCGGCCGGCGACGGCATCTACGCGGTCGACTATGTCGAGCCGTTTGCCGGCGAGGCGGGCAAGGCGTTCCTGGAGAAGGCCAAGCCGCTGGTGTCGGAGGCCGAGTTCAAGGGCATCAACCGCTACACCATGACCGGCTATGCCGCCGCGAAGGTCTTGATCGCGGCGATCGAGCGCTGCGGTAAGCAGCCGACCTGGGCCTGCACCATCTCGGAGCTGGAGAAGACCAGGAACGTCGAGACCGGCGTGATGGCGCCGATCAGCTTCGGCCCCGGCGTGCGCTTCTCCAACCAGAAGCTGCAGATCATGCAGGCCGACGCCGCGACGCTCAGCTTCAAGCCGGTGCAGTGAGCAGCTTCCGCAAACTCGTTCCACCTCTCCCGCTCGCGGGGGAGGTGGAACGCATCGAAGATGCGATATGGGTGGGGGCTCTCTCCACACAAAGAGTGTCCTTTGTGGCGATACCCCCACCCCCGCCCTCCCCCGCAAGCGGGAGAGGGAGCAGAGCGCCGTCGCGGCAACGTCGAGCTTCAAATCGGTGAGAAGATGAAGGTCCTGATCGTCTTTGCCCATCAGGAGGCGCAGTCGTTCAACGCTGCACTGCTGGCGCGGTCGGTGGCGGAACTGACCGCGCTCGGGCATACGGTCAGGATCTCCGATCTCTACGCCATGCGGTTCAACCCGGTGGCGACCGCCGAAGACTTTGGCGCGCGGCGGTTTCCCGACCGCCTGCAATATGACCGCGAGCAGAAATACAATCTGCAGCACGGGGCGCTCAGCGGCGATATCGCCGCCGAGATCGAGAAGCTGCTGTGGTGCGACCTCTTGATCCTGCAGTTTCCGCTGTGGTGGTTCTCCGTCCCCGCCATCATGAAAGGCTGGATCGACCGCGTGTTCGTCAACGGTGCAATTTACGGCAGCGGCCGCCGCTACGACACCGGCGGCCTCAACGGCCGCCGCGCTATGGTCGTGACCTCGACCGCCGCCTATCCCGGCATGTGCGCACCCGACGGGCTGGTCGGCGCGCTCGATGTGGTGCTGTGGCCGATCCAGAACGGCATGCTGGCCTATGCCGGCTGCAGGGTGCTGCCGCCGTTTGTGTCGTATTCGGTGAATTTCGTCGACGAGGCCACACGGCACCGCTATCTCGACGACTACGCCGAGCGGCTGCGGCAGCTCGAGACCACCGAGCCGCTATTCTTCCATCCGCTCGCGGATTTCGGCGAGGATTGGCGGCTGAAGCCGGGGATCATATCGCAAACGGTCGGCCAGGTCCGGCCTTCAGGCTAAGAGGCAGGTATCGTAAACGCGAACATGGACAATTGAATCTCGGGCGAAAATACGAAGGGCGTCATGCCGATCTTGATGGCGCCGAGACGGTCGTAGAATTCCACTGCGCGTGGGCTCGAATAAATCAGGATGACACTTCCTGCCATCTTTCTCGACAGTTGTACTGCGGTCTCGAAAAGCCGCGTACCAAGCCGCTCCGCGCGCATGTCGGATCGACAAAAATGCCTTCGAGCAGAATGAGGCCGCCCATGCCCGTAGGTCTCAAGGCCGTGTAGCCTCGCTGACTGCCCTGCTCGTCCTCGGCCACAAAGACCAGTCCGGCCGCGATCAGCGCAGGATTGACCTTCAGTCCCGGCATGAACCGAGCGACGGCCGCGTCGTCATAACCACTGCGCATCGTCGCGCGCACCGCGATCTGGGTCAGTTCCTCGGCTTCGTCGACGCGCGCTGGCCGTATCCGGCTGCATGTCATTGCCGTCTCCAGTCCCTGCCGCAATCACATAGCCGGAGATCACAAGAATTCAAGCCCGGTTGCGCACGCGCGCACTCTCTAGGATACCGATCGCAAGAGCGGACAAGGCTGCGCCGACAGCTTCCGCTCCAGGCGAGGCGTTCACATCCGCTTCGCCACTTCTTCCAGCATCACCTCGGTGGCACCGCCGCCGATCGTCAGCACGCGGGCGTCGCGCACCATGCGCTCGATCGGGGTGCCGCGCATGAAGCCTGAGCCGCCGTGCAATTGCAGACAGCCATGCACGACCTCATGCAGCACCTCGGGCGACAGCGCCTTCACCATCGAGACCTCACGCAGGCAATCCTGTCCGGCCGCCGCGAGCTCGGCGGCCTGATAGGCCAGCGCCCGCGCCGCCGCCGCCTTCGCGGCAAGCTGGGCGAGCTTCAGCCGCACGCCCTGCTGGTTCCAGAGCGGGCCGCCGAACGCCTGCCGCGTCTTCACATAATTCGTCGTCAGCTCGATCGCCTTGGCGGATTCCCCCGCGCAGATGCCGCCGATGCAGATGCGCTCGTTCTGGAAGGTCTCCATGATGCCATAGAAGCCCTTGTTCTCCTCGCCGAGCAGGTTCTCCGCCGGCACGCGCACGTCCTGGAACGCGAGTTCGGCGGTGTCCGAGCAGAGCCAGCCATGCTTGTCGAGTTTGGTTGCCGAAATGCCCGGCGTGTTGCGCTCGACGATGAACAGCGAGATGCCGCGGCTGCCCTTGGCATGCGGATCGGTCCGCGCGGCGACGATCAGGATGTCGCCATAGACCGCGTTGGTGATGAACATCTTTGCGCCGTTGATCACCCAAAAATCGCCGTCGCGCCGCGCCCGCGTCTTCAGGCCTGCAACGTCGGAGCCCGCATCGGGCTCGGTCACCGCGATCGAGCAGACCGTCTCGCCGCGGATGATCGCCGGCAAATATTTCTGCTTCTGTTCCGGCGTGCCGCGCAAGGAGATGTGCACCGCCGACATGTCGGTATGCACGAGGATCGACGAGGTGAAGCCGCCGAAGCTGGAGCGCCCCAGCTCCTCGGCGAACACCATCGAGGCCAGCGGCCCCATGTCGGTGCCGCCATATTCGGCCGCATGGCGCATGCCGAGGAAGCCGAGCGCGCCCATGCGGCGATAGATCTCGCGCGGGATCTTGCCGTCGCGCTCCCACGCCTCGGCATGCGGCACCACTTCCTTCTCGACAAAGCGGCGCACCTGCTCGCGCAGCATGCGCAGCTCCTCGGGCAGATTGGGCTGCTCCGAAAAGTGGAACTCGGTCTCAGTGAGCTGGCGCGGATCCGACGTCATGACGTTCATTGTGGCGCTCTCTCATGGCCTATGTGAAGATGGTTGCGCAAAAAAGCTGCCAGCGATGCGATCGCCTCTCGCGCCTGCGGAATCTCCGGGAACATCTGGAAGACGTGGATCATGCCGTCCCACACCTGCAGCGCGACGTCGACTCCGGCAGCCTTCGCCCGTGCGGCCAGTTTCGTCGCATCGTCGCGCACGGTCTCACGGTCGCCGACCTGCACCAGCAGCGGCGGCAGACCGGTGAGATCGGCAAAAAGCGGCGAGGCGAAGGGATCGCTGACATCGCCGTCTTTGCCGAGATAGTTCTTCGCCAGCGCCAGGATCATCGCGCGCTGGTGGATCGGATCGGCCTCGGCCCGGCTCTGATAGCTCGCGCCGCTCGCGGTGAGATCGGTCCAGGGTGACATCAGCGCGCCGGCGGCGGGCAGCGGCAGGCCGCGATCGCGCGCCGCCAGCATCGTGCACAGCACAACATTGCCGCCGGCCGAATCCCCGGCGAAGGCGATATCCGCCGGATCCAGCCCCTGGTCGCGCAGATACTGATAGGCAATCAGCGCATCCTCGAGCGCCGCCGGAAACCGGTGCTCCGGCGCCAGGCGATAGTTGATCGAAAGCACTTGGCAGCCGGATGCATCCGCGATCCGCGCGGCCAGGTCGCGATGCGAGGCGATCGAGCCGATGCGGAAGCCGCCGCCGTGAAAATAGAGGACCGCTTTGTTGCGCGGAGCATCCGACGGCACGAGCCATTCGCCGTCGACCCCGCCGGCGGAAACGGGCTCGCGCGCCACCGGCACCGAGCAGCCGGCAAAAGCCAAGTCCCAATCGCTGCGCATCTGCGCCACGGTCGTATCACGGGTCCAGCCGCGATAGATCGCGCGCAAACGCTCGATCGCGCGATCGACCGGCGTGATTGCGATATCGTCGTCCGCGCTGCCCATTTCAGCCGCCGATGCCCATGCCGCCGGAAACGCCGAGCGTCTCGCCGGTGATATAGGCGGCCTGGTCGGAAGCCAGGAACAGCGCGGCAGCCGCGACCTCCTCCGGCTCGCCGAGGCGGCCGAGCAGCGTTGCACCGGTCATTGCCTGCAGGATCCTGTCGCCGCCTTTTGCCACCGCCTGCTCCAGCATCGGCGTGCGTATCGGTCCCGGCGCGATCGCGTTCGCGGTAATGCCATAGCGTGCATTTTCCCGCGCGATGCTCCGGGTGAACGAGATCACGCCGCCCTTGGCCGCGGAGTAGACCGCACCGCCTTTTGAGCCGAGCCGCGCCGCTTCCGAGGTGACGTTGATGATGCGGCCAAAGCGCGCCGCCTGCATCGCCGGCAGCGCGGCGTGGGTGCAAGCCAAGACCGAGGTGAGATTGACCGCGATCAGCCGCGCCCAATCCTCCGCCGTGGTATCGGTGAAGAAAGCGTGCTGATCGACGCCGGCATTGTTGACGACAATGTCGAATGGGCCATCCTGCGCCATCACGGCTTGCACGGCCGTGGCATCGCTGACGTCGAGACCTGCGACCGCTGCACCCGTCTCGCGCGCCAGCTCCGAGGCCGCGGCGACGTCGAGATCGGCGATCACGACCCTGGCGCCTGCGCCGGCAAAACTGCGAACAATCGCGGCGCCGATGCCCCGCGCGCCGCCGGAAACGAAGGCGCGGCGGCCATCGAGACGTCCGAATGGCAAGGTCGCCACCTCAGCGCCCCGTGAATACAGGCTGGCGCCGCTCGATCACCGCGGCGAGTCCTTCGCGTGCATCGGCCATCCCCGAGAGTTCGGCGACAGTGCGCGCCTCTTCCGACAGGCACTGCTCGATGCTGGTCCCGGTGCCGGCCCAGACCAGACGCTTGGTCGCCGCCAGCGCCTTTGGCGCGCCGGCCGCAAGCTCGCGCGCCAGCGCGAGCGATGCCTCGGCAAGCTCGGCATCGGGCACGACCTTGGTGACGATGCCCATCTGCAACGCTTCGGCCGCCGGGATTACCGGATTGGTCAGCAGGATCGACATCGCCCGCCGCAGGCCGACCAGCCGCGACAGCGTGACGGAGACGCCGGCATCCGGCGCCATCGCCACCCGCGTCGCACCGGCGAGGAATTTTGCCGATTCCGCCGCGATCACGATGTCGGAGGCGCAGACCAGACCGAAGCCGCCGCCGCCGGCCGCAAAGCCCTGCACCGATGATATGACCGGCGCCTCCAGCCGCAGCAGCCCAGTCACCGCATTCTGCAGATAGGCGGTGGCCTGCCGGATATAGTCCGGCAACTTCTCGCCCTTGGAGGCAAAGGCGCGGACATCGCCGCCGGCGCAGAAATTCGTACCCTCGCCGCTCAGCAGCACGACGCGCAGATCCGGATGACCATGACAGACCATGATGGCGTCGCACAGGGCGCGGAGCAGCTCGGCGCTCATGCCGTTGGCCGCATCAGGGCGGTTGAGCCGCAGCCGCGCGATGCCGTCGGTGATGTCGAGCAGGACGGGGCCCTTGTCGATCATGGCGAGACCTTTCCTAGACCAGGAATGACAGCGTGTAGATCGCCTTGTCGTTGTTGACGAGGATGACCTTCTTGGCGGCCATCCGCAATTCGCCATCGACATGGCGCAGCCGGTATTCATTGCGCGCCGCCCACAGCGTGTCGTCGCGCAGGCTCGACTCGAAAATGAGACTGTTGCTGGCGACCGCCATGTCGCCGTCGTCAGGCTGCTCGTCCATCAATTCGATGTTGGAGATCAGCCGGCGCAGGTTCGACTGCGGCGTCTGGGTGAAGTGCTTGCCGGTCATCAGCTGCCGGACCCGCAGCGCGATCCGCGAGCGGTTGTCGTAGATGATCGACATCTGCCGTTCCGGATCGATGTCGGCGCCGTTGGCCGGCACCCAATAGACACCGTCGTCGGTCCAGAGCTTTTCCCAGGCCTCGTATTGATGCTCGTCCTGCAACCGCGCCTCGCGATAGAGGAAGGCGGTGATGGCACTCATCAACGTGGCGCTGCTCTCGCGCGACAGCATCAGTTCGGCTCCATCAGCTTGCGATAATGGGTCCAGATGCCGCGCGACGGCACCTCATCGGTGACGTGCCCGACCGTGAAGCCGAGCTCGTCCTGCCGCTGGCGCTTCTCGCCGCGGCCGAGGAAGATCCATTCCGGATTGCGCGCCAGCACGCCGCGATGGCAGCGCTCGTACATTTCGGAATCGTCCGCCAGCAGGAAGCCGGCCGGGCCGACCGAGCCCATGGTCTGCTGGCGCAGCCTACGGTTCAGATCGGGCGCGCCCTTGAACTGCAACGCGGTGACGTGCTGCACGCTGTCGTCGACGCCGAGCGGCTGGATCACGAACATCTGGATCTCGGCGATGAACAGGTTCGGGAAGATCATCACATGCGGCGTGCCGTCGATCATGATCTCACGCGCCGCGGTGTCGCCATGGGCGGCCTTCATGCGCGCCGTGTAGTCCGGCAGCCGTTCCTCGCTGGTGCCGAACCAGCTCATCGGCGCATCGCGCTTGCGAAACTCCGGCCGCAGGTCGATCTCGGTATGGCCGTTGCCGTAGTCGCGCGTCAGCGCGGTCGAGGCGCCGCCATAGAGCTTGCCGATCATGCTGTCGGCGACGCCGAAGATCGAGGTGTGCACGAACGCCGGGTGATAGCCGTCGCACTCGTTCTCCAGGATGAACTTCCAGTTCGCCTTGACGCGATGCTTGAGAAAGCCCGCCGTGATCTCGACCTCGCCCTCCGGCGAGGTGCGCACCAGGCGATCGATGGTCTCGGCCGCGCCGCCGAGATGCTCCTTCAGCGTCGGGCCGTCGGCTGCGAACGAGCCGAACACGAAGCCGCGATAGGAGGCGACGCGCGTCACCCGACCGAGCGCGAGCTGCGACTTGTCCTGCCCTTCATATCCGTCCGGGAAGGCATAGCCGACCAGGCGGCCGTCATTGGCGAAGGTCCAGGAATGGAACGGACAGGTGAATGAGCGCGCATTGCCGCGCTCATAGGAGCAGACCTGGTTGCCGCGATGCGAGCAGCGATTGAGCAGCAGATTGACCTTGCCCTGCTCGTCGCGCGTCATGATCACGGATTGCGGGCCGATCGACTTGACGACGTAGTCGTTGGCGTTCGGCACCTCGCTCTCGTGCCCGACATAGACCCAGGTCCGGTACCAGATGTTCTTCAGCTCGGCCTCGAAGATCTCGGGATCGGTATAAAGCGATCCGTGCACCCGGTCGGGCCGGATCAACCGTTCCCATGGCGAGGCGCCGGTCATCATGTTCATCGTTCCGTCTCCCTCACCGATCGCCTGCCGCCGACGTTTTCGTCGACGGTCAATAATAATCCGAACGACCGTTCGGTGAATTAATAGCACGGGCACCGCGGGCCGGCAAGCTTCTTTCCCGGCGCCACCAATGATTCCCGGAACACTGCGCAAAGATGCAATTCCGGGTAGCCGACGATGCGACGGACTCAGTCCTGCGCCGCGCCACCGTCGCGTTCGCCGCCTGCGATCTGCTGCAGCATCGACTTCGGCGTTGTCGCGAGCTCGATCTTCAGCTGGTCGCAGGTCGCCCGCCGCAGCAGGCGTTCGATCTCGGTCGCGGCATTGCGATTGGCCACACGCGCGCCCTCGCCGGTCGCCCAGAGCAGAAGCTGGCCGAGCCGGCGGTCGCCATCGTCGCGCAGCGCCTCGATCGCGGCAGCGTCGGACATGTCGCCCCGGACGCGGGGCGTCGCTGGAATCTCCGGATGCGGCATGCCGTCAGCCAATCGCTTGACTGCCACGAATGCATCGTCCTGCAGGCGCACCTGCTCGAGCAGCGGCGCGGTCTTCCAGTCGGCGGCGAGCTTCATGCTGTTTAGCGCGTAGATCGCGGAGAACACCTGACCGCGGACGAAATCATCGCTGCTGTTCGGCACGACATGGCTTTGCAGCGCATCGATGATGCCGTCGATCAACCGCTCGAAGGATGCACTCATGCCGCGGCCTCCAATGCGCGCTCGAAGGCCCGCACGATCGAGGGCATCTGGCTTGCCATCACCGCAAGCCGCATGTCGTTGAAACGATCGACCTCGAAGGCGCGCACCGCGCACATCTGGATCGCGGCCGCCTGATACAGCGCATAGGCCTCATAAAAGGCGAGACTCTTGTCCGAGACGGCAATGCCGGAGGCACTCTGATAGAGATCGATCACCTCCGCGCGCTCGAGCACGCCATAGAGCTTGCGGCTCCTGGCGTTGAAGGTCGGCATCATCGCCCAGGCCAGATCCTCGTGGGGATCGCCGAGATGAGTCAGCTCCCAATCCAGAATGGCGGCGATCCGCCCCTGGTGCTCGATGAAGTTTCCGATCCGATAGTCGCCATGCACAATGGTACGGCGCGGCGGCTGCGGACAATTGTCGCGCAGCCAGCGCCCGCCCCAATCAAGCAGCGGATAATAGCGCGCAGTGGGACGCGCGAGAGAGGCGCGCCAGCCGGCGATCGCACGCAGCTCGGCGCGTTCCCCGCCCAGCTGCAGCGAAGCAAATGGGGTCGCGCCTGGGTCGATCCGGTGCAGCGCGGCGAGGATCTCGACGAATTGCCGGGCGATTTCGCGCTTGTGGTCGACATCAAGCCCGCTCGCCGCCCAGGGCGCAGGAACATCACCCTCGACATGCGCGCAGATGAAGAAAGGAAAGCCGACCTCGGCGCCATCCTGTTCTGATGACACCAACGCCGGCACCGGTACGCCGCTGCCGGCCAGCGACTGCAGCGCACAAACCTGGGGCAGCACCGAGTAAGGCGCAAACAGCCCGCTCGGTGGACCGACGCGCAGGATCAGTTTGCGGTCGCCTTCAGCCGCAGTGCGGGCCACGAACGCATAGGTGATCCAGGAGAAACCCGATGATTTGCGGCCGAAGCCGACAATCTCCGTCCGGCTCCCGGATATCCGCGACAGATGCCGCGCGAGTGCTGGCCGCACCGCGTCGTCATTGACCACGACCGGGCGAACGGGCTCCGGCACATCTTGATCGGATCGTTTCGCAGCCTCCGGCATCAATTGACCGACCTCGTATAGCCTTGCCACTTCTCCTCGCGCAGCGCCGACTTCATGATCTTGCCGGAGCCGGTCAGCGGCAATGGCTCGAGGCGGATATCGACGGAACGCGGGCACTTGTAACCGGCGATCAAGGTGCGGCAGTGCGCGATCACCATTTCAGAATCGAGACTCCTGCCGTCCTTCGGCACGACGATCGCATGTACCGCCTCGCCCCATTGCGGATCGGGCACCGCGATAACGGCGCATTCCTTGACGTGCTCGTGCTGGAAGATGGCGTTCTCCACCTCGCCGGAATAGACGTTCTCGCCGCCCGAGACGATCATGTCCTTCAGTCGGTCGACGATATAGACAAACCCGTCCTCGTCCATCCAGGCGCCGTCGCCGGTGTGCAGCCATCCGTTGCGCAGCACGCGCGCGCTTTCCTCTGGCTTGCGCCAGTATCCGAGCATCACGCCGGCGCCGCGGATCGCGATCTCGCCGACGGTGCCGCGCGGTACTTCGTTGCCTGCGGGATCGATGATGCGGATTTCGACGCCGGGCGCCGCCCGTCCCGCCGATTTGCGCTTGCCCGCCAGCGGCCCTTCCAGCGCGTGGTACTCCCAAGGCAGGATTGTCGCCAGCGCCGCGCTCTCGGTCATGCCGTAGCCCTGATGGAAACGCCAGCTCGGCAGCACGCGCATCAGCTTGACCAGCAGCGCATCCGGCATCGGCGACGCGCCATATTCGCAATCCCTCACGCTGCTCAGATCATACGTGCCGAAGGACGGATGATTAAGCATCATGTTGAGCATGGTCGGCACGAACAGGCAGTAATCCACCTTGTGCTCGGCGATGGTCTTCATCGCGAGCTCGGGCTCGAATTTCGCGATGGTCACGTGCGTGCCACCGACCAGGGTCAGCGCGATCATCGGCGAGGTGCCCGCCAGGTGGAACATGCCGGCCGAGTGCAGATACCGCGTGTCTTCGCGGAAACGGAGCGCATAGATCCAGACCAGCGATTCATAGATGATGTTGGCGTGCGACAGCATCACGCCCTTGGGAAATCCGGTGGTGCCGCCGGTGTAGAAGATACCGGCGAGATCGTTGTAGGCGCCGGATGCATCCGCGATCGGCGCGTTCGCAACAAGCTCATCATAACCCTGCATGCCGTCGGGGACCGGTCCCTCGTTCAGATAGACCATCGCGGTGAGCGATTTTGCACCACGCAGCGCCGACGCGATTTCGGCGAAGGTCTTGTCGACCAGCAGCAGCTTTGGCGTGGAATCGTCGATCGCATAGGCGTTCTCGGCAACTGCCCAGCGCGTGTTAAGCGGCACCGCGACCGCGCCCACCCAGGCGATGGCATAGAGCGCCTCGATATAGAGGTCGCTGTTGTGCGCGAGGATGGCGACACGGTCGCCGGCCTCGACGCCGAGCCGCCGCAACCCGCCCGCGGCGCAGGCAACGCGCCGGCCGATCTCCTTCCAACTCCGTGACCGTCCGGCATGGATGGTGCCGGGTGCGTCCTTGCGCAATTGCACCGCCGCGATCAGCGCCTGCGTCAGCTTCATGTTTCCTCCTCAACCGCCATGCGGCCGCGCACGCGCGCGGATGTTTCCGTCGCGCGTGAAGCCGATACGCCGCCCGGAGATTCCAGTTGATAATCCGGACAGACGGTCTATTATTGCACAACCGACGCGACGGGTAAAGCCTCTGTAGGCACCGCCGCCGGGATCAACCAGCCCCGCAAAAGAGGGCGTCATGGGAGGGGAAGATGCGGAAGCCAATCGTCACGCTTGCGGTGTGGGCGTTCGCGCTCACCGGCGCGCTCGGAACAGCGAATGCTCAGAAGGCCTACGGTCCCGGCGTCAGCGACACCGAGATCATCCTCGGCGCCAATGCGCCCTACAGCGGCCCGGCGTCGATCTATGCGAGCTTCCCGAAGACCATGCTCGCCTATTTCACGATGCTGAACGAGAAAGGCGGCATCAATGGCCGCCGCATCAACTTCCTGACCCGTGACGACGCCTATAGCCCGCCCAAGACCGTCGAGGTGACGCGCGCGCTGGTCGAGAACGACAAGGTGCTCGCGATCATGGCGCCGTTCGGCACGCCGACCAACGCCGCGATCCAGAAATATCTCAACAGCAATGGCGTTCCGCATCTGCTGGTGCAGAGCGGCGGCACGCGCTGGAACGATCCCAAGCAGTTCCCCTGGACGACGCCCTACTCGCCGACCTACGTCAACGAGTCCCGGATCATCGCGCGCTACGTGCTGCGCGAGAAGCCGGATGCCAGGATCGGCGTGCTGCTGCAGGCCGACGACATCGGCAAGGACTTTGTCCTTGGCCTGAAGGAAGGGCTCGGCGCCAGGGCCGACACGATGATCGTCAAGGAGGCGATGTATCAGTCGACAGAGCCCACGATCGACTCGCAGATCGTGAACCTGAAGGCCTCGGGCGCCGATACCATCCTGATCGCCGCGCAAAACAAATTCGCCTCGATGGCGATCCGCAAGATCCACGAGCTCGGCTGGAAGCCGCTGATCTTCCTCGGCTCGACCGCGAATTCGATCGCCGGCGTGCTGGTGCCGGCGGGCATCGAGGCCTCGACCGGTATCCTGACCACGACCTCCTACAAGACACCGAACGATCCGGCCTGGGCCAATGACCAGGGCATGACCGACTATCTCGCCTTCGCCGCGAAATATATGCCGGGGATGGACCCGAACGACGTGATCGCGGTGACCGGCTACACCACGGCCCAGCTCGGCGCCATCATCCTGCAGCGCTGCGGCGACAATCTCACGCGCGAGAACGTGCTGAAGCAGGCCACCAACCTCAGCGGCATCGAGCTGCCGATGCTGCTCCCGGGCATCACGATCCAGACCACGCCGCAGGACTACGCAGCGATCACCGAGCGCCGTTTCGCCCGCTTCGACGGCAAGACCTGGGTGCTGTTCGGCGACATCGTGGGCGCCGGCACGGCCAAGGACTGATCCCGCGCCACCCATCCGACCGAACCGGCTCAAACACAAGGACAAGAACAATGCTGACAGCCCAGGACGACCTCATCGGCCACCAGACGCCGCAGCCGTTTGCCAAGGCAGGCGGCGGCGATGCCAGGTTCACCGAACGCTACTGGTACACCGCGCATCCGATCGACGGCAGCGAACTGCTGATCGACATCGGGCTCGGCTATTACCCGAACCGTAACGTGATGGACGGCTTTGCCGGCATCACCATCGGCCGGCGTCAGCACAATTTCCGTGCCTCGCGCCGGCTCGGGACCCGTCCGCTAGAGACGGAAGTCGGCGGGCTCAGGATCGAGATCGTCGATGGTAACAGCCTGCATAGGATCTCGCTCGCCGACAATCCGTCCGGCATCAGCTTCGCGCTCGAATTCAAGGCGAGCTTTCCGGCGGCGCAGGAGAAGCAGAATTTTCGCGAGCGCAACGGGGTCGTCGAGGAAGACCTCGCGCGCGTCTCGCAATTCGGCCGCTGGCGCGGCTGGATCGTCGCCGACGGCAAGCGTTACGACATCGAGCCCGAGCTGTGGTGGGGGCAGCGCGACCGCTCCTGGGGCCTGCGCTCCGAGATGCGCACCGACGAGACCAGGCCGCCGGTCGCGACCCATCGCAATTTCTTCTGGACCTGGTCGATGTTCCAGTTCGAACAGTCGGCGCTGTCGATCTTCATCAAGGAGCGCACGCCGGGTAAGCCGCATTACCTCTCGGGCACCGAGTTCCGCCGCGAGACCGACGGATCGGTGTCGCATCGCGAAGTCACCTCGGTCGAGCACGCGATCGAATGGGCCGACGATCCGCTCGGCCAGACCATCGCTGTGGCCGACTTCACCTTCGCGTTCGAGCGCGGCGAGCCGCGCCGCGTCAGGATGCATGGACTGCCGACGCGATTCTATCTGAAGGCCGGCATGTATGGCGGCCTGCAAGGCTGGACCCATGGCGACGACCGCGGCGAGAGCCATGCCGGGCACGACATCTGGAACCTCGACGATGCGGCGACGCGCGCCATCGCACGGACGCTGTCGGATCATGTCGTCCGGCTCGAGAGCGGCAACGAGACCGGATTTGGCATCAGCGAATACGGTGTCGCCGCCGGCTATCCGCTCTATCCGGGCCCGCAGAAATTCCCGGCGATGTGATCGGAATGGACGGGCAAGGCAAGCGCGTCGCGGAAGCCAGCGAATCCACGTGCGATCAATGGGACAACCGAGCAGCCGAGGCGCTGGTCTCGCTCGAGACGATCGCCCCGCTCCGCTATCGCAGCCGCTTCGGCGACGGCAATCTCAATGGCCGGTCCTATGGCGGCCAGATCCTTGGCCAGGCGATGATGGCCGCGACCCTCAGCGCGCCCGAAGATCGTCCCGCCGCGATGCTGCAGCTCCTGTTCCTGCGCGGCGCCGATCCTGTCAGGCGCATCACGTTTGACGTGGAGGTTCTGCAGGACGGCAAGCGATTTTCCTCCCGCCATATCGTCGGCACGCAAGGCGACGGGCGTACCGTGCTCAGCGCGCAGGCCACATTCTGCGCGCCGCAGCCGGGCCCGCGGCACGCGGTGCCGTTCGCACGACCGGAGGATCCCGAAAGCCTGCCCGATCTGAGCATGATCCCCGACGCACTGATGGCGCAGTTGCGGCCGCTCGGCCCATATTCCCAGCACATCAAGCCCAGCATGGATTTCCGTATTCCGGAGATCGAACGCCAGCTCTCGGCCACGACGGCAGGGCCATGTCTGCGCTTCTGGATCAGATCCAGGCAGCCGCTCACCGCCGGTTCCCGCGCACAGGCCGCGGTGTTCGCCTATCTCTCGGACTGGTGGCTCAACTTCTCCAGCATCGGCGGCCATCTCGACGCCTTGCAGGCGCGCGCGCCGCTCTATCTATCGAGCCTCAACCATTGCATCTGGTTTCATCGCGTATTTTCGCCGGACGCCTGGATGCATGTCGAAACCGAGAGCCCCTGCGCCGATGGCGGCCGCGGGCTGTCGATCGCGCGCGTCCACGACCGTGACGGCGCGATGCTCGCCACCGCGATCCAAGAGACGCTGATGGTCCATCCAGAGGGCGACGCGTAGACGCCACGACGGTTGAGCTGATGCCGCGATCGCGGCTTAGTTGCAATGACGCGCTACAGCAAGTTCCACCGGTGTTGAATCCTGGCAACACCGGCCAACAAAATGAACAAACGTTCAGCTTAGCTCGATCGCGACCACGACTGTGCCGCATCCCTGTCAAATCCTGCCTGCGGGTGGCGCAACAAAAACACTTTGGGGAAAACCTACATGCAGCAGGCACCGCTGGCCGCACGGAGTGCGGAATCGTCTGGATATGTTCTCTACTTCCAGCTCGCCAGCAACGGCACGAGACGCGCGTGCAGTCTGACGATCCAGGCGGAAAGCGCCAACGAGGCGGCGCGGATCTTTCGCGAGAACTGGGGCACGATCGAATCGATGGCCCGCGACGGCGTCAGCACGGGAATGGTCGGCTCTGCACCGGTCAGCCTAGCGATGTCGTGAGTACATCGCGCGGCATACGGCGAACCATACACCTGAGATGTGACAGGACGACGGCTGCAGCCTCGGGCAACGATGGCACGGCCATTTGACGCGCAGACGCGACAAGCAAGTTACGGGGTTCAGGGCTCGCGCACACGCGCGGGCCCTGTCGCGTCTTAGAACGATTCAAATCCATTCCGGTTAGAGAGATTCAAGTTTGCTCCGGTTCTTTTCGCGCGCGCCGACTGCTAGAGGCGCGGCGTGACCAAGTGCGCGTGAATCGGAAGTCCAAGAGTGCCTGTGAATGCTGGTGGCCGGGTTGTCGGCGACCGTCGAAATGCCGCCGACAAGGGCCGCACCCATCTGCTGATCGGCGCAGCATTCCTGCTCACCGATGTCGCCTCCGCGGCAACGCCGGCAAACGCCCAATCAAGCGTCCCGTTGCCGCCTGTTTCGGTCGACCAGCCGACGCAGAAGCGCAAGCCGGCGGCCGCCGCGGCAAAGCCGGCGCAGCGGACGCAGGCGGCCGCCGCGGCACGGCAGCGCAGCCGGAATGCCCAACCGGCGCCGCCGACACCGTCGGAGCGCGCGGCAGCTGCCGCCGCGGTGCTCAACGAAGCCAAGCTCCACTATCGCGCGATGCCAAGCTCAACCACGCTGCGCAGCGGCGCCTCGCCGCTCGACACCTCGCAGACGGTCAACGTCGTGCCCGAGCAAGTGCTGAAGGATCAGCTGCCGCGCAACCTCGATGACGCGCTGGCCAATGTCAGCGGCGTCACCCAGGCCAATACGCTGGCCGGCACCCAGGATGCGGTGATGCGCCGTGGCTTCGGCGACAACCGCGACGGCTCGATCATGCGCAACGGCATGCCGCTGGTGCAGGGCCGCAGCCTCAACGCCGCGGTCGAAAGCGTCGAGGTGCTGAAGGGCCCGGCGTCGCTGCTTTATGGCATCATGGATCCCGGCGGTATCGTCAACACGATCAGCAAGCGCCCCGAGCTCTATCAGCATGGTTCGGTGACCCTGCTCGGCTCGACTTACGCCAACTCCAGGACCGGAGCCGACGGCACCATCGACATCACCGGCCCGATCGGCGATCGCGGACTCGCCTATCGCTTCATCGGTTATGGCGTGAGCGAGGACTACTGGCGCAATTTCGGGCGCCATCGCGAAATGCTGGTCGCACCGTCGCTGGCCTGGTACGGCGAAAACACCACCGTCCAGCTCAACTATGAGCACCGCGAATTCATCACGCCGTTCGACCGCGGCACCGCATTCGATTCCGCGACCAAGGCGCCGCTGGCGATCCCCGCGACGCGGCGGCTCGACGAGCCCTTCAACAACATGTGGGGCACCTCCGACCTGATGCAGGCGTCGGTCGAGCACCGATTGAACCAAGACTGGAAGCTGTTCGCGGCCTACAGCTACAACACCGAAACCTTCAGCGCCAACCAGCTCCGCATCACCGGCGTCAACGCCAAGACCGGCGTCGAGACCCGCAGCAATGACGGTACCCAGGGCTCGCTCAGCAATGCCAGCTACGGCACCTCCTATTTGCAGGGCAATGTCTGGCTCGGCGATATGCGCAACGAAGTGCTGTTCGGCGGCGACGGCCAGTACCGCACGATCTATCGCGACAACCTGATCCGGCAGGCGACCCCGAGCTTCAACTTCTACAATCCGGTCTATGGACTGATCACGCCCGGGACGACGGTGTCCGCGGCCGACAGCGCCCAGACCGACAAGCTCGGCCAGTGGTCGCTGTTCTTCCAGGACACGCTGCATCTGACCGAGCGTTTCGCACTGGTCGGCGGCGTGCGCTACATGGATTACGACCAGCTCGCCGGCAAGGGCCGGCCGTTCGTCACCAATACCAATGTCTCGGCCAACAAGGTGCTGCCGCTCGGCGGCGCCATCTTCAAGCTCACCGACCAGGTCTCGCTCTATGCGAGCTACACGCAATCGCTGAAGCCCACCTCGACCATCGCGCCGCTTACCGGCGGCGTCGTGATCGGCTCCAACATCGCGCCCGAAGAGGGCACCCAGTGGGAGACCGGCGTCAAGTTCGACTTCAACAAGCGGATCTCCGGCACGCTTGCGCTCTACGACATCGACAAGAAGAACGTTCTGGTTTCGCAGCTCAACCCCTCGACCGGTATCGTCGAGTACCGCACCGCCGGCAAGGTTCGCTCGCGCGGCGTCGAACTCGACGTCACCGGCAGGCTGACTGACAACTGGAGCATGATCGGCAGCTATGGCTATACCGATGCGCGGGTGACCGAGGATCCGACGCTCGCCGGCAACGCCCTGCAGAACGTCGCGCTGAACACCGCATCGCTCTACCTCGTCTATGATTTCGGCACCACCCTGCCCGGCCGGCTTCGCCTCGGCGGCGGCGCGCGCTATGTCGGCGACCGGCCCGGCGATGCCGCGAACAGCTTCGTGCTGCCGGCCTACACGGTCGCGGACGTGTTTGCGACCTACGAGACCAAGGTCCAGTCGTTCCCCGTCATCTACCAGTTCAACGTCAAGAACCTGTTCGACACGGTCTACTACCCTTCAGCCAACAGCATCCTGACGGTCGCGATGGGCGACGCGCGGCGCTTCTCGCTCTCGGCGACGGTGAAATTCTGATGAGTGACGTTCGGCGCCCGATCAAGGCTGCACTGCTGCAGGTCCATTCCCTGGTTGGTCTTGTGCTGGCGCTGCTGTGGGCCGTGGTCGGCCTCACCGGCGCGACGATGGCCTTTGAGGACGAGATCGAGGCCAGCCTGAACAGTCAGATGATGCGCGTCGAGACCAGTGCGGCCCGGCGGCTCACGCCGGACGAGTTGATCGCGCGGCTGGCGGCGGCGGGCGATTTCGGCAAGGTCTCGGCCGTGACGATGGTCAGCGATCCATCGGCCGCGGCCCGCATCCGTTTCGCTCGCAGCGAAGGCGGCACGCGGCCGTCCTCGGTCTATGTCGACCCCTATGATGGACACGTGCTCGGCTCGCCGCGCGGCGAGGACTTTTTCGCAACCGTCCGCAAGCTGCATCGCTGGCTGCTGTTGCCGGGCGACGGCAATGGCATCGGCCGCAAGATCACCGGGTCAGCCGCGATCTGCCTGATCGTGATGCTGATCACCGGCCTCGTGCTGCGCTGGCCGCGTCATGCGCGCAGCGTGAAAATGTGGCTGAAGCCGAGTCTCGGACTGCGCGGCCGCGGCCTGCATCGCTCGCTGCACGCCGTGATCGGGACCTGGGTGCTGCCGGTCTATCTGGTGATGACGCTGACCGGCCTGTGGTATTCGTTCGAATGGTACAAGGCCGGCGCCAACTGGCTGTTCGCGCGGCCTCAGGCCACGGCAAACGCGATGCAGTCCAAGCCGCCGCGCGGCGGCGCGGCTGCCGAGAGCAAGGGTGAAGCCAAGACTGAAACGAAGTCTGAAACGAAGGCCGAGGCAAAGCCGCTTGCCTTCGATCGCGTCTGGTCGGCGTTCCTGCAGCAGGAGAACAACAGTTACGGAAGGGCCCTCATGACGCTGCCGGCCGGCGCGGGCACGGCCGTGCGCGTGCGGTCATGGCCGCGGGACTCGTCGCGCGAGGCCGTGCGTGACGAATTCCGCATCGATGCCCTCACCGGCCGCGTCATCTCGTCGGATCGCTACGCCGAGAAGACGTTTGGTGAACGCGTCCTCGCCAGCGTGCTCGACATTCACCGCGGTGCCATCCTGGGATGGCCCGGCAAGCTCGCCTTCATGCTGGCCGCCGCCATGATGCCGCTATTCGCCGTGACCGGCCTGCTGCTTTATCTTTCCCGTCGCAGGCACCGGCGGCTGGCGCGGCAGCCGGTCGGCCACCTCGTTCCCGGCGAATGAAGCCGTTTCATCAATTTTGGCGCTCAGCCGAAATCGCACGCCGCGAGCCGGGCACGTAACTCGGCGTCCGTTTCGGTCGCGAGCTCAAGCAATCCACGATAGGGATCGCCCGATATCCCAAGCACGGTAGCGAACGCAGGCTCGGTCTTGAAACCGCCTGCCCTCAATTCGCTGACGGCTCGCCGCAGCCCTCCATCATCAAGTGCAAGCAGCCGCCGTTCGACCTCGAAGTGGATCCAGCCTCGTTGCTGCTCGACCGGACGCTGATCACCGAACAGTTCGAACGGCCAGCCGTCGCACACAAAGCGGGCAATCACCGGCCGCGTCCCCGAGGTCCACCGGAAGAGGACGAAATCATCGCACGCTTGATAGTGAGCCCAAACGATGTCCGCGAATGCGTTCGGGTCGGACGCATGGCAGACGATGTCGATGTCGCTGCCGGGCACGGCGAGGCCGAGCGGCAGCGTTCCGACGATACGGGGATCGAACGGCTTCAGCAGTTCCATCACGGCGGAGCTGGTGACGGCGGATGCGTAGTGCCCGACACTCATCGCGCGGCATGCCCTCGAGATCGCAGCGACGCATTACCACACGCGCGTGCAACGCGCGAAGCTCTGCAATGGACGGGCTTGAGGGGAAGCGGGCCCAAAAACGTCACGGGGCGATCTCGACCGCGTCACCGTGGTCGAAAATCGCCCCGCCGCCGGCGGACAGGCCAAGCTGCTCGCGCGCCAGACCGTCCAGCCGATAGTCGAATGATCCGTTCGATCGATTAGCCGAACTGGTTCATCGTGTTGTGGGCGCCGCCCGCCTTGAGGGCAGCCTCACCGGCGAAGTACTCCTTGTGATCGTCGCCGATGTCGGAGCCCGCCATGTTCTGATGCTTGGCGCAGGCGATGCCCTGGCGGATCTCCGCGCGCTGCACGTTCTTGACGTAGCCAAGCATGGCCTGCTCGCCGAAATACTCCTTCGCGAGATTGTCGGTCGACAGCGCCGCCGTGTGATAGGTCGGCAACGTGATCAGATGGTGGAAGATGCCGGCGCGCTTGGCCGAATCCGCCTGGAAGGTACGGATGCGCTCGTCGGCTTCGATCGCCAGCGGCGTCTCGTCGTATTCCGGCTTCATCAGCTCGGCACGGTTGTACTTGCTGACATCCTTGCCGGCTTCCTTCATCGCGTCATAGACCTGCCAACGGAAGTTGATCGTCCAGTTGAACGACGGCGAGTTGTTGTACGCCAGCTTCGCGTTCGGAATGACCTTGCGGATGCGATCGACCATCGAGGCGATCTGCTCGATATGCGGCTTCTCGGTCTCGATCCACAGCAGGTCGGCGCCGTTCTGCAGCGAGGTGATGCAGTCGAGCACGCAGCGATCCGCACCGGTGCCGGGACGGAACTGGTAGAGGTTGCTGGGCAGCCGCTTCGGACGCATCATCTTGCCGTTCTGGTTGATGATGACGTCGCCGTTGCGCGCATTGGCCGCCGTCACTTCCTCGCAGTCGAGGAAGCTGTTGTACTGATCGCCGAGGTCGCCGGGCTTGTGGCTCACGGCGATCTGCTGGGTCAGCCCGGCACCGAGCGAGTCGGTACGGGTCACGATGATGCCGTCTTCGACGCCGAGCTCGAGGAACGCATGGCGGCAGGCACGGATCTTCGCGATGAACACCTCGTGCGGCACGGTCACCTTGCCGTCCTGGTGGCCGCACTGCTTCTCGTCGGAGACCTGGTTCTCGATCTGCAGGGCGCAGGCGCCCGCCTCGATCATCTTCTTGGCAAGCAGATAGGTCGCCTCGGCATTGCCGAAGCCGGCGTCGATGTCGGCGATGACGGGCACGACGTGGGTCTGGAAGTTGTCGATCTTCTCGATCAGCGCCTTTTCCTTGGCCTTGTCGCCTTCCTTGCGAGCCGCATCGAGCGCACGGAAAATGTCGTTGAGCTCACGCGAATCCGCCTGACGCAGGAAGGTGTAGAGCTCCTCGATCAGGGCCGGCACCGAGGTCTTCTCGTGCATCGACTGATCCGGCAGCGGGCCGAACTCGGAGCGCAGCGCCGCGATCATCCAGCCGGACAGATACAGATAGCGGCGGTCGGTATTGCCGAAGTGCTTCTTGACCGAGATCAGCTTCTGCTGAGCGATGAAGCCGTGCCAGCAGCCGAGCGACTGGGTGTACTTGGTGCTGTCGGCGTCATAGGCGGCCATGTCGGCGCGCATCAGCGCCGCCGTGTAACGGGCGACATCCAGACCGGTCTTGAAGCGGTTCTGCAGGCGCATCCGCGCCACGGCTTCGGCGGTGACGCCGTTCCAGGTGTCCTTGCCCTTGAGCAGCGCTTCGGCCGCCTCGATCTCGCTCTGATACGAAGCCGGTCCCTGGATGGCCCGGTCGCTGATCCCGCGCGGTTGGAAGTTCATGTCCGTGATCCCTTCGGTGACGAAATAACTGCACCGTTTGTGACGCGCGGCGTCATCGGGAGCTAGACCTGTCGCGGAAAACTTGTCATAACTTACAAGAAACCGATGTATTGTTGTAAGAATCTTACAAATTTTGGATATGGCGATGGTAACCTCAAGCGCCCGTTCCGTTTTCATGGGTCCACGACTGCGCCGGCTGCGGCGCGACCTCGGGCTGACCCAGGCCGACATGGCCGCCGATCTCGAAATCTCGGCCCCCTATGTGGCGCTGCTGGAACGCAATCAGCGCCCGGTGACGGCCGATATGCTGCTGCGGCTCGCCCGAACCTACAAGATCGATCTGGCCGACCTCGCCGGTGACGGCGGCGCCGATCACACCGCCCGCATGCAGTCCGTCCTGAAGGAGCCGATGTTTGCCGACATCGACATCCCCGCGCTCGAGGTCAGCGACCTCGCGGTCAGCTATCCCGGAATGACCGAGGCGTTCCTGCGCCTCTACACCGCCTACCGCGAAGAGCAGCTGGCGCTTGCAGAGCGACGAGCTCCGGACCTAGCGATCGCTTCACCGGGTCAGGAGAACTTTGACGCCAACGATCCCGTCGCGGAAGTCCGGCGCTTTCTCGCCGCGCGCCGCAACAATTTTGCCAGCCTCGACGATGCCGCCGAGCGGCTCGTCCACGAACCTGCCGGGCCGGCCGGATTTATCGAGCGGCTTCGGGAGCGGCATAAACTCCAGGTCCGCTATCTGCCGCCGAACGTCATGCTGGGTTCGATCAGGCGACTGGACCTTCATCGCAGACAATTGCTGCTCGAGGACTCGCTCGATACCGCGGGCCTGAATTTTCAGCTGGCCAAGCAACTTGCCTATCTGGAACTGGAAAACGAAATCGGCGCCGCCGTCGAAGCCGGCAAGTTCACGACCAAAAGCGCCGAGCTGCTGGCCCGCCGTGCGCTTGCGGCCTATGCCGCCGCCGCACTCATCATGCCGTATTCCGTGTTCGCGAAAGCGGTCGAGGCGCGCCGCTACGATCTGGAGGCGCTGGCGCGGCAATTCGGCACCAGCTTCGAGCAGATCGCGCACCGCGTCACGACCTTGCAACGGCCGGGTCTCGAGAAGGTCCCGTTCTTCCTGATCCGGGTCGATCCGGCCGGCAACATTTCCAAGCTGCTTGATGGCGCCGGCTTCCCGTTTGCAAAGCACGGCGGCGCATGTCCGCTGTGGTCAGTGCACGATATCTTCAAGACGCCGCGCCAGATCGTCACGCAATGGCTGGAACTGCCCGATGGACAGCGGTTCTTTTCGATCGCCCGCACCGTGACCGCCGGCGGCGGCGCGTTCGGCGCCATCCGCGTCGAGCGGGCGATCGCGATCGGCTGCGCCGCCGAACATGCGGGCCAGTTGATCTACACGCGCGACGGACAGGGACCGAATGCCGACGAGCCGACGCCGATCGGCGTCGCATGCCGGGTCTGTCATCGGCCAAGATGCGCAGCGCGATCGGCACCGCCGATCGGACGCGAGATTCTTCCGGACGATTTCAGGACCTCGAGCGTGCCGTTCGGCTTCTCGGCGGATTGACGAAGTCGATCACCCCTGCGGCCGGTTCGCGTCATACAGCACCCGCACGCGGATCGTGCCGTCAATGGCTTTCAAATCGGCCAGCAGCCCCTCGCCCTCGCCGCCGACCACGTCGGTCTCGAGCACGACATAGCCGACTTCCGGATCGGTCTGCAGATATTGCGCCAGGATGTTGATCCCGTGCCGGGAGACCGCGTCGTTGACCTGGCGCATGACGCCGGGAACGTTGCGATGAACATGGATGAAACGGGTGCCGGTCGGTCGCGCCGGCAATTGCACCTGCGGAAAATTGACCGCGCCGAAGGTCGACCCGACATCGGAATAATCGATCAGCTTGCGTGCGACCTCGCCGCCGATGCGATCTTGCGCCTCTTCCGTCGAACCGCCGACGTGCGGCGTGAGGATGACGTTAGGGAAACCTTGCAGCGGCGAGACAAAGCGCGCCTCGTTCGACACCGGCTCAACCGGAAACACGTCGACCGCGGCACCCGCCAGCCGGCCCTCACGCAGGGCGCTCGCCAGCGCATCGAGATCGACCACGGTGCCGCGCGAGTTGTTGATCAGATAAGCCTCAGGCTTCATCAGCTGGAGCTGGGCCGCGCCGATCATGTTGGCGGTGGCCGGCGTCTCCGGCACATGCAGCGATACGACGTCGCTGACTGCGAGCAACGCGTCGAGCGATTCGGCGGGCTCGGTATTGCCATGGCGGAGCTTGTCGGTCTGATCAAAATAGATCACGCGCATGCCCATGGCTTCGGCGAGGTTCGACAGCTGCGAGCCGATGTTGCCGTAGCCGACGATGCCGAGCGTCTTGCCGCGCACCTCGCGGCTGCCTTCGGCGGACTTGTCCCAGCCGCCGGCATGTGCGGAGACTGAACGCGGAAAGATCCGGCGGAACAGCATCACGATCTCGGCGATGGTCAGCTCCGCCACACTGCGGGTGTTGGAGTATGGCGCGTTGAATACGGGGATCCCCAGCTTCCGCGCGGCGTCGAGATCGACCTGATTGGTGCCGACTGAAAAGCAGCCGACAACGAGCAATCGGTCGGCGGCCTCCAGGATGTCCGCGGTCAACTGGGTTCGCGAGCGAATTCCCAGCATATGGATACCCGACAGCGCCTGCCGGAGTTCTTTCGGACCCAGCGCCTTGGGCAGGCGTTGCAGCTCGGTATAGCCGTTCGCCTCGAACATCCGGGCCGCGGATTCGTTCACGCCCTCCAGCAGCAGCACGCGTATTTTGGTCTTGGGAAGCGACAGCATCATCGAGATCCGGATTCGTAAGGTTCGGGCAGATCCTGCCACGAGCGCAGTTTCGACGGATCGCGTGATAGCATAGAAAACGATCGCGTCAGAAGCCGCCGTGGGCCGCCCGCTCTGCGATTCCCGACAAAATCCCTCGATCCGCGCATCCAGGCGCAGCGCGGGAACCCGTTCAGTCAAAGGTCCTGGCCAATTCGCCGCCAGAAGCCACGTTGCGGCTCCTGGGGCGCTCGAACGCCTGCTCCGGCTCACTGGCCGGAGCTCCATTCGTGCTCAGCTCGGCGCCGAGGATTATCGCCTGGAGCGGCGGTTTCACTTCCCCGTTCCGGTGCCGCAAGCCTGCTGCAGTCTCACTGGCAGGGATACCGTCGGCCGTCCTTTGCCTGGAACGTATTCGACGCCGCATCGTACGAGCGATAGCGCTGGGCGCAGGACGCCGCGTGCTGCTGGGCGGCGGCAGCTTCCTGCTGCGCGGCCGCGTTGGCTGCGCCGGCCGCGATGACGCCGCCGATGAGGCCACCGACCAGTCCACCGACGGCAGCGCCGCCGCCATTGTCATAGCACTGCCCGTAACGGCACCAGACCTTCTCGGTCAACGACGGCACTGCCGCCGCAACGCCGGCACCGTGTTGCAACGGAGCCGAAATGGCGGAGGCCGAAAACACCATGGCACCGGTGGCGGCCATCAAAACAACCTTCGCAAAGCGAGCCCTACGCATCAGATCTCCTGCTTCATTGCTGTGGGCGCAGGCCGGCACCTGCGTCCTGATTCCCTCGACATGGATGGGCTCGCCTGGTCCCGGACCGGACGACACCCGGACACGCGCGGCCGGTTACAATTCGCGCGTCAGCCTGCTTCACCGATGGGCGGCGTTCATTGGCCGGCTGCGTTCACGACGCGGCAGAGGTTATCGCCGACACCTGGAGCCAACTGTCCCGGCGGCAAGCTGAAGGTCGCATCGACGCGGCTACCCTTGCCGTCCTTGCGGACGACGACCTGCAACGTTTGTGGGCGGCCGGATCCGGTGGTCTCCTGCTGGGTGGTCAGCGTGCCGAGTTTCTTGTCGACGTTTACGCCGACAAAACCCTCCGCCAGAACGGCGCGGGACACCTTGTCGAGGGCGGCACCGGGATTGACCGACGGGAAGATCATCCAGGTCTTGTGCGTCATGCCCGTTACCATGGGAACGCCGGTGCTCTGGACGTGATCTGCGCAACCATCGGCCAGCGCAGGCAGGGACGAAAGAACTGTAAGCGCGAGTACGCAAGTAATCCTTGTAAGCATGCTTTCATAACCCGTTTGAGTTGGTCGTGACGATTTAGGCCAAATGGGCTACGAGTCCATGGACGACGTCGCATTCCGGATGGAGGCGTTCGGATTGTGGCTAGGACAGTCGATCGCGAATGCTGTGCATCCGCTGGTGCTCTCGGACGTCGGCGCGGCGGATTGAATCGGAACGTTCGCTCGATGCAGGCGAGCGGATTAGATCAAATGCTAGCTTTCGCGGCTCGATTGCGCGATCTGGATATTCTGTTCGCTATTCGGATATTGAAGAAATTGTGAGAAAGGGCACGCGACCTGAAATCACCAAAGCTGTGCTAGTGTGGTGATGCGGTCTATGCGTGCGGGCGGACGCCCGCTGAACAGCGGAAAGCCGGTCTGATGGATCGGGCAATCCGCGAAACAGCAATCATCCGATGGTTGGGATTTGATGGTCGAAGACGTACTCGCTGCACCTCCCGCGCGATCGGGATCTTCGTTTGAAGAACTCCTTGAATTGCTCCACCCCCACGGGATCAATGCGCATTCCTCGCCGCGATCTGACGAATCGTTTCGCTGGCATGCGGATATAGCCATCGGCGCGGAAATTGACGTCGTACGGGCCGATCTGTCGGCCGGTTGGGATTGGCGCTATTCATACGAGAATTCTGCCGGAGAGCTCGCGATAAGCCTGCTGAATGCCGGCCAGGCCGAAATGCTCATTGCAGGAAAGAGCATCCGGCGGACCCCCTCCGAGATCGCCATCGTGCCCCTTCCGACGATGCAGGCACAGCGGGTCGAAGCGGTCGATGGACGATACTCAAGCGTCACGCTCACCTTGCATACGGGCGTAGTTACAAAGGTGCTGTCTGCGACGTTCGGGAGCACGGCGCTGGAAGATCTCAATCTGACGCCGATCGTCGACTTGTCGACCGGCATTGGACAGACCCTTCTTCAGCTTGTCCGCACGAGTACCACCGGTTTGTATGACGGGATCCTGGTACGCTCTCCGAAGGCCAGCGCGCTGCTATCGGAAGCAGCGATACAGCTCATCCTTGAGAACGTTCCCCATCGGTTGACCGACCGGTTGAGCCGCCACCCGCTGGATACGCCGCCGCGCTACATTCGGCGTGCGGTCGAGTATATGCGGGCCAATCCGCATCTGCCGCTGACGATATCGGATATTGCCGCAACGGTTGGGGTCAGCAGCCGGTTGCTGCAATTGGGCTTTCGCAAAATCCACGGCACGACGCCGGTCGCCTATTTGCGGCAAATTCGGCTGGAGGCAATCCACGATGAGCTGTCGCGACCGGAGAACATGCTTCCGATCAGCGAAGTTGCCCTGAAGTGGGGTTTTACGCATATGGGCCGTTTCGCTGCGGTGTACCGCTCGGCATTCGGCCTGTATCCGTCCGATACGGTCCGGCGCGCGCGAGGTTTCTTAAGCTAGGCAGGCGGTTGTCGAGCCAGGCTGCGGTGGATCAGCAAATAGCCGTCCCAGACGCCTTGTCGAACAAGTGCGTTCGCTCAAGATCGAGCGCGACGTCGATGACATGATCCGGTTCCGCGGCGACGCCGACCGGCATTTGCGCCGTGAACGCGAATGGGCCGACGGTCCCGATCACCAGCGTGTGCGGCCCGAGCGGCTCGACGTCTTTCACAAGGATGCGGACGGAAGAGCCCGCCGGCGCGTCTTGCCGCAACACATGGTCGGGCCTGACGCCGAGCACCACGGGCTTGCCGACGATGCCTGCATAGGCCGCCTCGCGTGACTTCGGCACTCTCAACGCCGTGCCCGACGACTCGGTGAAGGTGAGCGCGCCGTCGCGGGTAACGATCTTGCCATCGATGAAATTCATGCTGGGCGCGCCCATGAAGCCGGCGACGAAGAGATTGCTGGGCTTCTCGTAGATCGTGATCGGATCGGCCGCCTGTTCGATGCGGCCGCGGTTCATCACCACGACGCGGTCGGCCATGGTCATGGCTTCGACCTGGTCGTGCGTGACATAGACGATCGTCTTGGCGAGACGGCGGTGCAGCGCCTTGATCTCGGTCCGCATCTCGATGCGGAGCTTGGCGTCGAGATTGGACAATGGCTCGTCGAACAGAAATACATCCGGGCTGCGCACAATGGCACGGCCGATCGCCACGCGCTGGCGCTGCCCGCCCGAGAGCTGCTTGGGCCGGCGCTGCAGATATTGTTCGAGGTCAAGCACGCGCGCCACGTCATTGACGGCCTTCTCGATGCTGGCGCGCGATTCGCCCCGCACCTTCATGCCGTAGCCGATGTTCTCTGCGACCGTCATATGCGGGTAGAGCGCGTAGTTCTGGAACACCATCGCGCAATTGCGCAAGCCGGGACGCAATTGCGTCACGTCGCGATTGCCGATGCGGATAGTTCCGCTCGTCACCGCCTCCAGTCCCGCGATCATGCGCAACGTCGTCGTCTTGCCGCAGCCGGACGGGCCGACAAGCACGACAAACTCCTCGTCGGCCACGTTGAGGTCGAGCCCTTCAATGATCTTGTAGGGCCCGTATGCCTTGCTGACGTTCTCGATCTCGACGTGCGCCATGGAATCCTTTTCCGCCCCTTCGTCGACGGCAAGTCAAGTCCCGGACGATGCTCGCGCATCATCCGGGACCTCTCACTGGAAAGCTAGTTCTTCGGCGGAAGGCCCATCGCCGCGCGATAGGCCGCGAGCTGCTTGGCCCGGCCGAACTCGTCGGTCAGCCGATTCCACTCCTTGGCCATCGCGTCGAGCGCCGCCTGCGGCGTGGTCTGGCCGGCCAGCGCCTTGCCGAGCTCGATCTCCACCACCTCGGTATAAGAGAAGTAGCCGGGCAGGCGCATGTCGAGCGCGACGTTCTTGGCATTGATGGAGTCCGATTGCGCGCCGAGATATTCCTTGGCCTCTTCCGGCGAGAAGATCTTGCTCCACAGTTGCAGATTGGCTGTGTGCGATTTGCGATAGGGATTGACGCCGCTGCCGCCGGTGATCGCCGCCTGGCCCGACACTTCAGGACTTGTCAGTGTCTTGACGAAATCCCACGCCGCCTTCTGGTTCTTGCCGGCCTTCGGCACCGCGATCTGCCAGCCGCCGAATGCCATGAACGGGCCCGGAAGCACGCTCGGGAACTTGTCCCACTTCTTGGTCTTGGCGTTCCAGATCTCGTCCGAACCGGGCAGCATCGCCGAACCGACCTTGCCCGAGATCTTCGACTGCTTCGGGTCGGCGGCGATGACGCCGGTGTCGCCCCAGCCGATCGATTCCGCAACCTGGCCGCCGGCCACGGCCGCGTTCACCTCACCGAACGAGAAATTCAGCGCGTTGGGCGGCCCGAGCTTCGATGCTCTGATGTATTCCTCGAGCCCCTTCACCCATCCCGGGTTGTTGATCTGCGCGTCCATCGTCTCGGGGTCGAAGAACATCGCGCCAGGATAGTTCGGATTGTTGGTGTAGGCCGCCGCATGGCTGAAGAAGAACCAAAATTGCTGACCGCCGCGGCGGAAGGCTTCCGCCGTTCCCCACAGCCCCTTGTCGGGCCGCTGGAAGAACTCGGCAATGTCGAGATACTGCTTCCAGGTCTTCGGCGGCGCGAGGTCGTAGCCGTATTTGGCCTTGAACGCGTCCTTCTCCTTGGGATCGCTGAACAGGTCGGTGCGGTAGGTATAGGTGTGGACGTCACCATCCATCGACTGCGAGTAGATCTTGCCTTCCCACACCATCAGCCGTTCGCGATAGGCCGGTTCGATATCGTCCCAGTCCTTGCCGGACTGCATCTCCTTCGGCATCTCGCTGAGATAGGGCACGAAATCAGGCAGCCAGGCCGGCGCGAAGCTGACGAGGTCGAAGGTCGCGTCCGACGCCGTCAGCGATGTCGCGATCTTCGGATAGAGCTCGGACCACGGGAATTCGACGACATTGACCTTGCCGCAGGTCTTCTTGGCCCATTCGTCCGCGCCGAGCTTGAGCGCGGAGGCGATATACGGCCCGGTCTGCGACGCCACCGTCAGGGTGACGCCGGTATAGTCCGGACTGCAGGCAGCATTCGCCTGGCTCGCGGCACAAGCCATCGCGAGCGAGGTGGTCAGCATCAGGAACGTCCGTCGCAACATCGTCTAGTCCTCCCTACAAGGTTTTTGCTATTTGATGGCCCCGAGCAGCAGGCCCGACCGCATCATCCGGCTGAGCAGGCCCGCCATGATCATCATGGGAACGATGGCGACGAGCGCCGCAGCCGATATCGCCCACCATTCGTCGCCGCGCTGGCTGTTCTGTCCGGCCACCAGGATCGGCAGCGTCTGCCATCTGGAATTGGTCAGGAACAGCGCGAACAGAAACTCGTTCCAGACGAAGGCCAGCGTGATCATGAACGTCGCCAGCAGTCCGTTCATCGACATCGGCACCACGATGCCGAGGAAGATGCGCCAGCTCGGCACATTGTCGACCATCGCCGCCTCCTCGACCTCGATCGGCACAGCCTCGAAGAAGTCGCGCATCAGCCAGACGACGATCGGCAGCGAGAAGGCGACGTAGCACAGCGTCAGGCCGACGAAGCTGTCGATCAGCTGGAAGCCGAGCCGGCCGATCTCGCTGTAGAGCAGATACAGCGCGAAGGCCGTGACGATAGGCGGGAACATGCGCTGGCTGACGAACCAGAACAGGATGTCCTCATTGCCGAGGATCGGTCCCGGCAACGGCAGGCGGTTGGCGGCGACGGCCACGATCAGCGCGATCGGAAAGGCCAGCAACAGGGCTTGCGGGCGGGTGAACCCGAACGTCGTGTTGAACAGCAGGTAGCCGCCGAGCGCGAGCAGGAAGAACACGAGGCCCGCGCCGAAGCGGACCTTGAATTCGAACCGCACCAGCGCATAGGCCGCCATCGCGCCGATCGCCGTGGCGATGGCCGCCGCGGACAGGCCAACGATGGTCGAGTTCAGGAAGGTCCGGAAGAACTCGCCGCGGATGCCCTGATAGAGATCGATGAAGGGCTGCAAGGTCGGCGTGAAGTCGATGAACGGCAGATAGGTCGGTCCGCCGACGACGCCGGGCGGCGTCTTGAAGGCGGTCACCATCACCCAATAGAGCGGAAACACCGTGATCAGGCACCAGACGAGAACGCCGACTGCGACCAGGCGGCGGCTCCATGGCGACAGTCCCGTCAAGCCCTGCCCGCTCATCGGCGCTTCTCCAGATGCGGCCGCAGCAGCGCCAGGTAAGTCACGCCGATGATCGTGATCGCAATCAGGAACAGGAAGCTGAGCGCCGATGTGTAGCCGAGATTGAACTTCTTGAAGCCTTCCTGATAGGCGAACAGCGTCAGCGTCTCGGTGTCCACGCCCGGCCCGCCGCCCGTCATCACGAACACTGTGTCCATGATCTTGTAGCTCTCGATCAGGCGGATGAAGACGACGGCGGCCGAGATCGGCAGCATCATCGGAAAGGTGATGCCCCAGAACTGCTGCCAGGCGCTGGCATTCTCGAGCTCGGCGGCCTCGTAGACATCTTCGGGAAGCGTTTGCAGCCCGGCCAGCATCATCAGGATGATGAACGGGGTCCACTGCCAGACCTCGACCGCGATGATACAGGCGAGCGCCCAATGTCCATTGGTCAGGAACGGCAGGTTGACCAGGCCGAACTTCGACAGGAATTGGTTGAGCGGTCCCATCGTCGGGTTGAAGATCATGCGCGCCACCAGCGCGACCGCGACCGGCGCCAACAGCATCGGCAGCAGCAGGGCGACGCGGAATAGCCGCTCGCCTGGCACACGCGCGTTCAGCGCCAGCGCGACGCCGAATCCGATCGCGTATTGCAGCCCGACCGCGATCAGCGCAATCAGCGTCGTGGTGAAGAGCGCATTCCAGAACCGCGGCTCCTGCAACAACGTCGCATAATTGCCGAGCCAGACCACGCGCGGCGGGATCGGCGGAATCAGGCGGTAGCTGAGGAAGCTCGTGGTCAGCGAATAGATCAGCGGAAAGATCGAGATCGCCAGCACGACGAGCACCGCCGGCCAGATGAAAACATGCTTGATCGGATCATTCCGCATCATCGCAGCATCATCCCCTCAGCAGCGCCTCGATCTCCGCGCGCCGCGGCATCGCGGGCGCGGTGCCCGGCCGGGTCACCGAGATTCCCGCCGTGGCCGAACCGAACCGCGCAGCCTCGAGCGGATCGACGCCGTCGGCGAGTGCCGCCGCGAAGCCGCCGACGAAGGCATCGCCCGCGCCGGTGGTTTCGACGACTTTGCCGGCCGCGAAGGGCGGCACGTGCAGCGAGCGATCCCGCGCATGGAATAACGCGCCGCGCTCGCCGAGGGTGATCAGCGCCGTCCCGGCGCCTTTGGCCAACAGGGCGTCGCCGGCGCGGCGAGCACCGGCGAGGTCGCCCACCGCGATGCCTGTGAGCGCTTCGGCCTCGGTCTCGTTGGGAACGACATAATCGCACAGCGCAAACAGGCCATCGTCGAATTGGATCGCCGGCGCCGGATTGAACACCGTGATGCTGCCGGCGGCGCGCGCGATCTCGAGCCCGCGCCGCGCCGCATCGACGGGCTGCTCGAGCTGCGTCACGAACACGCTGGAGTCGCGGATCGCATCAGCCACCGCGTCGACATCGGTCGGACCGATACCACCCGCTGCACCCGGCACCACGATGATGGCGTTGTCGCCGCGCGTCTCGTGGACATAGATGAACGCCGCTCCGGTCGGCGCCTCCGCCGTCCTGGCCACGCGCGGCCGGATTCCCTCGGCCTCCCAGGTCTTAATCGCAAGCTCGCCGAAGGCGTCGCTGCCGATCCGCGATATGAAGCTCACGCCGGCGCCGGCCCGCGCGGCCGCGACAGCCTGGTTGGATCCCTTGCCGCCGGGGCCCATCGCGAATCCCGATCCGGCGATGGTCTCGCCGATGGCCGGCATGTTGCCGGCGCGGAACGCGAGGTCTACGACGAAGACACCGAGGACGGCGACGCCACTCTTGCTCATCTCGTCACTCCCCGTCCGGCCCGATCACGCCCTTGCTGAACAGGAAGCAGCCGTAGAATCGCCGCTCGCCCGTCGCGATCACGCAATAGGCCGTCTTGGCCTTCTCGTAGAAGGCGTGGCGCTCGACGCCGACCAGCGGCCAGGACCGTCCCTCCGCGCGATCGATCGCGGCCTGCACCTCGCGCTGCACCGGTGGCACTTCCTGAGGCTGGCCGACGATCTCCATGCGGATCGCGGCATCGTCGACAAACGTATCGAGCGGCATCACCGAAAGAACGGCTTCGACCGCCTGGGCGGCACTCACATTGTCGATGCGCAGCAGCCTGCCGAGCACGCTCTGGCGCGCGATCGAGTCGGCCGGAAAATTGGTGTCGCACATCACCAGGCGATCACCGTGTCCCAACGCCCGCAGGGCATAGAGCACGTCGGCATTGAGCAGTGGATTGATGCCCTTGAGCATGTTGCGTCCCTCCCTCGTCTTCAAATTCGCCGGACTCTGACGGTCCGAACCCCCATCGATATCACCGCAAGGTGACGTCGCTAGTCACCGTACGGAATCCAGATGTTCTTCACCTGCACCGCGTGGCGAAGCAGGATCGGGCCCTCGCTCGCGGCCTTGTCGTACCAATCGAGCGCGAGGCCATGATCGACCAGCGTGCGCTTGAGATTGCCGATCGAGTGCCGCTCGGCCGTCACCGAGGCGTCCTGCGATCCGAACGCCCAGAGCGCATCGACATCGTCATGCTCGGCAAGCACCTTGACCAATTCGCTGTGATCGCCGGTGACGATGTTGACCACACCGCCCGGCACGTCCGAGGTCTCCAGCACCTGATAGAAATCGGTCGCGGCGAGCGGGTGCCGCTCGCTGGGCACGGCGACGACCCGGTTGCCCATCGCAATCAGCGGCGCCACCAAGCTGATGAAGGCAAGCAGCGGCGCCTCGTCGGGACAGGCGACGCCGACCACGCCGATCGGCTCATGCATCGCGAGCGCCACGCCGCGCAGCGGCGGCGCGTGGATGGATCCTTCGAATTTGTCGGCCCAGGCGCCATAGCTGAACAACCGCTCGATGCTCGCATCGACTTCCGTGCGCGCCTTCGCAGCCGACACACCGGTCATGTCGGCGATGCGCCGGGCGAACTCGTCGCCGCGCGCGGAAAGATTCTCGGCAAGGTAATAGAGGATCTGGGCGCGATTATGCGCCGTCGCCCGCGCCCAGGACTCGGCGGAGCGCGCCGCGGCCACCGCATTGCGGATATCCTTGCGATTGCCCTCGCCTGCCTCGCCCAGGCGCCGGCCCTTCGGCGACAGCACCGGACGCGAATAATTGCCGTCCGGGCGCACCTGCTTGCCGCCGACGAACAGTTTTGCCGTCCGATCGATCGGCGGCACATCGAATCCGGCACTGGCGCCGGAAGCCGACGGCAGCGGCGGTGCCTTGGCCCGCGCCTTGCGCCCGCTCCAGGCCTTCGGCTTGAGATACTCGCACATGCCTTCACGGCCGCCCTCGCGGCCGAAGCCGGACTCGCGATAGCCGCCGAAGCCGACACTGGCGTCGAACAGATTGGTGGCGTTGACCCAGACCACGCCGGCCAAGAGCTTCGGCGCGATATCGAGCGCCAGACCGATCGTCTCGCTCCACACGCTGGCGGCAAGGCCGTAGCGCGTGTTGTTGGCGAGCATCACGGCCTCGTCGGGGGTGCGGAACGTCATCGCCACCAGGACAGGGCCGAAGATCTCTTCGGTCGCAACCGTCGAGGACGGATGCACGTTCCAGAGCAAGGTCGGCGGATAGAAACATCCTTCCGCCGGGATCGCACCGGACGCCTGATATTTCTCGGCGCCTTCCTTCACCCCGGTCTCGACCAGCAACTTGATCCGTTCGAGTTGCACCGGCGCGACCACCGCGCCCATGTCGATCGCCTTGTCGAGCGGCATGCCGACGCGAAGCGTCTCCATGCGGCGGATCAGGCGCCTGCGGAAAGTGTCCGCGATCCCCTCCTGCAGCAGCAGTCGCGAGCCGGCGCAGCAGACCTGACCCTGGTTGAACCAGATCGCATCGACTACGCCTTCCACCGCGCCGTCGATATCGGCATCGTCGAACACGATGAACGGCGACTTGCCGCCGAGTTCCAGCGTGAGGGACGTGCCGGTGCCTGCGGTCGACTGGCGGATCAGCCGCCCGACCTCGGTCGACCCGGTGAACGCGATCTTGTCGACGCCGGGACATTCGACCAGCAGCGCGCCGGTGGCACCGTCGCCGGTCACGACGTTCAACACGCCCGGCGGCAGGCCGGCCTCGGCCGAAAGCTCGGCGAACAGCAGCGCCGTGAGCGAGGTGAACTCCGCCGGCTTCAGTACCACCGTATTGCCCGCGGCGAGCGCCGGCGCGATCTTCCACGCCAGCATCAGCAGCGGAAAATTCCACGGAATGATCTGCCCGATCACGCCAACCGGCACCTGATCGGCGAATTCGCGCTCCTGCAGCTGCGCCCAGCCGGCGTGATAGAGGAAATGGCGCGCAGCGAGCGGCACGTCGAGATCGCGGGTTTCCCGGATCGGCTTGCCGTTGTCGATCGCCTCCAGCACCGCGAACAGCCGGGCGTGCCGCTGCAGCATGCGCGCCAACGCATAGAGATGACGCGCGCGGCCGTGACCGCCGAGCTTGGCCCACGCTGTCTGCGCGGTGCGCGCGGCGTTGACCGCCGCCTCGACATCAACGGCGGCGCCCTGCGCGATGCGCGCCAGTGTCTTGCCCGTGGCCGGCTCGGTCGTGTTGAGGTGTTTGCCGGCATGCGGCGCCGTGAACCTGCCGGCGATGAAATGCCCGAACATGGCGCCATGCCGCGCCAGCCAGGCGCGTGCCTCGCCGTCCGCCTCGGGCGCGGGGCCGTACTCCATGGTCTCGAAATAGTTTGCGACGCTCATCGCTGGAGTCTCATCCCACGGGGTGGCGATTGAAGGCCGAATAGTGGCCGGTCACGTGATGCTCGAGCTGCCGCTCAATATCGGCGAGCAGGCTGGAGGCGCCGATGCGGAACAGGTCCGGCTCGAGCCAGTCGCGTCCCAGTTCCTCCTTCATCAGGAACTGGTAGTTGAGCACATCCTTTGCCGTCGAGATTCCGCCGGCCGGCTTGAAGCCGATCTGGTAGCCGGTGCGCTCCTGATAGACGCGGATCATCCGCAGCATCGCGAGCGTCACCGGCAGCGTCGCGTTGACGCCTTCCTTGCCGGTGGAGGTCTTGATGAAGTCGGCGCCGGCCATCATGCAGACCATCGACGCCTTGGCGACGTTGCGCAGCGTCTTGAGATCGCCGGTGGCCAGGATCGTCTTCAGATGCGCGTCGCCGCAGGCGGCGCGGAAATCCCGCACCTCGGCGTAGAGCGCCTGCCAATCGCCGGTCAGCACGTGCTCGCGCGTGATGACGATGTCGATCTCCTCCGCGCCGTCGCGGACCGACGCCTCGATCTCCTTCAGCTTCAGATCGTGCGGCACGAGACCTGCGGGAAATCCGGTCGAGACCGCAGCGACCGGGATGCCCGATCCGTCGAGCGCTTCGACGGCCGTCGCCACGAACCGATGGTAGACACAGACCGCGCCGGTATACAGCTCGCGGCCGGCAAAGCCGAGCCGCTCGAGAAGGTCGCCGCGCACCGGCGCTTTGGCCTTGGCGCAGAGCCGCTTCACCCGTTCGGTCGTATCGTCGCCATTGAGCGTCGTCAGGTCGATGCAGGTGATCGCCTTGAGAAGCCACGCCGCCTGCGCGTCCTTCTTGACCGTGCGCCGGCCCGGCAGGCTCGCAACGCGGCGTTCGGCGGCCGACAGATTGATCCTGATCCCGTCGACCCAATCCATCTCGAGCGCGCGACCATTGTTGCGCGGGAGCTGATGCCCGCCGCCCGGGGAAGGCGGCTGCGCGGCCAATGGGGACGAATTCTGTATGAAGACGCTCTGTGTCATGGAGGCGCCGTGCGGTCCTAGCGAATCGACGAGATCGCCAGATAGACTGAATGTGTCGATCGCAACATGTGATCCTCCCTGACCTTGCCGCGGGGTTTACCGACCGCCCGAGGACGACATCGTCCCCCGACCTTCGATCAGCCCGCCAGACTGGATGTTATTATTGTAACAAATCGACGTTGATAAACTCACAACATTGTAAGATCATTGTCAATCGGATAAGCAAGCCCGGCGATTAAAATGGCTGAAACATCGAACGCACGACCAAGCGAGACGCGCGTGCAGCGCCTGCAGAGGCTGCGCCGCGCCGTCGAATCGAGCGGCACGCTGCATCTGAAGGACGCCGCCGAGCTCCTCAAGGTTTCCGAAATGACGGTTCGGCGCGATCTCGCCGGGCCGGACGCCGCGCTGGCGCTGCTCGGCGGCTACGTCGTCAATGCGGCGTCGCCGACCGGGATCAAGTACGCGTTCGAGCAGGAGATCGATCAGCACACCCAGGACAAGCGCCTCGCCTGCCGGTCTGCCGCGGCCTCGATCAAGGAAGGCGATACGATCTTCATCGATTGCGGCACGACGATGCAGTCGCTGGCTGACTGCCTGCCAGAGGACCTGCCACTTTCGGTGATCTGCTATTCGATGAACGTGGCGTCGATCGTGACGCGACGGCCGGCCACGCAGGTGATGCTGATGGGCGGCCTCTACCATCCGTCGTCGCAGTCCTTTGCGTCGGACGACGGCCTGTCCTATCTGCGGCGGCTCGGCATCAATAAGGCCTTCATCTCCGCGGGCGGCGTGCACTGGACCCGCGGCGCGAGCTGCTCGAATTTTCACGAGGTCGCCGTCAAGCAGGCCGTCATCGAGACCGCGATGGAGAGCATCCTGGTGATCGACGCGAGCAAGCTCGGCAGTCTCAAATCGGCATTCTTCTCCGATATCGGCGCATTCTCGCGGATCATCGTCGGCGGCACGGCGTCAGCGGACATGCGCAAGCACTTCCGCAGCCTCCCCGTCGAATATGTGACCAGCGCAACCTGATCCGAGCGGGGGCTGGCACGCCCGGATCAGGCTGCTCACGATACGCGGGCTCGCGGGACCACGCATCGAACTCCCGCCTGCTTAGTTGCAGGCAGGCTTCGCCTTGTTGCAGGCGTCGGTCAGCTCCGGTGGCGGCTCCTTCTTGAACACCGTCTTGTAGGATTCCAGCACATTGGACTGCGTCACCGGCAGCGACTGCACGCCGATCCAGCCGGGCGTTTCCTTGCCGAGCAACGCATTCATCATGGCCATCGCTTCGGCGACACCCTGGTCATAGGGGCGCTGCGACCCGGTCGCCTTCAAGGGACCACCCTTGGCGATCTCGATCGCCGATTGCAGGCCGAGATCGACGGTGGTGACCGGAATGTCGATGCCCTGCGCGCGCATCGAGCTCAGCGTATCGAGCGCCGGCTGGTCCCAGACCGCGAACAGGCCCTTGATATCCGGATTGCCGGTGAGGAAGTCGCCCGCGATCTGCGACACCTTCGGCGGGTCGGTGAAGTCGACCTGCTTCATCTTGATGTCGGGACGGTTCTTCTGCATCCACTCGCGGACACCCTTGGTGCGCTCGTTGGTGCTGAAATAGTCGACGCCGAAATTGACCAGACCGATGGTGCCGCCCTGCGCGACGCACGACGCCAGGATCTGGGCCGCTATCTGGCCGTTGCCCTGGCTATCCGCGGAAATCATGGACGCATATTCCTCGGGATGCTTCAGTCCGGTCGGGATGCTGTCCATCAGCACGAGCTTGATGCCGGCCTTGGCGATCTTCTTGTAGGTCGGCGCGGTCGCGGTGAAATCGACCGGGATCGAGATGATGCCGTCCGGATGCTGCTGGATCGTGTTCTCGATATCGGCGATCTGCTTGTCGACCTGATATTCGGCGGACGCGACGCCGGTGACGGTCACACCATACTTCTTCAGCGTATCGGTGATGCCCTGGATCTGCAGTTGCGCCCAGTCGAGATTGACGGTCTGCATGGAGATGCCGACCTTGAAATGCTTCTCCTTGATCTTGGCGGCATCGGCGTCCGACAGCGCCAGCACCTCGGGCGAGGCGGCCTTCTCGCCATGCGGTCCCTGACCGACGATCGATTTCGGTCCAAGCGTCGCGAGATCGACGCTCTTGACGCAGGTTGCAGGCACTTCGGCGCGGGCCGAAGGGGCGATCGAAATGGCCGTCGCCGCAATCAGCGCGGTCAGTGGCAGGGTTTGTCGCAAGATTGGCTTCATTGTTTCCTCCCGTTTTGGTCGCCGATTGACCGGAGGCCGGCAACCTTGCCCCTACCCTTGCAACGCCTGACCGTGCGGCCATGCGCTGCGCCATCGTGCTCTAGCGCTTCGTGAAGGCGACCGCGGCCACGATGATCGCTCCCTTGATGACGAGCTGCAGCGGCGAGCTGACGCCGAGCAGCACGAGGCCGTTGTTGAGTGTGCCGATGATGAGACTGCCGAACAGCGTCCCCAGGATGTAGCCGCGCCCGCCGAACAGGCTGCAACCACCGAGGATCACGGCGGCGATGACGTCGAGCTCCATGCCCTGCACGACGTCGGGCCGCGCGGCGTGCGAGCGCGCGGACAGCACCAGCGCCGCGAGCCCGGCGAGCGCGCCGGTCAGCACGAAGGCCGCGGTCGTCACCCACTTGGTGTTGATGCCGGAATACAGCGCCGCGGTCGGATTGCCGCCGACCGCATAGATGCGGCGGCCGAACACGTTGTAGTGCAGCAGCAGGATGCCGACGATCATCGCCACCAGCGTCCAGGCGATCGGAACGGGTATGCCCAGGAACGAGCCTTCGCCAAAGATCGCGAAATAGGTCTCGTTGGTGATGATCACCGGCTTGGTATTGGTCACCATCATCGCCAAACCCCGCGCCATGCTCAGTGAGCCGAGCGTCACCAGGAACGACGGGATCGAGAGCTGCGTGGTCAGGATGCCGTTGAGCAGCCCGACCAGCGCGCCGGTGCCGAGCCCGGCGGCAGCGCCGACCATCCAGCTGTTGTTGAGCTGGCTCATGGCGAGCGCCGCGGCCATGCCCGACAGCGCCAATGTCGATGCGACCGACAGATCGATCTGGCGCGCGATGATCACAAAGGTCATGCCGACCGCGATGATCGAGACCAGCGTGGTCTGGCGTCCGATGTTCAGGAAATTGTCGACCGACAGGAACCAGGGCGAGGACAGGCTGAACACGACCAGCAGCACCAGGAAGGCGATGTACAGCATGTAGGGCCGCTCGCCCCGCAGCAGGTTCTGCAGCAGCTTGCGGCGACGATCGGATCGGGTCGACGAGGCGACGACGTTGGGCGCGGTCAGTTCGGTCATGCTTGCAATACGCCTTGTTCGGAAGCCTGGTAGATCTGCAGCAGATGATGGACCTCTTCGGCATCATCGATCTCCCCGCGCACCAGCGTTCGCGCCACGCGTCCATCGACGATCACGGAGATGCGGTCGCAGAGTTCGATCAGTTCGACGAGGTCCGACGAGACCACCAGGACGCCGGTGCCGTCGCGGGCGGCATTGCGGATCACGCCGTAGATCTCCTCGCGCGCGCCGACGTCGACGCCGACCGTCGGCTCGTCCAGCAGCAGCAGGCGCGGCCGCGGATCATTCCATTTTCCGAACACGACCTTCTGCTGGTTGCCGCCGGACAATGTCCTGACCAGGCTTGAGGCGCCTTGCGCCTTCACCGACAGCCTCGCCACCGCAGCGTCGGCACGCCGGGCGGCGGCGCGCTGCTGCACGAAGCCCCAGCGCGAGAAATGCGGAATCCGCGGCAAGGTGATGTTGCGCTCGATCGAATGATCCAGCACCAGGCCCTGCATGTGCCGGTCTTCCGGCACCAGCGCAACGCCATGGTCGATCGCATCGGCCGCGCCGTTCGGCAGCCACGGCCGGCCCTCGATCGCCAGTGTGCCGCCCTCGACCGGCCGAAGGCCGAAGATGGTCTCCAGGACCTCGGTGCGCCCGCTGCCGATCAATCCGGCAAGGCCGTGGATCTCACCCTTCATCACGGACAATTCGACGGCCGACAGGCGGTCGTTGGACACGCCCGACAGCGACAGAACCGGCGACGGATCGAATGAACGCGCGGCCGCAGGCTCGGCGCGCGACACCGCGGGCGCCAATCGATCGGAGCCGATGATGGCGTTCACCAGCCGCTTCATGTCGGTCTCGGCGGTGACGAACGTGCCGGCATTGGCGCCGTCGCGGAGCACCGTGACATGCTGCGAGATCTCGAACACCTCGTTGAGCCGATGCGTCACATAGATCACGCCGACGCCGCGGCGCGTCGCCTTGCCGATCGCGTCGAACAGGATACGAACTTCATCCGAAGTCAGGGACGACGTCGGTTCATCGAGGATCAACAGGCGCACCTCGCCCATCAGTGCCTTGGCGATCTCGGTCATCTGGCGGTAGGCGAACGGCAGCGAGCCGACCGTCGCCTTGGTATCGAGGGGAATGCCGAGCTCGCTCAGGAACGCCTCGGCCCTCGCCATCAGTTCGCGCTTGCGGACAAAGCCGAACCGCGTACGCGGCTCGCGGCCGAGCAACAGGTTGTCGGCGACGCTCAGCGACTCGACGAGACTGAGGTCCTGATAGACGACGGCGATGCCCGCCTCCCGCGATCTAGCCGGACTGTCGAACGTCGCTGGTTTGCCGGCGATCTCGATCGCGCCGCTGTCGGCCGCATGGACGCCACTGAGGATCTTGATCAGCGTGGACTTGCCGGCCCCGTTCTCGCCGAGCAGCGCGTGCACCTCGCCGGCTCGGACCTCGAGGTTGACGTCGCGCAACGCCCGCACGCCGCCGAAGCGCTTGTTGATGCCACCGACCATCAACAGCGCCGTCGACGGCCGAGGCTCGGCTGCGATCGAACCGGACAATTCCAAATTTTCCTCCCGTCGCCCGCGCGAGGCGCTGGTACGATGGTGACATGTTGTTATTTTTGCAACTTATTGTGTTATAATTCTATCACATCGGCCGACCTGTCAATGGGAGATCGCGCCGGCGGGCGCTCGAATTGGAGGCGGCGGCGATCGGATCCTGCACCGCCATACGTGCTGCCGGCCTCCGCCAGGCACGATGGAGCCGGAAGGTTGTGTTACGCTGCAATCACTCTCTTCATCAAAGCCAACGCCGGTGAACCACGATGAAACTGAGTGCTGCGATTGCCGTCGCCCTGATCTCCTCTTGCCTGCCTGCAACAGCGCAGCAAGGCGGTGCCGACCTCTACGCGCAACGCTGCGCGCAATGTCACGACAGCAGCAATACGGGTGTTCGCGCGCCGAGCCGCGCCGCGCTGCAATCCAGATCGTTCGACGAGGTGCTTGGTGCGATCACCACGGGCCCGATGGCGTCCTTCGCGCAGGGACTGAGCAGCGACGAGCGCGCCGCGATCGCCTCACTCATCACCGGAAAGGCCGCTTCGCATGCGGCGGCCGAGAATGCAGGCCAATGCACGCAGAACGAGACCGGCTTTCCGCAGCCGATCGACGGGCCGCGGTGGAACGGTTGGGGCGCGGATATCAACAACAGCCGGTTTCAGCCGACGGCCATGGCCGGCCTCGCGCAAGACCAGATCCCGCGACTGCGTCTGAAATGGGCGTTCGGGTTTCCCGAGACGTCCAACGCCAACGCGCAGCCGGCTGTCGTCGGCGGCTTGCTGTTCGTCGGTGGCGGCGACCGCAAGCTCCACGCCCTCGACGCCAAAAGCGGCTGCACGCGCTGGGCGTTTCCGACCGAGGCGCCGGTGCGGACGGCCATCAGCTTTGCCCCGCTGGACAACGGCCAGCCTGCCATCTTCTTTGGCGATGTGCGTGCCAACATCTACGCCCTGAATGCCGCGACCGGCAAGCTGATCTGGAAGAGCAAGGTCGACGATCATGTGGCCGCCCGGATTACCGGTGCGCCGGTGTTCTATTCCGGCGTCGTTTATGTCGGCGTTTCATCGATCGAGGAGGCCATCGGGTCTCGTCCCATCTACCAGTGCTGTACGTTTCGCGGCAGCGTCGTTGCGCTGAAGGCCGAGACCGGCGCACAGATCTGGAAGGCCTACACGATCCCTGAGGCACCACATCCGACACGGGCGAACGCGATCGGGACCCAGCTGTTCGGTCCGGCCGGCGCGTCGGTCTGGTCCGCGCCGACGATCGATGTGCAGCGCCAGGCGCTCTATGTCGCGACCTCGAACAGCTATGCCGATCCGGCAACCGACACCAGCGATGCCATCCTCGCGTTCGATCTCACGACCGGCCGAATGCTGTGGCATCAGCAAGCCACGCCGAAGGACAGTTTCGTCGTTGCGTGTTTCGGCACCGATCAGAGCAATTGTCCGGAAGACCGCGGCCCCGACCATGACTTCGGTCAATCGCCGATCCTGGTGAGCCTGCGTGATGGACAGCGCGTGCTGGTGATCGGCCAGAAATCCGGCGTGGTCCACGCGCTCGATCCCGATCATGAGGGCAAGATCCTGTGGCAGACGCGGATCGGCAAGGGGGGCGCGTTGGGCGGGACCGAGTGGGGCTCCGCCGCCGACCAGGACCGAATCTATGTCGCCAATTCGGACGTACGATTTCTAAGGGACGGCACGCGACGTCTGAATTCAAGCGAAGGTGGCGGCCTGTTCGGGCTCGATCTTGCGACCGGAAGGATCGCGATGCAGGTGGCGCCGGTGGCCTGTGGCGACCGCCCCCAGTGTAGCCCCGCGCTCTCCGCGGCGGTCACCGCCATTCCCGGCGTCGTGTTCTCGGGCGGCGTGAGCGGCTTCCTGCGCGCCTACGCGACCGATGACGCACGGCTGCTCTGGGAAATCGACACCGCCCGCGACTACACCACGGTCAACGGCGTTGCGGCCCATGGCGGCGCAATGGACGGACCCGGCCCTGTCGTCGTCGACGGCATGCTGTACGTCAATTCCGGCTACGCGCAATGGAGCGGGCTGCCCGGCAATGTTCTGCTGGCCTTTGAAGTCGGCAACCCCTGACAGGTATTTGCGCCGGCAAGCTGAGCACTACTCGCGGCGGGCTATTCGTGCTTTGATGCCGGACAGGATCAGTCGAGAGGTCCGAAGGGAGACCGTGTGGTGATTGGTGACGTGCTACGCAACATCACGTCAGGGGCCGTTACCCTCGCGCGCTCCAATGGTCCCGAATCGCCGATAGGAGGGACCGGCGTCCCGAAATCGACCGACATGGCAGCCGCGCTTCAAATCGATGCGCATGTCGTTGCGCACGAAAAACACAGAAACTATAAGTGCTTGAAAGAATGGTCGGAGTGGCAGGATTCGAACCTGCGACCCCTGCGTCCCGAACGTAAGTAGCAAACGAAAACATCAACGAAAACAATGAAGTCTGTTCGCAATTGACCACCCTTATCGCCGTTTGTTCACGGCGTTTCGGTGGTCAATCGGTGGTTGGCCTCGATGCGTTAACGTTCAGTGCAAGCGCTAAGCTACTAATTGGTCGGGGTCGAGCCGCTCGGCGTCGGGGGTTCGAGTCAGGGGAGCGTTACCGCCTTTCCCCACACCAACCAAACCTACGATACATCATCCAATCCTTCGCATAGGGCAGTTCATGAGCCCGTGTGGCGAGCACAGATTTATCCCAACAAAGCGGAACGTTGAAAGACCTTCGCCTGTAGGTCAGGCGAAATCGACCTCTGTCGCGGAATATCGAAAGCCCGTATTCGGTGCCGGCATCGTGCCGTAGGCGCGTGGTGCCCCTCGTCTGCTTCCTTCCGACCACCTCCGGCCAATTTCTCAACTTGACCTACCAGATCGCGCCAGACCTCTCGTTGTCGCGTTTCCCGAACAATACGTGGGTTTATGGTGCGCCCTCCGAGGGCATTCGTCTTTGCTGCAGGTTCAAGGGGTTGCGGATGCGGACAACGAGGCTGGGATATCCGTGCGCAGAGGTGCCTTGCCGTCTCTTGTCAGCAACCACTCTTAAGAGGCAGCGGCACTCCTGGCATAATGGGCGCGGGATTACGTTTCAGCGGGACATGATGACCGGCAAAGCCCATGGCCCGACCTATCGCGGATGAAGCCCAATTTCCGGCAAGGGATCGCTTCGGAAGTTCTCAAGCTTCTCGATCACCGCATCCAAGGTTTGAGTTAAGAAATCAATTCCCCGCCACGGATAAATGCTGCCGCCGTCCGCAGCGCCGGCGCCATGGAGAGCCCGCTCCCCACTACTTCGATTATGCGGGCGTCCACGGACTTTTTCTCTACCGGTGGCTGCGCAAGGCGACGCCAGCCAAATATTAGGCTGGCTTGCAGCCGCCATCGGTCAAGGGCTGGCTCGAGTACCATGAGAGCGGGACTTTCGTCCGGGTGCTTCAGGCGGGCAATGACCCTTAGCCCAATACGAAACGGTGCCAGCACTCCTGGGCCGGTGGAAGCCAGTGCTGGGCCGCTGCCGCGCAGCCCAACCCTGGCTTGTCAGCTCGGTTCGCAAAACCAGCTTCTAGAACTCATCTGCCGGGTACGCCCTAATTCGAGTTCTGCCTGCCCATGATTGGCAATACCGGTCCCGTCGGGACCCGAATAGTTCCATGAGGCAAGTATCATGGCTACCGCCTGTGGCTCGTAGCGCGCCTGCGGAAGCCGAGGCTTCCAGAGCTTGCACAAGCGGATTAAGCTCCTTCACGAGATTTGTGGCTTATGTCCGCGTGACCGAGTTCCAAAACGGGCACACAGCGGCTTCGCCAACCTGCACGATTCACCGTAAAAGGAACTCTGCTCTCCTTATTTGGCAAATTTGGATTACTCTAAAGAATATCGAGGGCAGGCGGATAATTTTTGCTCGTCCGTCTCGATCGGATTGGCATATTTCAGCGGTCCGGCCGGAGGGAATAACACAAATCATAGAGTTCGCGCAGTGTCAGATGCGAGGCGGTTTTTTTTCCAACATGATCGTCGACAACGAGACGGCGAATTTGCAGTGCGGTCCTAATTCTGTTGCAACTCCCTAATTCGTTGGCACCGAATGGCCAAACAGACCATTTGTCTGAGCATGATCGTCAAGAACGAAGCGCCGGTCATCGAGCGCTGTCTTCGATCGGTGCTTCCCTTTATCGACCATTGGGTGATCTGCGACACCGGCTCGACCGACGGAACGCAGGACATCGTCCGCAGCTTCTTCGCAATCCACGGCAAGCCCGGTGAGTTGCATGAGCGGCCCTGGAAGGATTTCGCGCACAATCGCAGCGAAGCACTCTGGCTCGCGCGCAACAAAGCGGACTATTCGCTCATCATAGACGCAGATGACGCGATTGAGGCTCCGGTTGACAATGCGCTCCCGAACCTGACCGCCGATTCATACTCCGTTGATATCAAAGACACTTCAATTCAGTATCAACGCACGCAGCTCGTACGCAACGCCCTTCCCTGGTGCTATCGCGGCGTGCTGCATGAGTTCCTGGCCTGCGATGCGGCGAATTCCTCGGGTCACCTCCCCATCTTCGTGCGCCGCAACCACGATGGGGCTCGCCGCCGCGACCCGAACACGTACCGGAGAGATGCCGCGATATTGGAGGCCGCGCTCCAGACCGAAGCCGACCCCTTCATGCGCTCTCGATACACTTTCTACCTCGCGCAAAGCTGGCGAGACTGCGGAGAACAGCAGAAGGCTCTTTCGCGTTATCTGGAGCGAGCCGAGCTCGGCTTTTGGATCGAGGAAGCCTTTTACTCGCTCTATAAAGCCGCGAGCTTGAAGCAGGCACTCGGATTTCCCGCGCAAGAAATCATCGAATCCTACCAGCGCGCCGCCGATTTTCTGCCCAACCGCGCCGAGGCGTTACATGGCGCAAGTAGATTCTGCCGCTTGGCCGGCCGCTTCGAGGAAGGTTATCGGCTTGCTCAACGTGGGATCGACATCCCGCTTCCCGCTTCAGGTCTGTTTGTCGAGAACTGGATCTACCGGTACGGATTGCTCGACGAACTGGCGGTCAATGCATATTGGTCCGGCCACTACAAGGAAAGCATGGCCGCCTGCCGGCAGCTTCTGTCCGGCCCGCATCTGCCGGCGGCTGACCGCGCTAGGGTCGAAGAGAACGAACAGTTCGCGAGAGAGAAGCTGGCTGCGCGCGCCCGCAAGAAAATTGCGGTCTACGCGATTGCATTGAACGAAGGAGCGCACGTCGAGCGCTGGTGCAAATCCGTGGCCGAAGCAGATCTACTCGTCGTCGCGGATACTGGCAGTACGGACGACACGGTCGCGCTGCTCCAAGACGCCGGCGCAATCGTGCATCAGATCACCGTGAAGCCGTGGCGATTTGACGATGCGCGAAATGCCTGCCTGGCTCTTATTCCCGAAAACGTCGATATCTGCATAGCACTGGATATGGACGAAACACCCGTCAGCGGCTGGCGTCAAAAGCTATTGGAGACGTGGAACGACGACACCACACGTCTTGCATACAATTTCTCAAGGGGCACCACCGCGCAGGGACAGCAAAAGATCTTTCGAAAGAGCAAAATTCACAGCCGAACAGGTTACCGCTGGCGGCGCGCCGTACACGAGGATCTTCAATATAATGGCACCGACGAGAAGGTGGCGGAAACGCACGACATTCTAATTGTACAACAGCAGGATGAAACGAAGAGCCGCGCCCAGTACCTGCCACTCATGGAGCTCGCGCACAAGGAAGATCCCGCTGACGCTCAGCTGTGTTTCTGGCTTGCGCGCGAACTGATGTACGTGGGAAAACACTCGGAAGCGGCCGAGTTTTTTGACCGCTATTTGTCGCTTCCCTGGCATTGGCAGGAAGAGCGGTCCGAGGCGATGCGCTTCCTTGCGAAACTCGAGAAGGACAAGGCCGAAACTTGGCTTCAGCAGGGACTCGCAATCGCACGACACAGGCGAGAACTATGGCTCGACCTGAGCGAGCTTTACCACTCGAAGTCCGAGTGGACCAATCTGCTTTGGAGTTGCAGCCAGGCTTTGCACGTTTGCCGAAAGACCGGATCCTATTTGGATGACCCCGACGCGTGGGGCTTTCGCATTGATGATCTTATAGCCTTGGCGTACCACCATCTTGGCTTGCCCGAAAAGGCCATCAAGCATGGCGAAGCAGCTTTGAACGCGAAGCCCAACGATCCGCGGCTCGTAAAAAATCTGGGCTTTTACCGAAATCAACTCGGCTCGTTGGGACGCGAGTATATCAGCAAACATCGGGCAATACTGACGCCGGCGCAACCACGCAGGGACGTGATGGCAGATTCGGCCGCCAGCTTCAGACCAAGCCGGCCTCTGGGCGGGACAGAACTCATGGTCGAGGCGCTTCAGCGTCGCCTCGGGCCCGTGACCGAAAAAGTTGACCTCAGAATAAACAGCTTCGATATCGGAAGCCTGACAGGAAGGCCCGTCGTCCTTTGGATGCACCACAATGCGGATCAACAAGCAGTTCAGTGGTGCTCAGATCCCGAACTGGTTTCCCGAGTGGCGACGTTTGTGTTCGTTTCGCAGTGGCAGCTGGAAAGATACAAAATCGCCTTCGATATCCCGCCGCACAAGTGCGTCGTTTTGAGGAATGCAACGTTAATTGATCCGCAGCGCAGAGCATGGAAACGCGCTTTACCATTGAAGTTCGCATTTACAAGCACCCCCTTTCGGGGCCTGTCGATCTTACTTGACGCGTGGGACGAACTGAATGCGCCTGATGTCGAGTTGCACGTTTGGTCTTCAATGAAACTGTATGCAATGGAGGACCATGATTACAGCGATTTGATATCACGAGCTTTCAATACGCCCGGCGTCGCGTATCACGGGCTTCTGCCAAATGAGGACCTCAAGCGCGCGCTTAGAGGCATCCATTTTTTGGCGTACCCATCGATTTTCGAAGAGACGTCTTGCCTTTCGGTTATCGACGCGATGGCGGCGGGATGCCGCGTAATTATTCCCAACCTCGGAGCACTTCCGGAGACCACAGCGGGATTTGCGCGGCTCTATCCGTGGAGTGACAACTCATCCGTCCACGTTCATGAATTTGTCCGAGCCTTACGGGATGAGATTGCCAACCCTTGGCAGGGCCGCCCGGATTTGGCGGTTGCGCAGCAAGACTTCTGTCAAGCGACGTTTGATTGGGAGATTCGCGAAAGCGAATGGAAGTACATGATTTCAAGGCTAAACGATGCAGATATTGGGTAATTATGCTCGCGACGCGAGAGCCTTTTGCATTTTTTTCATCCTGCAACCATTGACGCCGGCGCATTGCCAATATGGGGAATAGCAGTGAGCATCTCAGCGATAGACGAATTTCGTCGGCAGCACACGATTCAAATGGAGCAAGACGAGGTCGAATACATTGTATCCGCTATCCGAACAGCTCCAGCGAATGCACTAATGATTGAGTGGGGGTCGGGAGCCTCGACCATCAGGTGGCTTGAAGAAATGAGTGGTTCTCAAAGCTTGGTTTCAATCGAGCACAACCTGGACTGGCACGCCATTGTGAAGCCGATCGCGGAGGCTTCGTCGCAACTGTCTGAACGCCTGCAATATTACCTGTGCCAGCCTAGCTCATATTGGCAGCACGGCTATGGTGAAACTCGCGAAGAAAATCCGATCGGGCTCGACGATTATTTTGCTCCCGACGATACGATCTTTGATGCTGACATCTTTTTGATCGACGGTGTGGCGAGGGGCGTCTGTGCCTTGAACGTTCTCTACCGATCCCGAAAGCCTAATCCGACTATCTTGCTACATGACTGGTATCCAAGACAACCGTGGTATTCATGGGCCGTTCGGCAATACCCCATTGTTGAGCGCGTTGGATCAACACTCGTCCGGTTAGGTAAAGGTTGACTGAGAGCACGATGCACCTCTCGGTCAATTAAATTCTTTCCGGAACCACGGCGCTGGACGTCGTGTCTGTGACGTTGTTAGGACACCGTCCACGGAAATCGGTTTCGGTCTCGCGGCTAGCAGCGCTGGCTTTCGTGGGTTCGCGTTGGATGACTTATAAGGCGCCTGCGCCGACTGTCACCAAATAGGGCTCCCATTCGGGCCAAGGAAGAGCAAGTCTCCCAGGATCGAAATGAGACGTAGTTCGTTATGTTTCAATGATAACTTGGCGCTGCCAGTATCGTTGGTGGGCGTTGTATGGGCATTTCGAAGCACGGCTCCCGGTTGAACTTGGCAGCACGCAGGCTTCGGCCGACCGCAGATCACCGGCCAATCCTCCGTTCGGTTCCACTTGAGCTTGCCGGTGACTGGGGCAATATGGTTCCCGCCGCGGCGCTGCATGTCCTTGAACGCATGCGGGAAGCCTGTTTTGACGCCGTGCGCCTTGTATCGGACGATCAACCCGCGCGCCTGCGGGTCGACGAACATCCGTCCGGCGGCCCACCTGCGATTTGGCTGCATTCCAACGAAGCCGATCTCGCCTGGATCATTGTCGACATCGGCGAGCGCGATTGGTCGAGACTTGCCTATCAGTTTGGTCATGAGCTCGGTCACGTCACCGCGAACTCCTGGCGAGCGAATGCTAAGCCGGGTGGGCCTTGCCAGTGGCTCGAGGAAGCGATGGTCGAGGCGTTTTCCCTGCGGGGCCTCAGCTTGCTGGCCGATAGTTGGTCACGCGACCCGCCGTTTCAGGATGACAGCGGCTTCGGTGCGGCAGTCGCCCTTTATCGGCAGAATATTGTCGAGAGCTACGGCAAGCTAGCCGTCGAACAGGGCAATATGAAGGATTTCAGCGTGTGGTTCAGGCAGCATCGCGCCACGCTAGAAGCTCGGCGGGGGCTCAGTTCCTTCGCTCAAGTAGCCTCTCTTTCGATACTCACTGAATACGAACGCGCTCCGAGCGCCATGGAAGCACTTGGGGCTCTGAACAGATGGCCAGGGCGCAGCACCATCCCATTGGAGAATTATCTCTATGCCTGGCAGGCGAGCTGCCGGGAATTACGCGTTGCGACCGACCTACCGCTTCGCCTGCGAACCCTCCTCGGCCTTGGCTAAGCGCCCTCAGGCGCTCCGCAACACAATGCTTGGTAAAACTCCGGGTTCTGCTGCCGCCACTGCGTGACCGCCAGCGGCAACTTCCCGCGTTGGACTGCTTGCTGCCTCTTAACCGAGCAGTTGCGAATGAAGCTTCTGGACCTGCACGTTTGCTTAAGCACGGACATTATCCCTGCTTGGACATGCCCTGCGAACGCTTTGCGCAGGGCGTTCTCCGATCGAGCAAAGCGGAAACGGCAGCAGGAGCCGGACGAGCTCACCTTGACCCGGCAGCCCCCCGCCTCGCCTGCGCGATCTAATCAGCGGAGGAGTGGAACCGCGTCGGTCGCACTCCTCCCATGTGACGCGTGTCGACTAGCCGTGCGGCTTGAACACGCTCTCCACCGTCTTTTGCCCATGCGGATCGTCGAGAGACAGTCCGCCTTTGGCCTTCGACTGTAGATCGGGCGTTTGACTGGCTGCGCCCGTAGGACCAGTTGCTGTCGCGCCAGCCGACGAGAAGTCACTCGGTTGCAGACCGTGAGACCCGCCAAGGGCGGCGAGAATCGGCTTCACCTTTGGCTCCTGGGCAATATCGCCCGGTGTGCCGCTGATAAAGGTCATCTGCCCACTGGCTCCGGTGGCGACGTCGGCCTTGGTGATGCCCACCTTGGCTGACTTGTCGTGGCCGGGGTTGCTCGGATCGGTGCCAGGTGCTCCGGTTTCGCCCCCGTCCGGGCCATTGCCAAGACCATTGTTGCTGTGTCGCCCGCCAGTGGCACCGGTTGCTCCAGTTGAGCCGCCGGTCGCACCTGTGGCTCCCGTCGCACCGGTCGCTCCAGTGGCTCCCGTCGCGCCGGTGGCTCCGGTTGCGCCCGTGGCTCCGGTTGCGCCCGTGGCTCCAGTTGCTCCCGTCGCGCCGGTGGCTCCGGTGGCGCCGGTGGCTCCGGTCGCACCCGTGGCTCCCGTCGCGCCGGTGGCTCCGGTCGCACCAGTGGCTCCCGTCGCGCCAGTTGCACCCGTGGCGCCAGTTGCTCCCGTCGCGCCGGTGGCTCCGGTGGCGCCGGTGGCTCCGGTCGCACCCGTGGCCCCCGTTGCTCCCGTCGCGCCAGTTGCACCCGTGGCTCCCGTCGCGCCCGTGGCTCCGGTCGCACCCGTGGCTCCCGTTGCGCCAGTTGCACCCGTGGCGCCAGTTGCACCGGTTGCACCCGTGTCGCCCGTCGCGCCCGTGGCTCCCGTCGCGCCCGTGGCTCCGGTCGCACCCGTGGCTCCCGTTGCTCCCGTCGCACCAGTTGCTCCCGTGGCGCCAGTTGCTCCCGTCGCGCCGGTGGCTCCCGT
>NZ_JADFUD010000053.1:0-53241 GCF_054820065.1 Bradyrhizobium sp. UFLA06-06
GTGCGCAATAGCGCACTAGGCCGGGACGACAGTGAGTGTGCGGCACGGTTTGTGAGTCATACGCCCGCATTCTTGCGACATGGTTTGTCCGAGTTGACAGGTTTGTGCCGAGTTGCCCGTCCGGCAGTCACGCAGCGCGTCACATTCGGCGCGCCGACAGCGCCGGCTTGTCCGGTCGCCCATGCAATGGCAGAATTGCACCATATTGTGCAAGATCGGACACGCCATGCCACTCATCCGGATCTGGGTCTATGACGGCATCCTCGCTTCGGGTGTGGCGGGGATTGTCGACGTGTTCACCGCCGCCAATTCGGTGACGGCGCGGCGGCCCCAGCGTCACAACGGCAAGCCGTCCCAGCTGCGGTGGCGCGTCGAGTCCTTGAGTGGCCGGCCGGTCCAGACGGCGTCCGGCCAGATCGTCGGCGTCGACGGACCGATCGGCGCGCGGTCTTCGGCAGACGCGGTGGTGATCCCGGGACCGTTCGTCGGCGATATCGAAAGGTTCTTTGCGCGGCTCGATACCGTCGAGCCGCTGCTCGCGGCGCTGCGGCGTCAGCATGAGCGCGGCACTTTGCTCGCCTCCTATTGCACCGGCAGCTTCATCCTCGCCGAGGCCGGCCTGCTCGACGGCAGGGTTGCCACCACCCATTGGGCCAAGGGGCGGACATTCGCGATGCGCTATCCGGCGGTGGATCTGCGCGTCGCCGAGATCCTCACCGAGCAGAACCGCATTGTCTGCTCGGGCGCGGTGACCACCTCGCTCAATCTCGCGCTTCGGCTGGTCGAGAAATTCGCCGGCGCCGACGTGGCCGCTGAGACCGGCAAGCTGATGCTGATCGACAGCAATCGCGTCTCGCAGGCACCCTATGCCAGCCGCGCGCGTGACACGCAGCACTCCGACGCGCTGGTGGCGCGGGCGCAGAGCATGATGGAGAAGTCGCTGCAACAGGGCTTCAGTCTGGCCAGGTTGGCCCGCGACCTTTCGGTCAGCGAGCGCACCCTGAACCGCCGCTTCAAGCTGGCGGTCGGCGAGGCACCCCTGCAATATCTGCAAGCGTTGCGTGTCGATGTGGCCAAGCGCCTGATCGAAACCACGCGGCTGAAGCTCGACGCGGTCAGCGCGCGCGTCGGCTACGGCGATCTGTCGACCTTCCGCCGGCTGTTCAAGCGCGAAACCGGGCTCTCGCCACGCGAATACCAGCGTCGGTTCGTGCGCAGGGCCGCCGCGAGCTGAGAACGCCGTGTCCGAATTTGCCCCCAAAATGGCGATACTGCCACTGCCGCCTGGAGCACGCCGCGCATAGACCTCGTGCTGTCAACAACAGGAGGTCTCTCAATGCCGATGATCGACGTGACAATTCCCGAAGGAGCCCTGAAGCCGGAAGCGGAAGCGCGGCTCATCAAGGAGCTCGGTGATATCCTGATCGGTCACGAGGGGTTCGATCCGGCAAACAAGGTCGCGCAAGGCGTCACCGTTGTCTTCCTGCATCGGCCGGCCGCCGTTTATGTCGCGGGCCAGCCATCGCCATCGCCGCGTTACCGGATTGTCCCGACCGTGCCGGAAGGCCAGTACACCGAAGCCTCGCGCGCGGCGCTGGTGAAGGACGTGACCGATGCGGTGGTACGCGCCGCCGGCGGTTCGTTCGAGGATGTGGCACCGCAGGTCTGGGTGTTTCCGACCGAGATCCCCGACGGCCAGTGGGGCAGCCGTGGTGTCATTCGTCCGCTGCCGGACATCCAGGCCTTCATCGCCGGCGAGCACGAGCGCAAGGTCGGCGAGGCGCGTCTGGCGCGACGGCGGCGCGTCAAGGCGCTGGAGTTGCTTGCGGGCGCGCTCGACGCGGCCCGCAAGGGCGTCGACTGACGCGGGCGCAGCCATGACATCTGACACGCATTTCAGGCTCGCGGCGGTCCAGGCCGCCGCTGTGCCATTCGATCGCGACGCCTCGGTGGAGAAGGCCTGCCGCCTGATCGGCGAGGCCGGCGCCATGGGAGCGACGATCGCCGCCTTCGGCGAGACCTGGCTGCCCGGCTATCCTTTCTTCTGTCACGCGCCGACCGGGCCGAGCACGTTTCGCGCGATGGCCGAATATCTCGACAACGCGGTCGAGATTCCCTCGCCCGCGACCGATCGGCTCTGCGCCGCCGCCGAGGCCGCCGGACTGGATGTCGTGATCGGCGTCGCCGAACGTGATGCCGTGACCAAGGGCACGGTCTACTGCACACTGCTGTTCATCGGCCGCGAAGGACGGCTGCTCGGCCGCTATCGCAAGCTGAAGCCCACCTTCAACGAGCGCTCGGTGTGGGCCGACGGCGACGCGGCGGGGCTGCGCGTGCATGAGCGGCCCTATGGCCGGATCAGCGGCCTCAATTGCTGGGAGCACAACACCATGCTGCCCGGCTATGCGCTGGCGGCGCAGGGGACGCAGATCCACGTCGCGGCGTGGCCGGGGCGGGAGCCTGCGGTGGCACCGCCGTCGCCGACGCCGCTCTGGCCGCGGCAGTTGTTGTTGTCGCGAGCGTTCGCCTCGCAGGCGGCCTGCTACGTCATCGCCGTCGGCGGCATGCGCTCGCACGAAGCGACACCGGAACGCTACCGCGAGCTCTCGACGATCGAGTACAGCGGTGACAGCGTCATCATCGATCCGCGCGGCGAGGTCATCGCAGGTCCGGCGCAGGGCGAGACCATCCTGATCGCGGACGGATCGCGGGAGGCCGTGCTCGCCGCCAAGGCGCTGTGCGATATCGGCGGTCATTATTCGCGCCCCGACCTGCTGCGGTTGATCGTCGATCGCAATCCACAGGAGCGGGTCATCGACTGCGGCTTCGCCGGGCGTGTCACGCCGGAGATGTGGGAGTGACGCGAACGGCGCGGGTATCCCGCGCCGTCAAAGCTGCTTGTAGCGAAGAAAGCTCGCTGCGTGTCACGAAGCTTCCTGCGGGATTGCGGATGGTGAGTCCTCGCCCTTGAGCTCCTCGAGGCTGCGGTGCCGCGGCTCGATACCGAGCGCCCATACGGTGATGATCTGCACGATGAGCAGTCCGATCATCAGGGCCATCACGCCGGCGACGCCGCGCGCTTCGAACAGCATCACGACCAGGAATGGTGTCACGATGGTGGCACCTCGACCGAGTGTGTTGACTATGCCGGATGCCCGCAGCCGTACCTCGGTCGGGAACAGTTCGGGAATATAGATGCCGAACAACAGCGCGACCAGGACATAGATCGGCACGGTCAGTGCGAAGCCGACGGCCGGCAGCAGCAACGGATCTGAGATCATCGGATAGATGACGCCGAGCATGATCGAGATCAGCGACGCGCCGATGATCGTGGGCTTGCGGCCCCAGCGGTCCGCGGTCAGGGCGCCGATCGCCGAGCCGATCGGCGCGCCAAGCGCCATCAACAGCGAGTAGCCGAACGAGGTCGCGACGGAGAGGCCCTGCTTGATGAAGAACACCGGCAGCCAGGTCACGAAGCCGTAGAGCAACGTATTGATGGTAATCAGGCATACCGCGCCGACGATCATGCGGGACAGCAGCGGCGCTGTGAACAGCGTGGCGAGATCGGGCGAAACCGGTGCCGGCGTTGCAGCCGCGGGCGCCGGCAAGGGCTGCCCCTGGGAAGCTTCCTTCTCGATCGCCTGCATCAGCGCCTCGGCCTCGGCGGTGCGTCCCACCGCCTCCAGCCAGCGCGGCGACTCCGGCAGCGACTTGCGCAGGTACCAGACGATCAAGGCGCCGACGCCGCCCAGCACGAACATCGCGCGCCAGCCGAATTGCGGGACGACGACCGATGCGACCAGCAGCGCGATGGGCAGGCCGGTCACGACGCAGACGGCGGTGAAGCCGAGCCACTTGCCGCGGCTCCGGGCCGGCACGAACTCGGTCATCGTCGAATAGCCGACGACATTTTCGGCGCCGAGACCGACGCCCATCACGAAACGGCAGGCAATCAGAAAGGCCATGTTTGGCGCAAACGCCGCCGCCAGGGACGCGATACCGAACAGCAGCAAATTGAACTGGTAGGTGAAACGTCGTCCGTAACGGTCGCCGAGGAAGCCGGTGCCGAACGATCCGAGCATCATGCCGACGAAGGTTGCGGAGATGAACGCGGCGTTTTGGGCGAGCGTCGAGAACCCGGTTTTCAGCGTCACGCCGAGCACAGTGCCGGCGATATAGATGTCGAAACCGTCGAAGAACATTCCGATCCCGATCAGGATCATGATCCGGCGATGGAATGGTCCGATCGGTAGCCGATCGAGGCGGCTCCCGGCATTGACCGATGTCGACATATGCGCTCTCCCCTTGACTGTTTCCTCGGTGATGCGGCCCGCCATCTGTGGGCGGTTTGCCGCTTTGCTTGACTGCGGCTAATTCAAGCGGCGCTGGCTGGCCGTGTCGCGGTACCAATCGAACGGCTGTTCGTGGGTCGCGACCATTACGCTCTTGGTGTTGAAATGATCGTCGAAGCTCTCGGTGCCGCATTCCCGGCCGATGCCGGAATCGTCGACGCCGCCCCAGGGCGAAGCCGGATCGAGCCGGTGGTGATCGTTGATCCAGACGATCCCGGCCTTGACCGCGGCGGCGACGCGATGGGCGCGCGCGACGTCGCGGGTGCGAATGGCGGCGGCGAGGCCAAAGGGCGAGTCGTTGGCGAGCCGGAGCGCGTCGGCCTCGTCCTTGAAGGGGGTCACCGAGGTGAAGGGACCGAACACCTCCTCCTGGAAGATCCGCATGTCGGATTTGACGTCGGCGAACACGGTCGGTTCGACGAAATAGCCGTTGTCGTGGCCTGCGACCTTTGCAGCCACGCCGCCGGTGAGCAGCCGCGCGCCGTCTTCATGACCGTAGCGCGCATAGCTGAGAACGCGGTCGCGCTGGCGTGCCGAGATCACCGGCCCAAGCTGTGTGTTCGGATCGAAGGGGTCGCCAATGCGGATGGTGCGGGTCTTGGCCTGCAGCTTTTCGACGAACTCGTCGTAGATCGAGGCCTGCACGATATGGCGCGACGCGCAAACGCAGGTTTGGCCGGCGCCGATGAAGGCGCCGAACGCGGCATAGTTGACGGCGCGGTCGACGTCGAAATCGTCGAATATCATCACCGGCGTCTTGCCGCCGAGCTCCATGGTCTGGTGCGCGAACACCTTCGCCGCGGCGCTGCCCGCGATGCGGCCGGCTTCGGTCCCGCCGGTCAGCACAAGCTTGTTGATGTCGCCATGCTCGGCGAGCATCTTGCCGGCGCTCTGGCCGAGGCCAAGCACGATGTTGAAGACGCCGGGAGGCAGTCCGGCCTCGCTGAAGATCTGGGCGAGCTTCAGGGTCGTCAGCGGCGTGTATTCCGATGGCTTGACCACGGTGACGCACCCGGTCGCCAGTACGACGGCAAGCGACTTGCACAGGATCATGAGCGGGTGATTGAAGGGCGTGCAGTTGGCGACGATTCCGATCGGCGTGCGCAGGGTGTAGTTCAGATACGCGCCTTCGACCGGAATGACGGAATCACGGCGCGACAGTGCGAGTCCGGCGAAGTAGCGGAAGAAATCCGGCAGGCGCGACAGCTGCGCGCGGGTTTCGTTGACGGGACGGCCGTTGTTCAACGTCTCCAGCCGGTACAGCGTGTCAAGATTGGCCTCGAACGCGTCGGCGAGCCTGTTGACGAGCCGGGCGCGCGCCCTCGTGTCCATCCTGCCCCACGCCTTGCCTTCGAATGCAGCGCGTGCGCTCTTCATCGCACGGTCGATATCCGCGGCGGTCGAATTCGGAATCCGGGCGATGACGTCGCCGGTCGCGGGATTGCGCACGTCGAGCATCTCGCCGTCTCCGGCCTCGACCTCGCGTCCGTCGATGAAGTTGCCGTGGATCTCGACGTCGATCGTCGCGGGCTTCGACGGAATGTTCATGATGACCTCTCTTCGACGATGACGGCGTTGCGCTTGAGTGCCGGCAGCACGCGCTTTTCGGTCGCCGCGATGTGAGCCTTGATGATGCGGGCCGCGGTGCGTGCCTCGCGCTGCTGCATGGCGTCGATCAATGCGACATGCTCGGCCACGAGCTTCGCCGGGTCGTGGCCCTTCAGATTGGAGACGCTGACGCGCACCAGCCGGTCGGCCTGGCCGATCAGGTCGCAGAGCGTGGTCGCCATGCGGCGGTTGCCCGATGCGTGCGCCAGCGCCGAGTGGAAGCCGCGATTGTAGGTGATGAAGTCCTCATGGCTGCCGGAGAAGCGGCGGAATTCATCGAGTGATTTCAGGATGCTGTCGGGCGCGCTCTCGATTGCTTCGGCGACGCAGGCCGGCTCGAGCGCAAGGCGGAAGCGCAGCAGATCGCGCGCGTCGGACAGCGAGATCGGATTGACCCGGTAACCCTGGCGGGGCTGCACCGTCACGAGGTGCTCGCGCTCGAGCCGCAGCAGGGCGTCCCGGACCGGCTGGCGGCTGACGGCGTAACGCTCGGCCAGATCCTGCTCTCGTATTTCATCACCGGGAGCAAACTGACATGATAAAATATCAGATCGCAGGTTTTCGTAGATATTTTCGCGGAGAAGGATCATCTAATTGGGGTCTCCTTCCCATTAAAATGCATTTTGTGAAATATCACGTCAAGCTAAAATCCTTGAAATCCGGGTGATTTGATTTATCAATCGTCCGCAGGGGCGCTTCGGAGCCCAAATGCGCGAATTTCGGGCGCGATTTGAAAGAGAGCGACGATGGACAGGCTTTTGGCCAACCGCACAGTCAACGCAGCCCAGTCGGGCGAGGGGCCGCCGTTGGTCCTGTTTCACTCGCTGCTGTCGGATCGCGCGAGCTTCGATGCGATCGTGCCGGAGCTTGCCCGGTCGTTTCGGACCATCGTGCCGGAACTGCCGGGTTTCGGTCGGTCGAGCGCGGTTGAGGGTGGCCTTGCCGCGATTGCCGACCGGATGGCGGATGCGGTGCATGATGCGGCTGATGGCACGCCGGCCATCGTGCTCGGCAATGGTTATGGCGGATTCGTCGCGCTGCAGATGGCGATCCGCCACCCGGCGATCGCGAGCCGGCTGATCCTCGCCGACAGCGGCGCGGCGTTCTCCGAGCCGGGCCGCGAGGCGTTTCGCAACATGGCCAGGGTTTCACGCGAGAAGGGGCTCGCCGCGATCACCGACATTGCAATGCGCCGGCTGTTCGCACCGGATTTCCAGGCGCAGCATCCCGCGCTGATGCAGGATCGCCGCGATGCATTCCTGCGCACCGATCTCAACGTGTTCTGCGCGGCCTGCGATGCGCTGGCGAGCCTCGATCTTCGTGCCGAACTACGCAGCGTGACCATACCGACGCTCGTCGTGGTCGGCGAATATGACGAGGCAACGCCGCCGCCGATGTCATACGAATTGGCAGGCGGTTTGCCGAGAGCGAAGCTCAGGGTCGTTCCGGGGTGTGCGCATGTCCCGCAACTGCAATCGCCAAAACTGTTCCTCGATACGATCGGCGATTTCCTGGCGGTCAAGCATAACGCCCCCGCCTGAGGCAGTGCATACGGCTGGATCGCGCCGCGGGTCACGCGGTGGCGTGCCGACAATTTGGGCAGAACGCCCAGCTAATGCCGTTTGACGCGACAGCATCTCTGCCTAGTCTGACCGGAGACGGAGATGAAACATGCGAGCGATCCTTGATCACTGCACCGGCGGTCGCAGGCGCAGCTTGCCGGCCGGCACGGATTTCATCGAGGAGGGCGGCAAGACCGGGCACCTGTTCGTGCTGCTCGAGGGCAAGGTGGAAGTCGTCAAGGGCGACAGCCTGGTGGCGGTCATCGACGAGCCCGGCGCGGTGTTCGGCGAGATGAGTGTGCTGCTCGACCGGGCGCACAGCGCCAAGGTGCGCACGGCGTCCGATTGCGTGCTGTACGAGTTCGACGACGCGGCGTCGTTCCTGCGCCAGCAGCCGGCGGTGGCGCTGCTGATCGCGCAGCTGCTGGCGCAACGGCTTCATGTCGCCACGACCTATCTCGCCGATCTGATGCACCAATATGCCGATCACGGCACCCATCTGGCGATGGTCGGCGAGGTGCTGCAGAGCATGATCAACCTGCCGCCGATGCAGGTCGCGCCAGGCTCGGATCGGCAATCCGATCCAAGGATATGAGCCAGTCCGGCGCATCGCGCAGCGGCGCTGCCGGCCGCGACAGCGGCGCCTTGAGATCGATCATCTGCGCATCGCCGGCGGCGAGCCAGAACGCCTTGTCCTGCGCGAGATCGAGCACGATGTAGACCGGGGGCCGACCGGGCTGCAGGCCGGTGTTGAACACCCAGGTCGCTCCGATCCGGTCGAACCACGAGCCGCTCTGGATGAACGGCGACTGATGCACATGGCCCGAGATCACCAGCGCCGGATGGTGGCGCCCGATCCAGCCGAGCAGCTCGGCGTCGCCGAAGAAGCGCTTGCCGCCCCAGCTGGTCGGCGAATCCGCCGGCGGGGCGTGATGGACCCAGACCCAGCGCTTGTGCGGCACCGCGGCTGCGGCGCGAAGCTGCTCGTCGATCCGCGCCTTGACCAGCGGGCCGTCCCACCACGGGCACACCGTGAACAGCGTGTCGCCGATGGCCAGATTGTCGCCGTCGCAGGCGACGCCGAACTCCCTGATGCCCGCGACCCAGCGCGCGATCTTCTCACCCTCCGGGTTGCGCTCGTCGAGGTCGTGATTGCCCGAGCAGAAGATCACCCGCGTAAGATCGGCGAGCCGTGACAGGTATTTCGTGACGACGACGATCTGGGCGCGGAAATCGACCGCCGAGCCGAGATTGAGCGCATCGCCGGCGAAGATCACGAGATCGAATTGCGGTGCCGCCGCCAGCAGCCAGTCGAACTGCGGCAACGAGTAATGCAGATCGGCGACGACAAGACAGCGCATCGGTGAAATCCGAATGCCCGGAAAACGGGCGGGGTCGCATGGCAATGAATTCAAACAAGCCAAATCGCAGCAAGATCTATGCCGCGCTGCGCGGGTCCGACGCGACAGATGTTCGCAGTGCCCGGCGAGTAGTTGGTCCTGCTGGCGCGGCGGTGGAGCGCGAATTTCGAAGCGACTTGAATTTTGCGCGGTTGTGCGCCGCTCAGGCAAGTGAGGTGAGCACGCCTGTCAGGCTCCCTCTCCCCTTGCGGGAGAGGGTGGGGAGAGGGGTGGCCCCGGGCGAGATTCTTGCGATGAGTGTCGGTCTCACAGTGTCGGCCGCGCCGTTCTGCAAATGGAGAGAGCACCTCGTATGGTACCCCTCTCCCCAACCCTCCCCCGCAAGCAGGGCTATCGCATATGGAAAGAAATCTGTCGGGCAGCGTCCTCGCGGCCGTCCTTCGAGACGCCCACCTTCGGCGGGCTCCTCAGGATGAGGATCTTGTTTTGCGGCAAAATCGTAGACCCTCATGGTGAGGAGCGCCGCTTGCGGCGCGTCTCGAACCACGAGGCCGAGTTACCTCCGCAGCCGCCGAAGGGTCATATGCGATTGCCCTGCCCGCAAGGGGGGAGGGAGCCCTTCCGCCGGTGCGTCCCTTACGGGAGCGCGAGACAGCACACGCGCTGCATGCTCGCGCCGCCGCTCACGCCCTTGCCGTGGCGTGGACGAAGGTCACCTCGATCAGCGTGCCGGTGCGGCCGCCGGTCCTGATCTGGAATTTGGCGCGATTGGCTTCGACCAGCGCCTTGGTCAACGACAGGCTGACGCCGCCGGAGCCGGCCTGATCTGATGGCGTCGGGGCGCGGAACGGCTCGAGCGCCGCGGCGACCTCGTTGTCGTTGAGGCTCTGCCCGGTGTCGCGCACGCGCAGCATCACCTCGCCGAAATCCGACAGCGCGGTCGAGACGATCACCTGGCCGCCGGCATTGGCGAGATGGATCGAATTGCCGATCAGGTTCAGCGTGATCTGGCGCAGCGCGCGGGCGTCGGCGACCACAGGCGGCAGCGTGTGGGCGAGCGAGGTGCGGATGATGATGCGCTCGCGGTTGGCCTGCGGCTGCATCACAGCGACGCAGCTCTCCACCATCTCGTTGAGATTCTGGCTGGCGAAGGCGAGGTCGAGCTTGCCGGTCTCGATCCGCGAGAGGTCGAGCAAATCGTTGACGATCGCGATCACCCGCTCGCCGGAGGCGCGGATGTCCTTCATGTATTCGACATAGCGCTCGTTGCCGAGCGCGCCGAAGCGCTCGCCGATCATCACCTCGGCGAAGCCGATGATGGCGTTGAGCGGCGTGCGCAGCTCGTGGCTGATCCGCGCCAGCATGTCGGACTTGGCGTTGGCGGCGCGTTCGGCGAGCCGCCGCGCCTCGCGCAATTCGCCCTCGCTCTTCCTGGTCTGCGACAGATCGCGGAACACGGCGAAGAAGTTCGGCCCGTCGGCGCGGGTGCGGCCCATCGTCACCGACAGCGGGATGATGCCGCCCTGGCGGACGCGCCCGAGCGTCTCGCGGCCATGGTCGAGCAGGCTGGCGACGCCGGCGGATTTCAGGCTGGTGAGATAATCGAAGATGCCGTGCTGGCTTTCCGGAGCGAACAGGTCGGCGAGCTTGCGGGTGACGAACTCGTCGCCGTCATAGCCGAACAGCGCCTCGGCGCTGCGGTTGCAGGAATGGATGTTGCCCTCGGCATCGAACATGATGATGCCTTCGGCCGCGGTGTCGAGGATCGCGCCGAGCTCTTCGGCGTCGGCCTGGCCGGCCTGCGGCTCAGCCGGCGCAAGCAGCGGCTCCGCGGTAGCCGCCGGCTCCGGCTCCGGTTCGGAGAGCGCGGCGGCGATCGCGGCATCCTCGTCCAGCGTGCGCGAGAAGATCAGCGCCAGCGCGGAATCGTCGTCCCAGGTGATGGTGTGCAGCCGCGCCTCCGCGGACACCGACTGCGCGCCGTGCTCGGTGCTCTGGTTCGCGGAGATCGTCACCGGCGTGCCGGTGCCCGACGTGCTGCTCGCCTGCGAAACGCCGGGCTCGACATAGAGCGCGTCGAGGCCACCGGCGGCTTCCAGCGCGTGCAGGCTGCCATGGCCCATGCGTGAGAGGAAGGCGTGGTTGGCATAGAGCAGGCGGTCGAGCCGGTAGATCAGGACGCCGACCGGCAACAGATCGAGCAGCGCACGGTCGCGCCGGGAGTCGGCGCGCGGCGCCGGCTCCGCCGCAGCGAGCCAGCTGGCCTTTGGCGTTTCCGCCGGCGGCTCCAACTGCGCGGGCGTCTCCTGTGGCGCCGTCTCTGCTTGCTGCGGCGGTTCGCTTGCGGGCGCCGCTTCGGCGAGCGGCTCGGCCGGCACGCCGTCGTTCGTCGTGGCGGTAATGCCGGCCTCATTCTCGAGCCGCGCCGACAATTGACGGGCGAGCTCGTTGAAGGCGTTGTTCTCGACCGGCGTCAGCGACGGCGGCCGGGTGTCGCCGGCGGGACGGAACGGCACCACATTCGGTGGCGGGTCGTGACGCACTTCGTGCGTTTCCTCGTGCGTTTCCACGGCGTGATCCGGATCGGCTCGGTGTGAAGTCTCTGCGGCTGTCGGCTCGGTCAATTCCTCGGGTGGTGCTGCTGCGGTCGTGTCGGGCGGCGGCTCGGCGTGCGGCGGAGGATTGTCCGGCGGCGCGGCGGGCCCGGGCGGCGCGGCAGTGCGCGGCGCCGGCGCGACATCGGCCGACAGCGACCGCGGCGCGACCGTGCCGCTGAAGAACTCATAGCGGCGCAATGCGGCGAGTCGCGCAAGCCCGTCGAGGTCGCGACACACACCAAAGCCGCGGTAACCGGCGAAATTCCTGGCGCGATCGAATACCGGCAGGCCGGACAGTTCGACCGGCAGCCGGCCGCCGCCGTCGACCGGCCAGTGCAGCGTGATGCCGCTCCAGGTGTCGTGGCTGGCGAACGCCTGCATCACGCGGCCCTCGGGATCGAGGCCGAAACTCTCGGCGATATCGCTCCACAGCCGGCCGAAGCCCGCCGCGGTGTGCAGGCCGATCAGGCGGGTGAATTCATCCGAGCCGAGCGAGAAGCGGGCCTCGTGGTCCATCTGCCACATGAAGCGCAGCGGATGCCGCCGCACCGGCAATGGCTCGTCGAGCCAGGATGGCGGTGGCACCGGCGCCAATGTCGCGGGCTCGGGCTCGGCGGCAGGTGGCGGCGCGGGCGCATCCGCGATCGCATAAGGCGAGAGGACGGGGTCGGCCGGCGGCGCTGATGTTTCCGGCGCGTTTGCGGTCGCTTCGAGATCAGGCGCGGGCCCCGGCACAAGCTGTTCGACCTGCGTCTCAGCGGGCGCCTCGATCAGCGCTTCCGACAGCGACTCCTCGATGGCGGGAGTTTCGTCGGGCGTGGTGTCAAATACGGCGGTCTCGACGGGTGTTGAGTCTGCGGGCGCCTCTTGTCCTGCCGATGGAGCTGTGTCCGCGGGCTCGGATTCAGCGGCACCGACGATCGGCGCGATCGCGACACGTTCTTCCAGCTGCGGATCGAGCGCATCGAACAGCGTGAAACTAGCTGGTGCTGCGCTGGCTGGCGCGGGCGCCTGGTCATGCGCAACGGCTTGCTCGACAGCGGCCGGTGCGGGTAGCGGCTCCGCCGCTGCGGCTTCTTGCTGTGCTGGTGCTGTGGGCGCCTGTGCTTCCGGCGCCGGCGTCTCTGGCGCAACCGGCTCAGGCACGATCGGCGCCGCCGGCTTTGCGGCGAGATGCGGCGCCGGCTTGATCAACGCGACCAGCGCGCGATCGGCGCCGTGGCCGATCCGCTGCAGCACGACGCGGCCGATCGCAACGCTCGCCGCCGCGCGGCCCTGCGCCAGCGCCTCGCCGCGCGCGGCATCGAGACCGGCTTCGGTGAGATCGTGCGGGCCGGGCAGCGCACGCGCCGCCTCATTGGTTGCGACCAGTAGTCCGTCGCTGGTGAAGGCGGCGGCTGGACGCGGCAAACCCTGCACCAGCCGCAGCAGGCGTTCCGCGAGCGGCATGCCGCGGCCGGTCGCATTGAGCGCGGTCATCAGGATGCCGTGGCTGCCGTCCGGCAGGTCGATCCGGGTGCAGCCGCAGGTCGCGAGCATGCCGGGCGCCGCGCCAAAGCCGCGCAGCCGCTCCAGCCGGACCGCGCCATTGGCGTTCAGGCCGTGGCCGAGCCGCGCGATCTGGCGGCGGTGCGGCTCGGCCGGGCCGAAGCTGCGCTTTGCCAGCTCGGCGCCGTTGGCGGCACCGAATACCTGCGCGCCGATCGGATTGGCCCAGAGAATCCGTGCGCCGTCGGCCGCCCACAGCCATGCCGGCAGGGCGCCCGTCGCATGATTCGCCAGCCTGACATCGCCGAGCGCCTGGATCTGGAATTCCGCGTCACTCATCACGCAAGATTTGACCGCATGGGTTTGGCTTTCTTCCTTAAGCTCAGCCGAAGGCTCGGCAGCCGCAGGACGACAGCCTTAACAGAAGGTTAGTATCGCAACTGGGGGGCGGCAGGTCCATGTCCGCAAGCGAAACTGCCCCCGCCAAAGCCGGGATAACGTTAACTTGGCTGAACGATCCACAGCCGTTCGGCGTTGTCGGGCAAAGAGAGGTCGCTGCGAGCCGCGCGATGCGGAACCAGGCGGCGCCGCGTCACACCGGCGATTGCAGTGCCACGATATATTCTGCCGTCTATCTTGCCCTGGGCCCGCAGGGCCAAGCGACGGGCCGATCAGCAAGCGAGGGAGAGCGACCATGAGCGACAACGGGCGTGACCATTTCGAGATCCCCAAGTTCGAGATTCCCAAGGACATGCGGTCGATGGCGGAGGCGAGCTTCGATCAGGCGCGCAAGGCGTTCGAGCAATTCGTGACCAACGCCAAGGACACCGCCGGCAAGATTGAGGAGAGCAACGCCACGATGCGCGCCGGCGCCAAGGACCTTTCGGCCAAGGCGCTGTCCTATGCCGAAAAGAACGTGCAGTCGTCGCTGGACTACGCCGAGGCGCTGCTCAAGGCCAAGGACCTCAGCGACGTCATGCGGCTGCACAGCGAATATGTGCAGGGCCAGATGCGCTCGCTCGCCGAGCAGGCCAGCGAAATGGGCCAGGCCGTCAGCCGCGCCGCGATGGACGCGGTCAAGCCGAAGAACTGATCGAGAAGCATTGGCCGCGGCCGACCCTGGCGCGTTCAGCCTCGGTCGGCCGCGGTAACCTTATATTCCGCCACATAAAAAATATGGCGTCGCACGCGATCTTACGTTGCGTTGCACAAAATTGACATGATATGGGTGTTTATTAGGCGCGCCCGACGAAGGGCACTCCCGTGAATCAAGGCAGCGTGATCCATTTCAGCGCTCCCGGCCTGATGGGCTCCGGGACGTCCGCAATGGTCACATCTACTCACCCGTTGCGAAGGATTACACGTATGACCAACCCGTCCGATCCGTTTTCCGCCTCGATCATTCCGTTTGAAGTTCCCGAGCAGATGCGTGCGTTCGCCGAGAAGGGCGTTCTGCAGGCCCGCGACAGCTACGCCAAGTTCAAGGACGCTGCCGAGACCCACAACTCGACGGTCGAGGCCGTGTTCACCTCGGTGAGCAAGGGCGCCAGCGAGTATTCGGCCAAGCTGATCGAATTCTTCAAGGCCAACACCACCTCCTCGCTCGACTTCGCCCAGGAGCTGTTCAGCGTGAAGTCGCCGACCGAAGCGGTCGAGCTGTGGACGTCGCACGCCCGCAAGCAGTTCGAGACCTACACCGCGCAGGCCAAGGAACTGGCCGAGCTCGGCCAGAAGGTCGCCAGCGAGACCGCCGAGCCGATCAAGGCCAGCGCCTCGAGGTTCTACAAGCCGGCCGCCTGATCGCTGCCATCTAGGAGACCAGCGAAAGGCCCGGGCCGAAGCGGTCCGGGCCTTTTTGCTGGCCAAGGGCCCGTCGAGCGGCCCGACATAACAGCGGAAATCGGCGCGTTACGGCCTTGCCAAAGCGCGGCGTTGCACCTAGTTTCCGCCCGAAATCGCCGCCCCGCTCGAGCGGGCCGCGCGTCAGGATGCAGTTGTAGCTCAGTTGGTTAGAGCGCCTGTCTGTGGAACAGGAGGTCGGTGGTTCGAGCCCACCCAACTGTACCATCCGCAAGATCACTCAGCGCGACATCGCAAGATCAGACCATCGCAAGGTCGCTCGCCCTTATCGCCCGGCGTGTCATCGCGTCCGCTTGCACTTCTCTGTCCCGTCACCCAAACTCCCCGAAACGACGCCTTAACGACGCCTTGGTGACACCTTTGGGGGGATGCATGGGGACCGCCGGTTCAAGGAGTTTTTCGTTTGCGTTGATATCAGGCATCGCCCTGGCGGCGCTGCTGGTGCCGGGCCGGAGTGAGGCCTACACGCCCGACCAGCAGCAGGCCTGTACGCCGGATGCGTTCCGGCTTTGCAGCCCCGAGATTCCCGACGTCGATCGCATCACGGCCTGCATGATCAGGAACAAGGCGCAGCTGTCACCGGCCTGCCGGTTGTTCTTCCGCGCAGGGCCCGAGGCAAGCGAGCGCGTGGAGCGGCGGCCTGCCAAGCGGAAGGTCTCCAAATCGCACAAGGCGAAGAAGCCGGCCCACTGATCTGGCCCGCATCGCGCGCAGGCGAGGAGTCGCCAGCTTGACGCGTGTCGTCGCGCAATCGTGCGCTTCGCGCGAAAATACGCGCTAGACCGTCAGACCGCGATTTCAAGGCTGCGATGCGCGACAGACTGACGCCTTGTGACGCTGTCACGCAGCATCATCTGTGGGACTTGTGTGGTTTGCCAAATCTGTTCCGCTCGTGGAACGGATGGAGTGGGGACGCGTGAGCGAATACTACAAGCAAGAGATCGATCGGCACTTCGCCTGGTTTGAAGCCAAGCTCCCGGAAAAGCCGGCGCGCTTCGTCGCGTGGCTGCGCAAGCCGTCGTCGCGCTATGTGCGGATTCCGCTCGCGATCCTCCTGATCATCGGCGGCATCTTCAGCTTCCTGCCGGTGCTCGGACTCTGGATGCTGCCGCTCGGACTCCTTTTGTTCGCGCAGGACGTTCCGTTCCTGCAGAAACCGACCGCGCAATTGCTCGGCTGGATCGAGCGCAAGTGGATCGAGCGCGAGCGCGCAAAAGCTGCCGGAAAACGCTAGGCACTGAGTCAAATCAAACGCTTAGCGCTTCCATTTGCGGTTGCGTCATAAGTTCGGTGTGACTCAAAAAGCAAAACGCACCGGTAATCTTGGCCACTTTGCGGATTGCAAGAAATTTTTTCTTTCGCGAATCAGCGTGCTGATTCATTTTCGCCTCCTGGGGTCAATCTGGAGGCCAACGTATGAACGTGATTGTTTTCGCTTCGCGTAAGGGGGGCTCGGGAAAAAGTACCCTGGCTGCTCACCTCGCCGCGCAAGTGCACAAGGCAACGAAGCCCTGTCTGCTGATCGATGCCGATCCGCAGGGCTCGCTGACTCTCTGGCACAAGCTGCGCGGCACCAACGAGCCGGCGATCAAGACGGCAGTGAACTCGGTCAGCGGGATCATTGCCCAGGCCAAGCGTGACGGCATCGAGTGGGTGTTCATCGACACGCCGCCGAACCTCTCGGCCGTGGTCGACGACTCCATCAAGAACGCCACGATGGTGATCATTCCGGCGCGGCCCGGCGTGTTCGACGTCAACGCCGTGCAGGAAACCATCCAGACCTGCCGCTCGATGCGCAAGCCTTATGCCGTCGTGATCAACGGCGCGCCCGCGCAGCGTGACGGCGCCGAAAGCCGCATCGTCGCGATCGCGCGCGAGGCGCTGGCTAAATTCCGCGCGCCGGTGTGGAGCGGCCAGATCACCAACCGCGCCGATCTTCTGATGGCGCTCGGCCAGGGCGAAGGCGCCCGCGAATATTATGCGGAAGGCCGCGCCGCCGCCGAGATCAATCGGCTGTGGGCCGCGATCGAACGCTCGATCAAGGCGATCCGCGGCACGGCGTCGGCGTCCGGTACGATGCACAAGCAAGCGGCGTAACAACGCCGCTTACGTTCGAAATGGAAAGAACGCGCGGCACCCGCGCGTTTTTTGTCGGTTGATGGGACGTCATTCCGGGGCGATGCGCAGCATCGAACCCGGAATCTCGAGATTCCGGATTCTCGCTTCGCGAGCCCCGGAATGACAAATTAGGCGGCAGCCCTCAAGCCACCATCAGCAGATAGAACGCGATCACCGGCACCAGGGTCAGGATCACCGACCAGATGCCGACAGCCCATAAAATATCCTCGGTCGTAAAGCCCGGCTCGGCACCCGGCCTCACGGCAACAAAGCCATTCCTCGAAATCACGACGCCCCCGCGCTGGTCTTGGCAATGCAGAGGCTGATACGCGAGCGGATTTAAGATCCCGGTCGGAATTTCGCGGGCATTTGCGCGCGGGTGCTACTTCGGATTAACCACGGAATGGGCGGCGGGCCGCGTTCGGCTGGGTGCCGTTCGCCTCAGTGCATTGCTCCGTCCCGGTCGCGGATCGCGCCGAGATGCTCGTTGATCCGGAATACGATCAGGATGAACTCGGCGGCGATGCGCGAGAACACGATGCCGACGAAGACGCTGGCGATCGACGCGAGCAGCTGGATGAATCCGACGAACGGGCTGATCGCCATCGCGGTGAGGCTCCACAGGATGCCGGAGATCCCGAACAGCACGATGACCGCGATCACCAGCCAGTAGAACGTCTTGATGATCGTGGGCGTGATGAAGCGGTCCCACTGAAACAGATCCTGGAAATCGAACATCATGGTTCTCCCGGCCAGCCGAAATATGATTCGCGTCTCGTTCATCCTACTGCGTCACCGCCGGCGCGATCACTTCGTCGCGGAAGCCTGCGCCGCAGGCGTCCATCGGGACGAGGCTATTCGCCGGGCCAATGGTTTGGGACGACGCCAAAGCGCCTCCGCGACCAGAGGAATCGATACCGCAGAAGCCCAATCGGTCTCGCCAAAGGCGAGCCCCGGACCGGGCGCCGGCGGTCCAGGGGCGAGCTATGCGAGTGGGCCGGTTGTGATTGCTGCAAATAACGGCCACAATCGGGCTTCCCTCCGGCATATCCTCACCCAATGACCACGCTGACCTTCGAAGACTTCAAGCCCGGCCGCTTCGGCACGTTCGGCCCGCGCCATGTTTCACGCGAGGAAATCCTCGCCTTTGCCGCCGAATTCGACCCGCAGCCGATGCATCTCGACGAGGAGGCGGCGAAGAAATCCATGCTCCGCGGCCTGTCGGGCTCGGGCTGGCATCTCGGCTCGCTGATGATGCGGATGCTGTTCGACGGCTTCATCGGCCGCACCGCCTCGCTCGGTGCGCCCGGGGTCAACGAGATGCGCTGGGTGGCGCCGCTGCGTCCGGGCGACGATTTGACGCTGGATGTCGATGTCGTCGAAGCGCGCGTCTCGAAGAGCCGTCCCGAGACCGGCATCGTCACCTTCAAGAGCACGATCCGCAACGCGCGCGGCGAGATGCTGTGCGAGATGGAGGCGCCGATCATGATCAGCCGCCGCGACGCTGAGAGCGCATAGGAGAGGTCATGCGCTTTTTTGAAGATATCGAGATCGGCGCACGGCGCGAGTTCGGCTCCTTCACCTTCACCGCCGAGGACATCAAGCGCTTTGCCGCCCAGTTCGATCCGCAGCGCTTCCATCTCGACGAGGAGGAGGGGCGCAAGTCGCTGTTCGGCGGGCTCGCCGCATCGGGCTGGCATGTCGCCAGCGTCTGCATGAAGCTGCTCGTCGCCGACGGTAAGCGGCTCGCCGCGGAAGCCGCCGCGCGCGGCGAGGAGGTCGCGGTCTGGGGGCCCTCGCCGGGCTTCCGCGAGCTGCGCTGGATCCGCCCGGTGCTGGCAGGCGATACCATCAGCTTCACCAACCAGGTCGAGACCAAGCGCACGTCCGAGAAGCGGCCCGAATGGGGCATCCTCCAGGCCCGCAACATCGGCATCAATCAGCGCAATGAGGTGGTGTTCTCGTTCCTCGCCACCGCTTTCGTGCCGCGGCGGAATCCCGGTTCCTGATGTTGCCCGCACGCCTCTGATGTTGCCCGGACGCCATGGTTAGCGGATGACTTCTGCCGCCGACGCAGTTGTGCGTTGCGTGGAACTCATTTTTTGCTAACGCATTCTGAACCTTTGTCCCTGCCTTATGGTTTGAGGGCACGGACATCTGGCAAGAACGACTGGGGATACCATGGCAGATCGCAGCGCGCTGAAACTCGTCGGCATTATCTTCGCGACGGTAACGGTTGTGGTGATGCTGGCCACCGGAATGGTCGTGAAGGGCTTTGCCGACGGCAATTATTCCTTCGAGACCACCGCGAGCATCGATCGCTGATTGACCGTCTGTAACTGCCGGCGCTCGAGGGAGCGCAGGTTGCGCGCAATTGCGCTTTTCAATGTGACCTGTCGGCAGGCTGCGTCACACTTCTCCTGATCAAGCTTCTGTTTAGGCATGATCTTATCGGAAAACCACTTCACACTTTTCCGGATCATGCCTTAACGATTCCAGATCAGCACCATCACGACCGTCGCGGCTACCAATATGCCGATGAAGCGGATCATGATCGTGCCGATGCCCTGCTGCGGCTGGCGCAGCGGAATCGGATCGGCGGCGTTATCCGGCCGGACGCTCTGCATGACTTCGTCTCCAAACGGATGCCCGGCAAGGCGCGGTCCGAACGCGAATTCCGAATTGGAGGCGGACTCGGCATCCGAATTTTCAAATCGGCTTCTGCAAAAATTGACGTCGCGGAGTTTACACCGCGCTGAATAACGAATCGTTCTGCGCTGAATCGCGGCTGCAAAGCGAAGCCGCCGCCCCCCTGTCCAGGAGGCGGCGGCTGCCAATCCTAAAAGGCGGATCCGGATCAGCTGTTGCGCAGGCCGTCGGCCGCGCGCTTCCACTGCGAGACGTTGTCGGCGATCATGCGCGTCGACTTCATCGCGGCCTGGCTGAGCTGGGCATAGCCGGAGATCTCGCGCTGGACGCGCTGGCCCTCGGCATGCAGCAGGTCGCGCAGGCTCTCGAGCTCGCCGATCAGCTTCTCGATCTCGGCGAGCGAGGTGCCGGCGACGCGCTGGATCAGCGAGTTGACGTTGCTGACGGTGGCATCGGTGTTGGTATCGGTCGGCGCGGTCTCCGGGCTCGCCACCGGCCGGCGCAGATAGGCGATATCGTTGCGCACGAAGTCGCGGATGCCGGCTTCGACTTCCGAGACCGCAGCGAGGTTGGTGTCGACCTCGGACGTCGTTTCGACTTCGGCTTCCTCGGTACGGTTGGTGGCGTTCATCGGCTTTCCCCTTATTCGCAATAGCGAAGCGCGGCTTGTCCCCCGCACGACGAATTGATGAAGTTACGGACCTATCAGTGCCGCCGAATTTGACCGCATCTGGGCCAAGTTGCGGCAATGCCTGATCATTTAGCGCGATAGAGCTAACAGACCGTTCACCATGAGCGCTTGTAGCCGGCGCTGATGCTCTTGTTGGTCGCGCCCTGGGAGGTCTCGCCGACCGAGCCGGAGACGGTGACCCCATCGAACAGCTTCTGCTCGGCGCCGATCCGGCGCAGCCATCTGTCGTCGGAGGTCGACAGGGTCTGGCCTGCCGTAATGCTGGTGCCGGTGTCGTTAACGGACAGGCTCGCCGACTGATCGGTGTCGTAGCTGCGCGACGGGTGGCTGATGATGCCGGGCGCCGGGACCACGCCCTGCTGGATGAGGTTGTAGCCGTTCTGCAGCGTCAGCGAATATTGCTCCGACAGCGGCACCGACTTGCTCAGGGAGGTGCCGACCTTGCTCTGGTCGGCGGAGGGATCGACCCGCGCTTCGACCGAGGTCTTGTCCCAGATCGAGGCCACGCCGCCGGTCGAGATCGCGGCCCAGGCCGAGCCGCCGGACTGCGGCAGGCTGCCGCCATTGGCGAGCCGCTCCGACAATTGCTCCGACGTCGTCATCGTGCCTTGCCTCGCGACCGTCATGTCGGCGCCGATGCGGGTGTCGAGGAATGGCGAGATCGACTGCTTGACCGACACCGCCGACGAGCCGTTCGCGTTGTTGTTGGTCGACCAGGATGGATCGTTGCCGGCGACGCTGGCGGGCCTCGCCGCACGCTTTGGCGCCAGCGTCGGCAGGCTGGTGGAGTCGGTGTCGAGCTGGCTCCAGTCGAGCTTGCTCTCGTCGATGTCCTTCAGGATGTCGGCGTCATTGGCATTGGCCGCCGGCGGCTCCTCGTCGGCCGCAGCCTCGGCGTTATCGGCTGCGGTATCCTGGGCGGCGGGAGCGATCTGCCATGGCGGGGTTTGCGCGGCGGCCGACAGCGCCATCGCCAGGCTGAAGCCGGCCGCCAGCACCGGCAGCCTTGCCCAGCCAAATCGTAATGTGAAGGTCATTCCCAGCCCGCAAATTCCAGAGCCGCAGCATGCGTTTGCCGTGGCGCAAAATTGTGGCATCGGCGCTCTGAAAGCAAGTGATCAACGCGTGATCGTCATGTCCGGGACAAACGCGCTGCGGGTTCGCGCGGCGCGTCCCGAGCGCGGCCGTTCGGGGCTGGCAAAACAGGCCGCCGCTGCCGGGGCAAGGGCCCCGGACATGACGAAGGCGTGAAACCGAAAAGCCGTCAGACCGCGATGCGCGGCAGATGGATCGGGTAGCCGACGGTCTGCTCGACCAGGTCGAAACTGTCGACCAGCACGCGGAAGCTCGTGAGCTTGCCGGCCCTGAACTGCGCGAAATGCGCGATCCGGAGCGAGATCGGCTTGTTGGAGTCGAGTGCCGTCAGCGAATAGCGCAGCATCGAAGCTGCGGAATCCACGCCGAGCATGATCTGTTCCCGGTCGAAGCGGTGAACCCTGAGGTTCTCGCCGATCTGCCTGATCACCTCGAGCACCGCCGCCTTGCCGCGGCGCGCGCCGAAAAAGGAAAACAGGTCGATCGGCCCGTAGATGGACCATTCGACCTCGTCGTCGAGCAGCGGCTCGATATCTGCAAGCTGGCGTTCGTTGATCGCGCGATGCAATGCGCGCGAAAAACGCCAGAGACTATGCTCTGTCATTTTGGCCTTGTCCTGAAACTGGATTTTCAAACGCAAACGAATGGCAGGGGATCAGCGCCGACGCCTTGCCAGGTTGCTGCACATCGCTATTGCGGCCTGAAATAGTGCGGAACGGCAAAAACGCAAATGACTTTTTTGCAATGCACAATTGCGCGGAATTTTACCGGAATATGACCGCCGGCCTCTGGAATCCCGTTCCGACAGGATCGGAATGGGGTCCAGATTCTGGTTCTGACGCGTTTTCTTGACGCGAACCGGCATCCGCTTCGCTCGAAAACGCTCCGGTGACCGCATTTCAGCGGTCGCGCCGCCGCACCGGCTGCCGCTCGATCACGATCTCGGCGTCGCGGATCGCCACCACCGCGAACAGCAGCGCGCCGCCGATGCCGCCGATCGCGGCGCCGAGCGGCATGAAGGTGAAAAACACCAGCGTTCCGCTATCGATACCCGAGGTTCTGGCCAATCCGATCCAGCTAAGCCCGGCTCCGATGCCGAAGGCGGCGCCGCCAAGGGCGCCCAGCGCCAAGCCAAGCACAGCGAGCAATGCGACTTTCATGGTGATTTCAGCCCCGACCGCAACAAGCCCAGTCATAGGTCAGCGCCGGGCCGTCGAGGTTCAACGCTGGCGTTGCGAATTTGCGGGCACGATGTGGTCATGACCGGTCAGCGCCGCCGCGACGTCGCGTTCCAGCACCTGCTGGACGAGGTCGAAGGTGTCGATGATCTCGCGGATCTCGGTGATCTTGCCGTCGCGCAGCGTATAGAACACCGCGACGTCGAACTGCACCACGCGGGCGTTGTTGCGCTTGCGGAAGAACACGCGCAGCTGCGCGGCGACCTTGTCGCCCTGGGTCACCACGATCGGCGCCTCGTAGCGCATGTCGGAATAGCGCTCGTGGATCGTGGTCCACATCTGGCGCAGCGCCGCCTTGCCGCGGTGCTGGCCCATATGCGGAAGAATGTCGATCGGGGCGTTGGCGAGAAACGCGACGTCGTCGCTGCAGCGATCGAGCGCGCCCTCGATGCCGCCGGCATAGTAGACGTCGAGGAAGTTCAAGACGCGCTGCCGGTTCAAATCCTCGCCCATGATCGACTCCGCCGACTCGCTCTGGCCCGGTATTGTGAACCGGAGCATTCCACAATCAACAACATGTTTGACGCGCGAGACGCGATTAGGTTCGGCAACCAGTGCGTGCATTGTGGCACAAAAATGCATGCGGCGCGCCGGTTCGCGCGTTGCGAGGACGGCGGCCGCCGCGGTGCGGGCCACGGTTTATTCCGCGCCCGCGCCACTTAAATCTTCGCACCCGCGGCCTTGCCGCGGCGCGGCTGGCCCGTATGCTTCGCGGCGGAAGGCGGCCGAAACAAAGCCGCCCCGATGGGGAGAGACCAATGAAGCGCATCACCCACTTCGCCGCGATCCTGTCGCTGCTGGCATGCCCGGCGATCCCGCCCGCCTTCGCACACACGCCGCAGCAGCCTGCCCACCAGCTCTACAATGAAGGCGACCTCAAGCTCGAGAGCGGCGAGGCGATCAAGGATTTCTCGATCTCCTACGTCACCCACGGCACGCTGAACGCGAAGAAGTCGAACGCCATCCTGATGGTGACCGCGATCTCGGGCAATCATCACCGGCTCGATTTCATGATCGGCCCCGGCAAGGCGCTCGACCCCGACAAGTACTTCATCGTCTGCACCGATGCGATCGGCAACGGGCTGACCACGTCGCCGAGCAATTCGAAGGTGCAGCCGCGGATGCAGTTCCCGAAATTCGCGATCCGCGACATGGTGGAATCGCAGTACCGGCTGATGAAGGAGAAGCTCGGCATCGACCATGTCGTCGCCGTGGTCGGCCCCTCGATGGGCGGCATGCAGGCGCTGCAATGGGGCGTCAGCCATCCGGACTTCATGGACGCGCTGGTTGCGATGGTGCCGCTTGCGAAGACGCCGGCCTGGTCGGTCGCGGTGATGGAGGCCTCGCGCAAGGCGATCATGAACGATCCGGCGTGGAAGGACGGCAATTACGAGGCGCCGCCGGAAAAGGGGCTCAAACTGTTCCGCGATATCGTCGCGCTGCTCGCGGCGCGCGCGCCTGACATGTATGCGGCGCAGTTCAAGTCCGGCCCCGACGTGCTGCCCTGGATGGCCGAGCAGGAGACCGCGCTGTGGAAGCTGTTCGACGCCAACGACTGGATCTACCAGAGCTGGGCCTATGACCGGCACGATGTCGGCACCACGGCCGGGTTCGGCGGCGACACTGCGAAGGCGCTGGCTTCGATCAAGGCGAAGACGCTGATCCTCACCGGCACCAAGGACCTGCTCAATCCCGAATTCGAGCCGAACCAGATGGGCCAGAACATCGGAGGCGTGACCATCAAGACGATCAGCCCGGGCACCGTGACCGGCCATGCCTCGGCCGGCGGTTTCTTCCCGGCGGATGTCGAGTTTCTCAACCGCGAAACCGGTTTGTTCCTCGACGGCGTCACCGGCGGCGGCAAGACATTGAACTGATCGGCGGCACTGATCGCGTCCTGCGGACGTGAAGCGGGCGCGGCGGCGCCTATCCGCGAGTTAATGAAACCTCCCGGCGCGCGCCCGGTTGGTTCGGCGTGGGCGACGCATCCGCGATCAGGAGTTCCGTATGAGAAGCACCATGCCGCTTGCCGTCGCCGCCCTGGTTGTCTCCAAATAGATCATGCGAGCGCGCACCGCGCGACGGTGAGCCGGCGCCGACGCCGGCCATGAGGCCTTGAGCTCCTCCGGGGCCGGCCGGTGAGATCGCGCCGGCTCGCTGTCGCGGTGCGTTCGATAACAGCTAATCGGCGCCGCCTTGCCGGCGGCGAGGTCGATGGTGAACCGCTTCTTCTTCTCGGAACCGGCGGTGCCGCTTCGCCGTTGATGCGGCAGCATTGCATTGGAGCCGCATCATGAAATCGATTGTTCTCGCGTCCGTCATTGCCGTCAGCGCGCTCGCCGCGGCGTCGCCTGCCGACGCCAAGGGTTGCATCAAGGGCGCGATCGTCGGCGGCGTCGCCGGTCATTATGCCGGCCATCACGGCATGCTTGGCGCCGCCGCCGGTTGCCTCTACGGCCGCCATCACGCCAAGGAGCAGGCACGGCAGCGCCAGCAGCAACAGGCGCAGCCGTCGCAGCAGGAGAAGCTGTGAAGCCACATCTCCTGGAACGTGAAGTCTCGTTCCGGGAACGCCGTCCGCACCGGCTGCGTTGTCTCCATGCGTAACGGAGACGATGATGACGAAACCAAAGACAAAGACCATCCAGCCCGTTCCGGACGACAACAAGAGCCACAAGGGCCCCGGCAGCACCCCCAGCGTTCCCATCGACACCACCAAGGGCCATCGCGACGACGAGAAGCACAACATCCGCGAGCAGGCCGCGCACGGCAATCTGATCCAGAACACCAGCAACAAGCGATCGGGTTAGGGTCGGGGCGAAGCGGAGCCACATCCCTTGACGTCGTCCTGGCGAAAGCCAGGACCCATTACCCCAAATGCGAATTGTTGCGCGACACTGGGGCCACGATCCTTCCGACAACCAAAGCCGGTGGTAATAGGTCCTGGCTTTCGCCAGGACGACGGTGAGGATGGTTCTCGATTCAAGATGTCAAACAGCGCCGAGTCATCACCCGCGCGTGCGCGCATGCGGGTGATCCAGTATTCCGGAGACGTCCGTGCATGAACCGAGAGGCCGCGGCGCCTTCCGGACGTTGTCCCTGCGAAAGCAGGGACCCATACCCCGCGGCGGATATCGTGAACGGGGCTCATCGCTCCACCGTCTTTCACGATGATCGTCTGTGGTTATGGGTCCCTGCTTTCGCAGGGACGACACCGAATATGTGGCACGGGCCCCGAGCACCCGCGCGGCGAGATGCCGCCACTTGCGCATCCTCTTGGGTAGCCTTTATCTGCGGGCATGCAGATTAGGGACGAACGCCCCGAAGACGCCGCCGCGATCAGCCGCATCACAGCGGCCGCCTTCGCGACAGCGCCGCACAGCAGCGGCACCGAAGCCCGCATCGTCGAGGCGCTGCGCGCAGCCGGCGCGCTGACGCTCTCGCTGGTGGCTGTCTCCGAGGACGGCAGCATCGCCGGGCACGTCGCGTTCTCGCCGGTCCGGATCGATGGCGTAGCGGGACGCTGGCATGGCCTTGGCCCGGTCTCGGTAGCACCCGACCTGCAAGGGCGCGGAATCGGCAAAGCTCTGATATGCGAGGGGCTCATCCGGCTTGCGGAGCAAGGGGCCGATGGCTGCGTCGTGCTCGGCGATCCCGCGTACTACCACCGCTTCGGCTTCCTCGATGATCGCCGGCTGATCTATGGCGGCAAGCCGAGCCGATACTTTCAGCGGTTGGTGTTGAAGGGCAAGGCGCGCAAGGGGGATGTGAGCTACCATCCGGCGTTCGACGTGGCGTGATCGAGGCGAGGCTGATGAAGCTGTCTATGGCAGCGTCATTTCCTCAATCCGCGCCGGCACCGCGCCAAAATCGCTGAACCGCGCCCAGTTCGGCCGTATCCGCACATAGCCGATGTTCGGCCAGGTCTCGCGCTCCGGCCCGTCGGGCCACGTCGCGAAGTACACCTGCTTGCAGGCGATGAGCTCCGCGCCGCTCGGGAAGTCTGCGACGCCCTCGACCTGTGCGGTCTGCTCGGCGTCCCAACCGATCACCAGCGCCGCGCGCGGATCGGCGCGGAGGTTCTGGTATTTGCGCGAGGTGGTCAGCGTGTCGAAGATGATCTCAAGATTGTCGCTGACGGCGATGCCGACGACGGCTGCCTGCGGCGCGCCGTCGTGCACGGTGCTGACCACGGCGAGCCGATGCATCCGCAGGAAGGCGAGCAGTTCGGCGCGCGTCATGGCCTACCTTTTCTTCCACCCGCCCCGCTTGCCCGGCGCGCCGCCACTCGACCGCGGCGACGGGCCGAACTCCGGCCCCGACTGCCGCGAGTCGGTCGGCTGGATGATGCGGCTCGTGGTGCCGAATGGCTTGGCCGGCAGCGCGCCGCTGGGGCGGAAGGGTAGCGATTCCGGGCCGTGCATCTCGTCGAGATCGGGCTTGTGCACCCGTGAGCCGGACTTGCCGCCGCGGCTCGCCTTGAGCGAGGTCTGCGCCGACTTGTTCTTCAGCGCGCTGACCGGCAGGTTGGCGGCATCGCCGTATTTTCGGGTGCCGGCATAGGCGCCGGCCTGCTTCTGCACGTTGCGCTGCTTGGCGGTGGGATCGTCGACCACGGCCATCTCGGTGGCGCGCAGCCGCTTGACCTCGTCGCGCAGGCGGGCGGCTTCCTCGAAGTTCAGATCGGCCGCGGCCTCGCGCATCCGTGTTTCGAGATCGCTCAGCACGGCCTCGAAATTATGCCCGATCGAGATCACGTCGTCCGCCATGCCGCCGTCGCCGATCTCGACCAGCACGTGGTCGCGCTCGTAGACCGAGTTGAGGATGTCGCCGATCGACTTCTTCACGCTCTCCGGCGTGATGCCGTTGGCCTCGTTGTACTCGACCTGCTTCTCGCGGCGCCGCGTGGTCTCGGCCATTGCGCGCTCCATCGAGCCGGTCATGCTGTCGGCATAGAGGATCACCTTGCCGTCGACGTTGCGCGCGGCGCGGCCGATGGTCTGGATCAGTGAGGTCTCGCTGCGCAGAAAGCCTTCCTTGTCGGCGTCGAGGATCGCGACCAGCGCGCATTCGGGAATGTCAAGGCCCTCGCGCAACAGGTTGATGCCGACCAGCGCGTCGAACGCGCCGAGTCTGAGGTCGCGGATGATCTCGATGCGCTCGATCGTGTCGATATCCGAGTGCATGTAGCGGACGCGGATGCCCTGCTCATGCAGATATTCCGTGAGGTCCTCCGCCATGCGCTTGGTGAGCACCGTGATCAGCGAGCGATAGCCGGCCGCCGCGGTGGCACGCACCTCGCCGACGAGGTCGTCGACCTGGGTGCGGGCAGGGCGGATGTCCACGGGCGGATCGATCAGCCCGGTAGGGCGGATCACCTGCTCGACGAACACGCCGCCGGATTCGTTGAGCTCCCAGCCGCTCGGCGTCGCCGACACTGCCACCGTCTGCGGCCGCATCATGTCCCATTCCTCGAAGCGGAGCGGGCGGTTGTCCATGCAGGAGGGCAGGCGGAAGCCGTATTCGGCGAGCGTCGCCTTGCGGCGGAAGTCGCCGCGGAACATGCCGCCGATCTGCGGCACGGTGACGTGGCTCTCGTCGGCGAACACCAGCGCGTTGTCGGGCACATATTCGAACAGCGTCGGCGGCGGCTCGCCGGGGCGGCGCCCGGTGAGATAGCGCGAATAGTTCTCGATGCCGGCGCAGCTTCCGGTCGCCTCCATCATCTCGAGGTCGAAGGTGGTGCGCTGCTCGAGCCGCTGCGCTTCCAGCAGGCGGCCCTGGTCGTTGAGCTGGTCGAGCCGCTGCTTCAGCTCCGACTTGATCGACTTGATCGCCTGCACCAGCGTCGGGCGTGGCGTCACATAATGCGAGTTGGCGTACATCTTGATGAATTCGAGCTCGTCCTGCTTGTGGCCGGTGAGCGGATCGAACTCCTCGATGGTCTCGATGGTGTCGCCGAACAGGTTCACGCGCCAGGCGCGGTCCTCATAGTGCGCCGGGAAGATGTCGATGACGTCGCCGCGGACGCGGAAGGTGCCGCGGGTGAACTCGGCCTGGGTGCGCTTGTATTGCAGCGCGACGAGGTCGGCGATCAATTGCCGCTGGTCGATGCGCTCGCCCTTCTTCAAGGCGAAGGTCATCGCGGTGTAGGTCTCGACCGAGCCGATACCGTAGATGCAGGACACGGAAGCGACGATGATGACGTCGTCGCGCTCGAGCAGCGCGCGCGTCGCCGAGTGGCGCATGCGATCGATTTGCTCGTTGATCGAGGAATCCTTCTCGATATAGGTGTCGGTGCGCGGGACGTAGGCTTCCGGCTGGTAGTAGTCGTAATAGCTGACGAAATACTCGACCGCGTTGTCGGGGAAGAAGTTCTTGAACTCGCCATAGAGCTGGGCGGCCAGCGTCTTGTTCGGCGCCAGGATCAACGCCGGGCGCTGCGTCGCCTCGATCACCTTGGCCATGGTGTAGGTCTTGCCCGAGCCGGTGACGCCAAGCAGCACCTGGGTGCGGTCGTCGCGGTCGATGCCCTCGACCAGCTCGGCGATCGCGGTCGGCTGGTCGCCCTTCGGCTGGTAGTCGGACTTGATCTCGAAGCGCACGCCGCCTTCGGATTTCTCCGGGCGCGGCGGCCGGTGCGGAGTCCACACCCGCATCGAGCCGTCGTCCTTGCGGAATTCCGGGCGGCCGTCGCGGATCAGGTTCTCCAGCGCGTCGGCGGTCGCCTTGACGCCGAGCGCCTCCATCTTGCTACGCGGCGGCCGCGCCAGGGCCTCCTCGTCGTCCTCGGCGGTCGGCAGGCCGAGCTGCCGCGCCAGTTCCGGATCGAGGGTCGGGATGGTGGCCGAAGTGCCGTAATTGGCCTGCGGGGCCTCGCCGAGGCCCGAAGTATCGCGCTTCGCGACGTCCTCGCTGGTCTCGCGCGTCGACGCCCGCGCGCGATGCGCGGCGGCCTCGCCGCCGGCGCGGCGGTCCCAGGAATTGTCCGGCGGCGGCTGCAGGCCGGTACCCGAACCCATGCCGGCATCGCCGCGGTTGATCGCCGGATTGAGCAATTCGGCAAGCGCGGGCCCGATCGGGAGGACCTCGGGCCGGTGTGCTTTGGATTTGGGGGTTTTGCCGGGCTTTTTCGGGGTGTTCGGTGTCTTCGCCATGCCCCCGAATATGGGACGAGTCCGGCAGCGAGAAAAGGGTAAACGACGGCCGGACTTGCGTCTCGGCAAGGCTGCTGACAGCAGGGTGTCAGCAGGCGGCGCGGTCGCGGAGTTCAGGCCCGCGGCAGGTCGACGATGTCGAGATGGATCCCGCCGCAGCCGTCGCAGCGCATGGTCCAGTATTCGGCGGCGCGGCCGGGGATCACGCGCAGCAGCGAGAGCGGAGCGGCGCATTCCGGGCAGCTGGTGCGGACCTGCGCCGGCCAGACCAGATCCGGCTCGCATTGCGGGACGGCGGCAACCACGACGTTGCCGGTCACGCCGACGCTTCGGCCGCCGGCATTGTCATGCCATGGCGTTGCGGGAACCGGTCGATAGCCCGCTTCGCGTCGGCGATCGCCGCATCCGGATCGGACCACGCAAAGCCGATGTCGAGCATCGGAAACAGCATGCCATCGATGACGACCGGCCTTTGATCGACCCGTTGAACCCTGGCGTGCCATTGCCCCTTCCCCACTTCGAACGACTTGATCTCAAAACCGCTGTAAATCATGTGCGACCTCGAAATGCCCTTCTCATAGGAAGCACGAGCGCGCGGTGCCCTATGTGAACCAGATCACAAGTCGCGCGGTTTATTTCCGAACGGCAAAGGAACCGGGAGAAAAAGTCGACTTTGCTTCGAGCAGCGAGCTCCGCTTCACCTCGCCCCGCGTGCGGGGAGAGGTCGGAACGCATCGCCAGATGCGTTCCGGGTGAGGGGGAGTCCCCGCGAGCCCAACTGCGACGGTCTGCGCGGAAGCAGCCCCTCACCCCAACCCTCTCCCCGTAAGAACGGGGCGAGGGAGCGCACCTCCGATGTCGTTGGATCTAACCGCGGCCGGCGATGTGGTCGGCGAGCACCGCGGCATCGTCGCCGACGCCTGACAGGAACGAGGATTTCATCTTCGACAACCATTGCAAGCCGAGGAAATAGAGGCCGGGCACGTCGGAGACGCCATGGCGGTGTCGCGGCGCCCCGTCGGCATCCAGCACCGGTATGTCGATCCAGTTCAGATCGAGGCCATAGCCGGTGGCCCAGATCACGCTCCTGATCCGCGCGGCGCGCAGGTCGATCGCATCGAGCGGCGCGGTAAGGCACGGCGGATCGGGCAAACGGAGGCGCGCCAAGGGATCTTCGGGATGATCGAGGCCGCGCGCCGCGACGAAGTCGTCGACGATCCCGAGGAAGGTCGCGTAATAGGCGTCGCCATTGGCGATGTTGGCGGCGAGATCGGGCGCGATCTCAAGCAGGCCGTCGCGCGCCGCCGTCACACGGCCAAGCAAGATCACGCCGCCGGCGGCGAAGCGGCGGAAATCGACGGTGTGGCCGCCATGGGCGCCGGAGATCACCGGCAGCAGCCGCGACGGGCCGCGCTGCTCGACCGGCGTCCGGTCGATGCCCATCTCGGCCAGCCACCAGATCAGGTCGCGGCCGCGATAGCGGCGCGGCAGGCGGTTGTGACGTCCGACCGAGAGGAAGACGGCGCGGCCGGCGTGCATCAGCTCTTCGGCGATCTGCGCACCCGAGGCGCCGGCACCGACCACCAGCACCGCGCCGTCAGGCAATTGCGCGGGATTCCTGTAGCCGGCGGCATCGACATGAAACAGGCCGGGGTGATCGCGCAGCAGGTCGGGCCGCAGCGGCCGTTGATAGGGGCCGGTGGCAATGACGACGTTGCGGGCGGCGATGCTGCCGCCGGCAAATTCGGCGAGGAAGCCGCCGGCGTCGCGGCGCAGTTTGGTGACCGCGACGCCGCAGCGGATCGGCGGCGCGATGAACGCGGCGTAGTCCTCGATGAAGGCGATGATGGCGGCGGTGTCCGCGAAGCCGTCGGGATCGTTGTGCGGAAACGCGAAATCCGGTAGCCGCACCGACCAGTTCGGAAACTGGAACATCAATCCGTCCCAGCGTTCGCTGCGCCAGCGCTCGGCGATGCGACCTCGCTCCAGCACCAGATGAGCGATGCCGCGCTGCTTCAGCCGGTGGCTCATGGTGAGCCCGGCCTGGCCGCCGCCGATCACCAGCGTATCGATGGTCTCGTCAGGCACTGCGTGTTCCCTTGCGGCGGGCGGCGGGCTCCGCCGCGGCGCGGATGATCCAGCGCCGGAACGCGGCGAAATCGCGCTGCTCGGCGTGGAAGCCGCGATAGACCAGATACCAGCGCATGCCCTTGGGCACGCTGAGCGCAAACGGCGCCACCAGCCGGCCGGCGGCGAGATCGTCGTCGATATAGGGCCGGATGCCCATCGCGATGCCGAGCCCGTCGCTAGCTGCCTGCAGCGCCTGGCCGTAGAACTGGAATTCCGGCCCGCGCGCGGTCAGGCGCGGCACGCCCGCCGCCTTCAGCCAGGACGGCCAGTCGTCGGGCGAATGGGCGACGCGGATCAGGCTCGGGCCCTTGAGGTCGGCGGGGCGCTTCAAGGTATTGGCGAGCCGCGCCGTGCACACCGGCATCAGATCGGCGGCGAACAGCGGCTCGGCGACGAGGCCCGGCCACTGGCCGTCGCCGAGCTGGATGCCGCAGCTCCAGTCGTCGGCGAACGGCACCGCCATGCCGCCGGTCGTGATCCGCACCTCGATATCGGGCTCCGCTTTGCGGAACTCGGCAAGGTGCGGGATCATCCATTTCAGCGCAAAGGTCGGTCCGACGCCGACGGTCAGCACCCGCGCGCTCGCGGATGCCGTGACCTGCGCGGTGAGGCTCGCCAGCGCGTCGAAGATTGGCGTCAGCCCGCCTTGATAGGCGCGGCCCGCCGGCGTGGTGACGAGGCGGTTGGCCTTGCGCTCGAACAGCGCAACGCCGAGCCGCTCCTCGAGCAGATGGACCATCCGGCTGATCGCGGCGGCCGAGACGTTGAGCTCGCTGCCCGCCGCCGCGAAGCTGCCGGTCCGCGCCGCGGCTTCGAACGCCTTGATGCCGTTGAGAAAGAGCAGCCGCCGCATGAACCCTCAGGAAAACTGATGCATGGGCAAGATAACTCAGTTTGCCGGAAGAGGCCAAGCGGCGCAGAAATACCGGCGGAGACATTGCATGGGTCCCTCCCGATCGCAGCACCCGGTGCGATCGCGCAACGACGGGAGACGTTCAATGAGCGAGACCACCGATGCCCTGGTGCTCGATCTTGTCGAGTGGGTCGCGCGCGAGCCGCGGCCCTATGCCGAGGTGCTCGAGGTCTGGCGCAGCTCATGCCCGCGATTGACGATCTGGGAGGACGCCGTCGACCGCGGCTATGTCGCGCGCCGACCTTCGGTCGAGGGCATGCGGGTGACGGTGACGGAAAGCGGCGCGAGCTTTTTGCGCGCGCACGGGCGGATACAGTGAACCTGAGCGCGGTGATCATCGCACCTCTCCCACAAGGGGAGAGGTGGACCGATCGAGCGGCTAGAATTGCCAATCTCTACCGTCACTGTTCGAGTCTCGGCCGGATGATCTCGACCATCCGGTCGGCTGACGTCCCCGGCGGGAAGAAGCCGAGATAATTGCCGTCGCGGTCCATCAAATAGATGTAGGCGGTGTGATCGACGGTGTAGTCGGCGCCGTCCTTCAGCGGCACCCGCGCGAAATAGACCTTGTAGGCATCGGCGACCTTGCGGATCGCATCAGGGTTGCCGGTCAGTCCGATCAGGCGCGGGTGAAACATCGGCACATACTCTGCGAGATGGGCGGCGGTGTCGCGCGCGGGATCGATGGTGATGAAGATCGGCTGCACCTGATCGCCGTCGCGGCCGAGCTTGTCGAGCACAAGCCCGATCGCCTGCAGATCGGTTGGGCAGACGTCGGGGCAGGTGGTGAAGCCGAAATAGATCAGCATCAGCCTGCCGCGGAACTCCTTGTCGGTGCGTTCATGACCGGCCTGATCGGTCAGCGCGAACGGGCCGCCGACCGGCTCCCTGTTCCACATCAGGATGTCCATGATCTCGGCGGCCGAGCGCCCCGATTGCGGCGGCGCATCGCCCGCCAGCACCGGTGCCAGCGTCAGCCACAGGCCGGCGCCGGCGCATGCCAGGCCCGCGCCAGCGAATGCAATGCCGCGCAGGATCGGCGTGATCATATGCCGAAGGAGAGGCGGCTGCCGGTGGTCGTGACCAGCACCTTGTCGCCCATCTGCGCAGTCGCCTCCTGCACGAAGTTGAGCCCGGAGCAATGCATCGGGATCAGCACGTCGGGGTCGAGCTTCTTGATCTCGGCGACGACCTCGGTGAGGTAGTCCTTCGGCGCGGGCCCGAGATGGAAGCCGCCGACGATCGCGTGCACCTTCTGGATGCCCGAGACCTCCTGCGCCTGCTTCACCGAATTGACGATGCCGACATGGCCGCAGGACGAGATCACGACGAGGCCGAAGTCCCGCACGTTGAAGCAGGTGGCGTGCTCGTGGATGTGCTCGTCGGGCACGATCTTGCCCTCCATCTCGGCCGGCAGATAGTGGCTGGCGTTGCAGCCGAGCCCGTCCTTGATGCCGAACTCGACCCAGGTCTGCGGCAGCACGCGCTCGATGCTGCGGCGGGTGATCTTGCCGGTGGTGAAGGCATGGCCCGCGATCACGGTCGGGGTCTCGCACAGCACCGTGGTGACGCGCTGCGCCGCGAGCTGGCGGCGGTCGAGCGTGCCGAAATCGTTGAACTGGCCCTTGGTCGGCGTCGCGCTGACGCGGTGGCAGAAATTGTCCTCGCCGCCGGCATAGAGCTTCACGTCGGCCGGCAGTTTATCGCGGAATTTGTCGAGGAAGCCGTTGAGGCCGCCGAAATGGTCGTAATGGCCGTGGCTCACGATCAGCGCGTCGAGTTTCGACGGATCGACGCCGACCAGCGCCATGTTGTTGAGCAGCACCTCCGGCGTGTAGCCGTAGTCGAGCATCAGCGTGCGCTGCGCGCCCTTGACCTCCGACTCCAGCCACAGCGACAGGCCCCATTCATTGTGCAGCGACTTCTGGTAGTCGGCGGAGCGCGGCGGCGACGCGATGGTGACGCCGCCGGCCTGCTTCGGCTTGAAGAACAAATCGAAGCTGGAATCGACCAGCACGCGGATCGAGAGCTTGTCGACGGTCGGCACCTCGATCGGCGCGGCGCTGGCGATCTCGACGCAGGAGAAGGCGCCCGCGGCTGCAGCGCCGGCGACCGCCGCCGAACCTTTCAGGAAATCACGTCGTGCCACATCCCGTGTCATCACAATCCCCGTGTTTTGAAAACTTTTCAATACCAAACACGTTGAGCCTAGGAGCAATCGGGACGCGGCTCAATCGGGCAGTTGCGCTGGCCGCAGATCACATTCGCGCGCGGTGCAATGCGCCCACCATTGACTTGGGTGCGGTTATGCGCCCAACTCCATGCATTCGCATCTTTCTCGCCGATGCACGACATCGGCAGTCCCTGGCAATGCAGGATCACGCCCATGATCGATCTCCACTACTGGTCCACGCCGAACGGTCACAAGATAACGATGTTCCTTGAGGAGACCGGATTGGAGTACAGGATTTTCCCGGTGAACATCGGCAAAGGCGATCAGTTCAAGCCGGACTTCTTGCAGATCGCGCCGAACAACCGCATCCCCGCAATTCTCGATCACGCGCCAAAGGGCGGCGGCAAGCCGCTACAGCTGTTCGAGTCCGGCGCGATCCTGCTTTATCTCGCCGAGAAGACCGGACAATTCCTGCCGGCCGATATTCATGGCCGCTATGACGTGATCCAGTGGACGTTCTGGCAGATGGGCGGGCTTGGGCCGATGGCCGGGCAGAACCATCACTTCCGCAACTACGCCGTCGAGAAGCTGCCTTACGCGATCGACCGCTACGTCAACGAGACCAACCGGCTCTACGGCGTGCTCAACAAGCGGCTTGCCGACCGCGAATTCATCGCCGGCGACTATTCGATCGCCGACATGGCGAGCTACCCCTGGGTCGTGCCCTACAAGAACCAGGGCCAGGAGATCGACGATTTCCCGCATCTGAAGCGCTGGCTGGAGACGATCGGCAAGCGCCCCGCGACCGAGCGCGCCTATGCCAAGGCGAAGGAGGTCAATCCGAATTTCGGCCAGCCCGCGATCCGCACCGAGGAAGAGCGCGAGCTCTTGTTCGGGCAGACCGCGGCGGTGGTGCGGTAGGGCACAGGTCTCAGCAAATTCGTCATTCCGGGATGGTGCGTAAGCACCAGACCGCAGGTGCGCAATTGCGCACCGGGGAATCTCGAGATTCCGGGTTCGATGCTGCGCATCGCCCCGGAATGACGGCTGTGAGGTGGGCCTTCACGCCCCCACATACTTCGCCGGCCGCCGTTCCTTCCACGCAGCAAGCCCCTCGGCGAGATCACGGCTCGGCACCAGCGCGGCGAACTGCTCGCTCTCGACCAAAAGGCCCTCGGCAATCGGCATGTTGAGCCCGCGCGTCACCGCGGTGATGGTGCCGGCGACGGCGCCGGGCGAATGCCGGGTGATGCGGCCGGCGAGCTCGCGCGCGGCGGTCAGCAATTGATCGTGCGGCACGATCTGATTGACCAGCCCGATCTCGCGCGCATGCTCGGGCGAGAAAGGATCGCCGGCCAATAACAGTTCGAGCCCGCGCTTGCGCCCCGCCAGCCGCGGCAGCCGCTGCGTGCCGCCGAAGGTCGGGGGCATGCCCAGCTTGATCTCGGGTTTTGCAAATAGCGCGCGGTCGCTGGCGATCGCAAGATGTACTGCTTCAGTGATCTCGCAGCCGCCGCCGAAGGCGAGCCCGTTGACCGCGGCGATCACGGGCTTCTTGAACGCCTCGAGCCGCGCGGTCATGGCTTGTCCCCGTCGGACGAAGTCGCGCACCGCAACGGCGGCTCCCTGTTTGACGCTCCCAGAGAATTCGTGGATGTCGGCGCCGGCCGAGAAGGCGCGCTCGCCGGCGCCGGTCAGGATCACGGCGCGCACGTCGGCGTCGCCCTCGATGCGGTCGAGTGCTGCCATCAGCTGATCGATCAGCGCGTAGTTCAGTGCGTTGAGCTGCTCGGGACGGTTCAGCGTGATCAGGGCGATCCCGGCGGTGATCTCGAGCAGGATGGGTTCGGGCATGGTGCGCTCTCCGGCATGGCTGTTTCGTGTCAGCGCCGAATGTAGAGCTGGCCGGAATTTGTGTATATTCACTGGTTAGTATACATACGCGCGATGCCCAGACCCTCCGAGCCCACCCGCGAGCGCATCGTCCAGGCGGCGAGCGCGCTGTTCTACAATGAAGGCATCCGCCGCGTCAGCGTCGACGAGGTTGCGGCCAAGGCCGGCCTCACCAAGCGCACGCTGTATTATCACTTCAAGAGCAAGGACGACCTGGTCGCCGCCTATCTCGCCGCGCGCGACCAGCCCAATCTCGCGCTGTTCCGAAAGTGGTTCGCGGAGGCCGAGGGCGGCCTGGCCGTGAAGGTCGAGGCGATCTTCAAGAACCTTGCGCGCTCGGCGCGGCATCCGAAGTGGAAAGGCTGCGGCTTCCTGCGCACCTCCGCCGAGCTCGCCAACATGCCCGGGCATCCCGCGATCCGGATCGGCGCCGCGCACAAGAAGAAGTTCGAGGACTGGCTGCGCACGAGCTTCGCGGACGAGGGGATCGCCGATCCGCTCAAGCTGGCGCGGCAGATCCTGCTGCTGCTGGACGGATCATTCGCCGTGGTGCAGTTGCACCGTGACGCGAGCTATATGGAAACCGCCGGCGAGGCCGCGCGCACGCTGATCGAGACGGCGCTGGCCGGCGCGCAAACGGGGTTAGAGCGGTATACTCATGGAGGCCCGTCCGTTACGCCCTGAAAAGGCGACGAAAGGCCGGAGGAGACGGCGTTGGGCGGCATGGACGCCGCCCAACACGATTATGAATCTCACTTTGCCATTGCCGTCCTGGCGGCCTCGATTTTCGCCTTCACGGAATCGAGGTTGAAGCTCGCGCCCTTCTGCATCGGCGGAAACTCGATTGCGGTCATGGCCAGCTTCTCGACCTCCTGCTGAACGAACACGAAGCGCCAGAACTCATATTTGAACCAGTCGAAGTATTGTTGCGCGCCGTATTTGGTCCCGCTATCGGGCCAGCCCGTTCGCTCGAACGGATCCAGGCGAAGGTTGGTCAGGTAGGGCACGTCAACCTTGCTTTTTTCGCCCAGCCAGCCCCCGGGCTGGTCGATGAAACGATACTTGTAGTCGTCGATGCGCACAGCCCCGAGCTCGCTCTCACCGAAGTACCAGATTTCGTGCCGGTTCGACGGCCCCTTGCCGGTAATCATGTCCATCTGATTATAACCGTCCAGATGGCACTTGTAGGTACGGTCCCCGATGTGCTTCCCCTTCTTCAGTTCTTCGACAATGTTCGGGTTGCCGGCAGCGGCCAGCAAGGTCGGGAACCAGTCCAGCCCGGAAATGATGCCGTTCTCGATCTTGCCGGCCGGTACTTTGCCCGGCCAGCGGATCATCGCGGGCGCGCGGAAGCCGCCTTCCATGACAGTACCTTTGCTCTGCGCGAAAGGCGTCTGTCCGCCATCCGGCCAAGTGAAGACCTCGGTGCCGTTATCGGTGGTGAAGATGACGATGGTGTTGTCATCCACGCGCATGTCCTTAAGCTTTTGCATTACGACGCCGACATCGTCGTCAAGCTGTGCCATGCCGGCTTCATGAATCGACCAACCGTTCTTGGAGTTGCGCATTGCCTGATATTTTGGCGACAAGTGCGTGACGATGTGCATGCGAGTTGGATTCAGCCACAAGAAGAACGGCTTGTTGTCGGCTTTGGCCTTTTCAACGAAACTCAACGCAAAGTCTCGAATTTCATCGTCCACAGTTTCCATCCGCTTGGGATAGAGCGTTCCGGCGTCCTCAATTCTTTGCTTGCCGACCTTGCCCCAGCGCGGATCCACGGTGGCATCGTCCACATTGGTTGCCCACGAATGGATCATGTTGCGTGGACCGACCGTGTTTAGCAGCTCCTGCGGATAAGCGGGGTGGGCCGGGTCTTCCATCGCGTCGAGATGATACAAATAGCCGAAGAACTCGTCGAAGCCGTGCACTGTCGGCAGAAACTCGTTCTTGTCGCCAAGGTGGTTCTTGCCGAATTGGCCGGTGGCATAGCCCATGCCTTTGAGCGCGGTGGCAATGGTCACGGCCTCCGCCGGCAAGCCTGTGGGGGCGCCGGCCTGACCGACCGTTGTCATGCCGGTGCGGATCGGCAGCTCGCCGGTGATGAAGTTGGCGCGGCCTGCGGTGCAACTCGCTTCGGCGTAATAATCGGTAAACAGCATGCCTTCTGCGGCGATCTTGTCGAGATTCGGCGTCCGGCCGGCCATCATGCCACGATGGTAAGCACCGATATTCCAGATGCCGATATCGTCCCCCATGATGACGACGATATTGGGCCGCTGTCCGGCCGGCGCGGGCACCGGGGCCGGCGTCGGTTGCTGCGCCTGCGCGAAGCTTGTCGCCCCGACGGCAGAGAGTGCTGAAGCGGCGACGAGCGAACTACCGCTCAACAAGAGATCGCGACGTTTCAATCCTGCACTGATCGGCTCTGTACTCATCTCAGGCTTTTCTGGAATCGTGTCTTTACTCATGACGTGATCCTCTTCCTGGTGATGCACCTGAAGCCGACATGGCTTGCTGAGGTGTCGATCGGCTCGGCATGACGCGTGGCCGGACGATAGCGGCGGCAATGGCTAGGGGAGCAAAGATGCGAGCCGCCTTAAGCACCTTGCGCGGAATCCTGAGGTTCGGTTGACGAGAGTCGTAGCTCCCGATCTCGGACCGGCCGCGAGGATCTTGCGGGATGCAGCAGGCTTTCGGGGCGTCTGCGTCGTGCTTCTGGTGAATGCCAATCGCTCGTCCATTCCCAGACGCTGCCGATTCACGCGGGCCGTAGCCATTGACCGGGAATGCGGTGGCGCGCGAGGTGCGTTCGAAGCCATCAGCCGCCAGATCGGGTACGCCTGCCGCAACGCCAACGTCGTGCATGAGCTACTCGCAGTGAACGAGTTTCAAAGTTACGAGCGTCGCCGGAGCAAGAACCTCTCGGCAGCTTTCCAGCTCGCCGGTTGCTTCGGGAGGGTTTAACGCTTTGGTCAGTCAAAAGACGATCGAGTATCTGAAGTGCGAGACCGACGACGCAGCATCTGCGAACGAGACAAGACAAGATGCTTCCAGCGCCGCATCGTTCTCATGTTGATCTAGATCAATCGAGCCAGGTCGCCTCTTCCTTGTCGAGAGCCCCTGACGACTATGCAAAAAGTGCCAAGGCTGTGGCGTCATGAACACAGCCTTTCAATAAAGCGCCGGCCGAACGCAGATATGCCGATTCCGCATGGACCAACGGCGGCGTCGGCTTATTCTTTCCGGGTTTCTACCCCGCCGGAGCGGCGGTGGGATCGCGAGAGTCGGGGGATCGGCGATGGGGTACCTTGGACCGGGTTTGGGACGCAGATTTTTTTCGCAGTGGCATTTGAGTGTTGGGGCGCTTGCCGCTCTGCTGGTGCTGTCTACCCAAATGGCTCGCGCCGACGAAAACGGCATCAGCTTTTGGTTACCCGGATTTTTTGGCAGCCTCGCGGCTGTTCCTCAGCAGGCGCCGGGCTGGTCGGTGACCTCGGTTTATTATCACACCTCTGTTTCCGCCGGCGGCGACGTGGCGCGGTCGCGCGAAATCACGCTTGGTCGCTTTCCCGCGAATCTGACGGCCACCGTGAATGCGAACGTCAATGCGAATGTGAATCTTGGCCTTGTGGCCGGGACTTATACTTTTGCAACGCCCGTGCTGGGCGGTCAGGCCTCTGCCAGCCTGCTGGCGACCTACGGCTCCAACTCCACGTCGCTGGCGGGATCGCTCGTTGGGACATTGACGGGACCGGGCGGCGCCACGTTCCCCTTCTCCCGGTTTGACAGCATCGACAGCTCGCTCATTGCATTCGGCGACCTGATCCCGCAGTTCGCGCTACGCTGGAACGCAGGTGTCAACAATTACATGACGTACGTTACCGCCGACCTCCCGGTCGGCGCCTACCAGTCGGGCCGCCTTGCGAATCTGGGGCTTGGGCACTGGGCAATCGACGCGGGCGGCGGCTACACCTATTTCGATCCAAAGACCGGGCATGAATTTTCGACGGTGCTGGGATTCACCTACAACTTCGTCAACCCCTCCACCCAATATCAAAGCGGCGTCGACATGCACCTCGACTGGGGCGCGTCGCAATTCCTGACCAAGCAGTGGCAGGTCGGTCTCGTCGGTTACCTCTATCAGCAACTCGGCTGTGACGGCGGCTCGGGTGATCGTGTCGGCTGCTTCCGGTCGCGCGTGGCGGGCGTCGGCCCGCAGGTCGGCTACATTTTCCCGGTCGGAGACATGCAGGGATATCTGAACCTGAAGGGCTACGGCGAATTCGCCAATGAAAATCGGCCGGCAGGCTGGAACGTCTGGCTGACGTTCAATCTTCAGCCCGCGGCGCCAACGCCGCCGACATCCACGCGGCCCAGAATCACGAAATAGCAGCGCGCATGATGCTGCCACCGGCGCCGCGCTGAAGGATCAATCTGGCGCGGCGGTAGCAACGCAATCAGCCAATGGACGCTCCGCGAGCGTGCGGACAACATGTCCGGGCATATGCGGGACGATGGATTGCGTCGCTGACGCTCGCAATGACGATCAGAGCGCGCCGTGCTCGCGCAACAACGCCAGCACCGCGTTGAGGTCCGGCAGTACGGCTGTGCATTTTGCACGCGTCGCTTCGGTCGGCGGCGCCATGTCCGGCACCATCAGCGTGATCGCGCCGGCGGCGTGGGCGGCAGCGACGCCGTGGTTGGAATCCTCCACCGCGATGCAGGACGCCGGCGTCACGCCGAGCCGCGCGGCTGCCCTGAGATAGAGCTCCGGATCCGGCTTGCCCTGCGCGACATCGTCAAGCGTCAGCAACGTGTCGAAGCGCGCGCGGATGCCGGCGAGGGTGAGGTTGCGTTCGGCCGAACGGCGCGACGACGAGGTGACGATCGCCATCGGGCGTTCCGCGGCGGCGATGGCGTCGAGCAGATCGAGCGTGCCTGATTTGAGCGGCAGGCCAGACCGCATCATCCGATCGCGATGGTCGAGGAAGGCGAGGTTGACCGCCTCCAGCGGAAACGCCGCGCCGTAGTGATCGCGCAGCATCGCTTCGCAGGCCGGGCCGGGAAGGCCGACCATGGAGTGGCACAGCGCGACGGCGTCGTCGGTGTAGCCGCATGCATTCAGCGCCGCGACCAGGCTTTCGAAATAGACCTTCTCGGTGTCGAGTAGCGTGCCGTCCATGTCGAGCAGGACGGCGTCGACGGTCCAGCGTGCGTTCACGTGGCGCTCACCGCTGCTTGCTGTTCCGCGAGCTTGCGCAAGCATGCGGGGCACAGGCAGTCGCCGCCGTCGGTCGGCATCGGCAGGCGAAAACGCTCATCGGAGCACCAGCACGCGCCCGTGAGCGAGCAGGAAAATTCGCTGCCGCATGCCGTGCAGGAAAGCCGGCGCGGAGATCCTGGTTGGGAACGATCGTTTGACGAGAGGTCCATTCTAACCGCGATTTAATGCGCGAATTAATCTCGGGTTCATCCCGGACCGCGCTATGATGCCGTGCGACAGATATAGCCGGGATAGGCGGCCAAGGAAATCGTCAAGGAAATCGCCCGGGAATTCGTCAAGGAAATTCTGATGGCCCGTGATTCGCAAGCCGCGCTGGTTGCCCTCAACCGGTTTGGATTCGGCGCCCGCGGCGGGGCGTCCGGCGACTTCATCAACGCGGCCTCCGATCCGCGCGGTTTCGTGCTGGCGGAACTGGCGCGTCCGAACGGCGCGCTGCTCGAAGTGCCAGGCTTGCTCTCGACACCCGAACTCGGCAAACAGGTGTTCGACTATCAGTTCGAGATTCAGCAGGCGCGCAACGCCGCGAAGGCCGCGCAGCAAGGCGCGAGCGAAACGCCGCCGCAAGGACCGGACGCCAAGCCACAGCCGCGGCGCAACCTGTCGCTGCCCTCCGCCGCCAAGGAGATCGCCGGGAAGGATTCGGCGATGCAGGCGCCTGACAACGCCAATGCGGCGATGACGCCGTCGGCTCCGATGCAGCCTCCGACGATGCAGCCGCAGGCCGGTCCCCCCAAGCCGCCGGCGCAACCGCTCAACATCATCCAGAAGACGTTCCGCGCCGAGGCGCTGGCGCGGCTGCAACGCGGCGTGGTCGCCGATTGCGGCTTCGTCGAGCGGCTCGTGGTGTTCTGGTCGAACCACTTCTGCATCTCCGCCAACAAGGGCGCGCTGGCGCGGATGTGGGCCGGCTCGTTCGAGCGCGAGGCGATCCGTCCCCATGTGCTCGGCCGCTTCGGCGACATGCTGAAGGCCGTCGAGCAGCATCCGGCGATGCTGTTCTTTCTCGACAACCAGCAATCGCTCGGCCCGGAGTCGCGCGCCGGCATCAACCGCAATCGCGGCCTGAACGAGAACCTCGCGCGCGAGATCATGGAGCTGCATACGCTCGGCGTCGGCGGCGGCTACACCCAGGACGACGTGACGGCGCTGGCGCGAATCATCACCGGCTGGACCTTTGCCGGCCGCCGTGGCCAGCTCGGCACGCCCGGCAGCTTCGTGTTCAATGCCAATGCGCACCAGCCCGGACCGCAGCAGGTGCTCGGCAAGACCTACGCGCAGGCCGGCGTCGCGCAGGGTGAGGCGGTGCTGTCGGACATCGCGCGACATCCCTCGACCGCAAAATTCATCGCGACCAAATTCGCGCGCCACTTCGTCGCCGACGATCCGCCGCCGGCGCTGGTGGCGAGGCTAAAGGATACGTTCACGAAAACAGACGGCGATCTCGGGGCGCTGGCCACCACGCTAGTGCAGTCTAACGAGGCCTGGCAGGCGCCGCTGACGAAGATGCGTTCGCCTTACGAATTCCTGGTCGCATCCGGCCGCCTGCTGGCGCGCAATCCCGAAGATCCGGGCCGCTATCTCAATGGCCTCAACGTGCTCGGCCAGCCCTTGTGGTCGCCGGCCGGGCCGAACGGATTTCCGGACACCGCCGCGGCCTGGGCGGCACCTGAAGGCGTCAAGCTCAGGCTCGACATTTCGGCGCAAGTCGCCTCCCAGCTCGCCGACCGCTTCGACCCGCGCGACCTGCTCGAGCTCATTGCCGCCGATGCAGCCTCGCCCGAGACGCGGCGCACCATCGAGCGTGCGGAATCGCGGCAGCAGGCGCTGGCGCTGCTGTTGATGTCGCCCGAGTTCCAGAGGAGATGACGATGGAATGCTCCGAGAGCCTGATGCTGCAGGCGACGTCGCGGCGCGCGCTGCTGCTCGGCGGCGCCTCGTTTGCGGCCTGGGCGTATTTGCCGAAATTCGCGCGCGCGGCCGATGGCCGAGATCCGCGCTTCGTCACCATCATCCTGCGCGGCGCGCTCGACGGCCTCGCCACGGTCGCCCCGGTTGGCGACCCTGATTATGCCGGCCTGCATGGCGCGATCGCGCTGCGCCCCGATGGCCCGAACGCGGCGGTGATGCTCGATCCGTTCTTCGGCCTGCATCCGGCGATGCCGGAATTTTCGCGGATGTATCGCGCCAAGCAGGCCGCGGTCGTTCATGCAGTGGCGACCTCCTATCGCGATCGCTCGCATTTCGATGGCCAGGACGTGCTGGAGAGCGGCTTCCCCGGTCCGGGCCGCGTGCAGTCCGGCTGGCTGAACCGCGCGCTGGAGGCGCTGCCGAAAGGCGAGCGGGTGACGAGCGCGCTCGCGGTCGGCCCGACCACGCCGCTGGTGCTGCGCGGCGCGGCGCCGACCGTCGGCTGGGCCCCGACCGCTCTGCCGCAAGCCGCTGACGACACCGCGATGCGGCTGCTCGATCTCTATCAGCATCGCGATCCGGCGCTGGCAAGCGCGCTGACGCAAGGCTTACAGCTCGAGAAGCAGGCGCAGGGCGACGAAATGAAGCCGAAGCCCGGGGCGGGCGGCGTGGCGGCGATGCGCCTCGTGGCGCGCGGCGCCGCGAAATTGATGGCGGCCGATGACGGCCCGCGGATCGGCGCGCTCGCCTTCGACGGCTGGGATACCCATGCCAATGAAGGCGGGCCGGTCGGCCGCCTCGCGCAGCTGCTCGGCGGCCTCGACGGCTCGCTGGCGGAATTCCAGAGCGGGCTCGGCGCGCGCTGGCGCGACACCGTGATCGTGGTCGCGACCGAGTTCGGCCGCACCGCGCGCATCAACGGCACCGAGGGCACCGACCACGGCACCGGCACCATCGCGCTGCTCGCCGGCGGCGTCGTGAATGGCGGCCGCATGATCACCGACTGGCCGGGCCTCAAGCCCGCCAATCTCTACCAGGCCCGCGACCTCGCCCCGACCACCGACCTGCGCGCCGTGATCAAGGGCGTGCTGCACGACCAGTTCGGCCTTGGCGAACGCGTGCTGGCTGATGCCGTATTTCCGGACAGCGCCCCGGTAAAGCCGATGAAGGGGCTGGTAGCATAAGCGCTAGCTCCAACCACAACGTCGTCCCGGCGAAGGCCGGGACCCATTACCACCGAACTCGATTGCTGGAAAACGGTGGAGCCACAGCACGCCATAACCACGCGCATTAGTGGTAATGGGTCCCGGCCTGCGCCGGGACGACGCTGTGGTTACACGACCGCAGTGTCTACCCCTTCGTGATCCCATCAATCTCCGTCATCTCCTCCACGCTCAGCTTCCAGCTGATCGCCTTGACGTTCTGCTCGATCTGCTCGGGTCGCGTCGCGCCGGCGATGACGCTTGCGACTTGCGGGCGGGCGGCGAGCCAGGAGAAGGCGAGCTCGAGCATGGTGTGGCCGCGCTCCCTGGCAAACGCCTGCAGCTTCTCGACGATGTCCTCGTTGCGCGGCGTGACGTAGCGATCCTTCAGGGCCGGCGCCTTGGCGAAGCGGGTATCGGCGGGTGCAGCGGCGCCGCGCTGGTACTTGCCGGTCAACAGGCCGCTGGCGAGCGGGAAGAAGGGCAGCAGGCCGAGATTGTATTGCTGCGCCGCCGGCAGCAGGTCCTTTTCGATGTCGCGCACCAGGAGGCTGTATTCGTCCTGGCAGGACACGAAGCGGTTCACGTTCATCTGGCGCGCGACGTACTCGGCTTCGGCGATCCGCCAGGCCGGGAAGTTGGAGTTGCCGATGTAGCGCACCTTGCCCTGGCGGACGAGATCGTCGAGCGCGCGCAGCGTCTCGTCGATCGGGGTGAGCGGATCGTAGTCGTGCTGCTGGTAGAGATCGATATAGTCGGTCTTCAGGCGGGTAAGGCTCGCTTCGACCGCCGACATGATGTAGCGCCGCGAGGCGCCCTGTTTGGTGCCGTCGGTCGCCATCGGCTTGGAGAATTTGGTGGCGAGCACGATGTCCTTGCGGCGGTCGCCCAGCACGGTGCCGAGCACGGTCTCCGAGCCGCCCATGCCGGCATAGATGTCGGCGGTGTCGAACAGCGTGATGCCGAGATCGATCGCCTTGTGGATCACCTTGCGCGAGGTTTCGAGGTCGGTGCGCTGGCCGAAATTGTTGCAGCCGAGGCCGACCGCGGACACGCGCAGCCCGGAGCCGCCGAGATTACGAATTTCCATGAGACAATCCTGTGGGATAGGCGAGGGGTGCCGCGCATTGTGACAAGCACGCCAGGGTCCGGCAAGGTGCCGTCCTACCGCCGATCACGCATGGTGATGTCGCAAAATGAGATGTCGCAAAAAAAGCGGTCCCGGTCAGACGCGGCGACTGACGGGGACCGCTCGGCGAAGATCTGAGACGGGGGGCCTGATCTGCGCGAGCGGAAGCCTAGCCGGGCTTTGTAACGTGCTGGTGACACCTCTGTTCAATCCACAGGCGCGGATGCGGGCTCAGACAATCTTGCGATAGATGACAAAGCCGGGCTTGTCCGCGACCTTGTCATAAAGCTGCATCGCGGTGTGGTTGGTTTCATGCGTCTGCCAGTAGACGCGCGGCGAACCCACGAGCCTGGCCTGCGTGTAGACACCGTTGATCAACGCGCGGCCAACGCCCTTGCCGCGCGCGGCTTCGCTGGTGAAGAGATCCTGCAGATAGCAGGTCGGCGCGATCGCCGTGGTCGAGCGGTGAAACAGATAATGCGTCAGCCCGAGCAATCTGCCGCCGGCGTCGGCGACCAGTGCATGCACCGGCTCATAGGCATCGAAGAAACGCTCCCACGTCATCGCGGTGATCTCGGGCGCGAGGGCGGTCGGCCCGGATCGCTCATAGAAGGCATTGTAGCCGTCCCACAGAGGAAGCCACTGGGCGTAGTCGTCGCGCGTGACGAAGCGGATGGTGACGTCGTCGGCCATGGACATCCCTGGATGATCCTGCGGTTGCGGGCGATGCCTCCGCACCGCTCGCAAGGTTCTACCGTCGCTATCTCGCAGGATCAATTGCGGACGAGGCCGCGCCTCACTCGGCGGCACGCAGCAGCCGCGCCAGATGGCGCTCGCGGCCGGCGCGTTGCGCCCGGTATTCGTCGGCCTTGGCGGGATCGTCGGTGTGCCGCACCAGGTCGGTGACCGGCGTGTAGCTCAGCATGCGGCCGCCGTCCGGCAGCGCGGTGCAGCTGAAGCGCAGCACCTGGCCGTCGGCGAGGTTGAGATTGATCGGCGTGGAGTCGCCGGCGCGCATCATCGCGATGCGCTCGGCGATGAACGCGCTCAGCTCGTCTTCCGGCAGTTCATAGGCGCCGGTGTCGCGGCCGTGATACATCAGCGCGACGAAGGGCGGCTTGCTGTCGGCCTGCGCATCGGACAGCGCGAAATAGTCGCGGAAGGCACGGTTGATGAATTCGGCGCGGGTGTCGGCGTCGAGCAGCACGATGCCGATGTCGACCTGATCGAGCGCGGCGGCGAGCCGCTCCGAGGTCGCGTGATGCTGCTGGTCCGCGGCAAAGGCGTCGATCCATTTCTGCCGCAGCATTCCGGTGATCACGGCGGTGCCGGCCGCGGTCGCCGCCAGCATCAGCATCCGCACGACGTCGGCGGTGTCGTAACCGGGCAGCGCGCGATGATCGAGGAAGAACAGCGCCGAGGCGGCCACCGCGATCGCGGCGGAGATCAGCCCGGAGGTGATGCCGCTGATCGAGCTCGCAAGCGCCACGATGCAGACGAACAGCGGCGCGGGATTGGGGACGGCGACAACGAGGCGATCGATCAGGAAGGCGGCGGATGCCGTGATCGCCGTCAGGGCCGGACCTGAAATGGCACGCCAGTCGAACCGCATGCGCGTTCTCGCTGTCTGTCAAACGAACGATAAAGCCGCAGTTTGACGACAGGGCCGCAACGGCGCCGGCATTTCCGTGACGACCGTTAAGCGGGCGTTGCGAGGGCCGAACCAGCTTTCGCTGCTTTCAAATCAAATGATATGCAGATCGGCGCGGAACCCGGTTCCGTGCCTGCGGGTTACCGCGTGCTTTGCTTGCAAGAGGACAATCGATGCCCGCCATTTCGCCTTCGCTGCTGCCGATCCTGATGCTGTTCGCCTCGAACGTCTTCATGACCTTCGCCTGGTACGGCCATCTCAAGTTCAAGGATCATTCGCTCCCCATCGTCATCCTGGTGAGCTGGGGCATCGCCTTCTTCGAATACTGGCTGGCGGTGCCGGCCAATCGCTGGGGCAGCGCGGTCTACTCGGCGGCGCAGCTCAAGACCATGCAAGAGGTGATCACGCTGGTCGTGTTCGCCGCCTTCTCGGTGTTGTACCTGAAGGAGCCGCTGGGCTGGAATCACGCGCTCGGATTTGCCTTCATCGCCGCCGGCGCGTTTCTGATCTTCCACAAATGGGGCTAGCGCATTTTGCGTTCGAGACGGCGCTAGTGGTGCGGGGCCGGCTTGGCGGCGGGCGTCGTGACATGCGCGGGGCGTGCGTGGTCTTCGCCTTGCGTGCCGGTCACGATCAGGAGCGATGCCGCCAGCAGGATCGCCGCCGACAGCGTCACGGTCACAAGTCCGACGGGGGTCTTCATCATGTCGCGCCGCTGTCTCTCCCGCGCCTTGCCGCGGATCAGGTGCCAACCGGAAATCGCTTGATTACGCCGGGATCGCCGTTGCCATGGTGATGTTGCTCGACAGCACGGTCACGGCGACGACCAGGCACAGCGTCAGCGCGCCAAGCGCGAGCGACGCGGCGATCGCGTTCGTCAGCCGGGATGATGCCACCGGGGCAGGGCGGCCATCGAAGCCTGCCGTGCCGGACCACCGTTTCATGGTCTAAATCCCTCGGCCGCGAGCGAATCACTCGCGACATCCGCGCGAATCTGCCGGTTGTCACCGGCAACATTGCGGCGGCGGCGCCGTCCAAAAATGGCTAAAATACGGCGGTAGCGCGGGTTCTGCCCGCTATTTAGGCAGTTTCCCCGTTATTCCCTGGATTCACACCCAGCCGTTCAGACGCCGGCCGCGAGGCGGGGTTCAGGCTCGGCCTCGGTACCAGGCTGCCAGTCCATCGAGACGAATCCGGGGGTCTGCTCGACCCGCTTGAGCCAGGCGCGGATCGACGGAAAGGTCGCCAGGTCGAAGTCGCAGCGGTCGGCGACGTGGGTGTAGCCGTAGAGGGCGATGTCGGCGACGGTGAGCTGTCCGGCGGCGAAATAGGTGTGTTCCTTGAGGTGATTCTCCATCACCTGCAGCGCCGCGTAGCCGCGCTCCATCCAGTCCTCCAGCGCGTGCGTCTGCAGGTCGCGTCCGCCCTTGACCAGCGACAGCCAGAAATAGGCGGCGCCGATGTTCGGCTCCAGCGCGTGCTGCTCGAAGAACATCCACTGCAGCGCCTCGGCGCGCTCGATCCGCGACTCCGGCGCCAGCGGTGTGCCGATCGCGACGTACCAGAGGATGGCATTGGACTCGGCGAGGTGGCGGCCTTCGGCGACCTCGAGCAACGGCACCTGGCCGCTCGGATTCTTGGCCAGGAATTCCGGGGTGCGGCTCTCGCCGCGCAGGATGTCGATCTCGATCGCCTCGTACGGCGTGTTCAGCACGGCAAGCGCCAGCCGGACCTTGTAGCTGTTGCCGGAGCGCTGCATCGAATAGAGCTTGTACATTGCGTCGGTGTTCACTCGGGTCAGGGAGACGGTACGCTCGAATTGCGCGGCCTGTCACACCGCAACGCCGCTAAACAATGATGCCGACGGGGGTGCGTCGCAAGCCCTGCAGTGTGGAAAAAGTCGAAACGTCTACCGCACTGCACGCGTGCAGAACGATTCCATCAACACGGCAGAACAACTCGGATCACGCCTGCGCGACGCTCTGCACGGTGCCGGTCGATGGCAAGGTCGATACCAAGGTCGCGACCATGACCGGCGCGCTGCAACCCACAAACCTTAACGCGGCATCCTTGGCGGCACGACGCGCCGGTCTGCGTTGACGGCCCGCCGCTAGCGCTGTCGGGCAGGTGCCGCGCGGCATTGTCCTCGGAGCAATCCGTGCCGGCGCATGCCGCCGAAGGCCCTGCCGGCAAGGCCGGAGCTATGGTCACCGGCCTTGCCGGATATGAGTCATCCGGCGCCGGAACTTGCGGAAAATTGCGCGCGCGGCGAGCCATGCGCGAAAGTTTTCGTGCTTTACCGCCAAGCTTCTTGCGGTGCAGCGGCGACAGGCCTAGGGTGCCGCGATCCCATTCAAATCAAGTCGTGGCCCAACGGCTCACGACGTTTGCCAGGAGATGATAATGGCCTTCCTGTCCGCTGCGCTCGACCGTGTGAAGCCGTCCGCGACGATCGCGGTCACGGACAAAGCACGCGCGCTGAAAGCCGCGGGCCGCAACGTCATCGGCCTCGGCGCCGGCGAGCCTGACTTCGATACGCCCGCCAACATCAAGCTGGCGGCGATCCACGCGATCGAGGCCGGCAAGACCAAGTACACCGATGTCGGCGGCATTCCGGAGCTCAAGGAAGCCATCATCAACAAGTTCGCGCGCGAGAACGGCCTGACCTACAAGCCGAACCAGGTCATCGTCGGCACCGGCGGCAAGCAGGTGCTCTACAACGCGCTGATGGCGACCATCAATCCGGGCGATGAGGTGATCATCCCGGCGCCGTACTGGGTCAGCTATCCCGAGATGGTGGCGCTCGCCGGCGGCGAGTCGGTGCCGGTGGTTTGCCCGGCCTCGACCGGCTTCAAGCTGCGTCCGGAAGATCTCGAGAAGGCCATCACGCCGAAGACCAAATGGGTGATCCTGTGCTCGCCCTCGAACCCGACCGGCTCGGCCTATACGAAGAGCGAGCTCAAGGCGATCACCGACGTGCTGGTCAAGCATCCGCATGTCTGGGTGATGACCGACGACATGTACGAGCACCTCGTCTATGACGACTTCGTCTTCACCACGGCGGCGCAGGTCGAGCCGAGCCTGTACGATCGCACGCTGACCGTGAACGGCGTGTCGAAGGCCTACTGCATGACCGGCTGGCGCATCGGCTATGCCGGCGGCCCGGCGCAGCTGATCAAGGCGATGGCGACGATCCAGTCGCAGTCGACCTCGAACCCGTCGTCGATCGCGCAGTGGGCTTCGGTCGAGGCGCTCAACGGTCCGCAGGACTTCATCGCCGCGAACAACAAGGTGTTCAAGGAGCGTCGCGACCTCGTGGTGTCGATGCTCAACCAGGCGAGCGGCATCGAGTGCCCGCGGCCGGAAGGCGCATTCTACGTCTATCCGTCCTGCGCCGGCACGATCGGCAAGAAGGCGCCGTCCGGCAAGCTGATCGACAACGACGAGGTGTTCGTCACCGAATTGCTCGAGAGCGAAGGTGTCGCCGTGGTGCAGGGATCGGCATTCGGGCTCGGCCCCGCGTTCCGCATCTCCTACGCCACCAAGACCTCCGATCTCGAGGATGCCTGCAAGCGCATCCAGCGCTTCTGCGGTAATCTGCGGTAGGTCGATCCGAACTTGAAAAACGCTCCCGCACCTGGTGCGGGAGCGTTTTTGTTTGTGTGCTGAATCGCGCGCCGGTAGATTCGACGAGTCAAATCACATCCTGCTCACCTCACGCGCGTGTGTGCGAACATCGATGCCACACGCGGGAAGTTTTTACGGCGTCTTTGCGCACTGCCTTGTTTTGGACACGAGCTTTCCTTCCTGTCCGCCGCGCAAATTCAGTTCACCTTGCGGAGACAGTTCAATGCGACTTTCGACCCTCACCCTTGCAGCGCTTGCGTTGCTGGCGCCGTTCGCCACCGCCAACGCGGCGCCTCAGGTTCAAGCCGGGGTCCTGCAATGCCAGGGCGGCGAGAATGTCGGCTTCGTTGTCGGCTCTGTCGCGCGCCTCGAATGCGTGTTCCAGAGCGGCGGCCGTCGGCCCGAGCCCTATGTTGCGACCGTGAAGCGGATCGGCGTCGACCTCGGCGTCACCGCGACGACCCAGCTCGCCTGGGCCGTGAGCGCGCCGACCACGCAGCTCCCGCGCGGTGCGCTGGCCGGCAGCTACGGCGGCGTCGGCGTCAACGCCTCGGTCGGCCTCGGTGCCGGCGGTAACTTCCTGTTCGGCGGCCCGAACAACGCCTATGCGCTGCAGCCGGTCAGCGTGCAGGGCCAGACCGGCCTCAACGTTGCGGCCGGCATCGCCGGCATCGATCTCGAGCCGGTCCGCTACAACGGTCCGCGCCGGCATCACCGTCACCACCGTCATCATCACCACCACTAAGTTGTTGGTGTCTCATCAAGAGGCCCGCGAAAGCGGGCCTCTTTTTTGTTGTCTGTTGTTTGCTGTCCGTTGCTCGACCACATCGGCAGGCCGGGAGGAACATAGCAGCGTCGCAACATCTCCTGACAATCGGTGACCGGGCACCGCAAATTCTGGCTGGACATACGGTGTTGTGGCATAGGATGCGGACGGCGCCGCAGACACGGCGCCGTTCTGTTCTCTGCTCGCGTCATGCCTCTCAGCTGGAGACTCCGCCATGCGTCGCTTCACTCTCCTCGCCGGTGCTGCCATTGCCACGCTGACCGCAATCGTCGGCGCCAGCGCCCAACAGCCGATCCAGCGCGTGCAGGTCGGCGTCTTGGAATGCCGCGGTGGCGCGAGCGTCGGCTTCATCGTCGGTTCCGTGACCCATCTCGGTTGCGTGCTGCGCGCCAATGGTCTGCCTGAGGATCGCTACATCGCGACCATCCAGAAGGTCGGCATCGATCTCGGCATCACCCAGGAATCGGCGCTGGCCTGGGGCGTCTACGCACCGGTGGAGCGGCTCGGGCCGGGTGCGCTCTCCGGCAACTATGCCGGCGCGCAGGGCAGCGCGACGCTCGGTGTCGGCGTCGGCGGCAACGTGCTGGTCGGCGGCTCCGACAACACGATCGCCCTGCAGCCGCTCAGCGTGCAGGGCCAGGTCGGCATCAACATCGCCGCCGGCCTCGAGAGCCTGGAGCTGCGTCCGGGCCGCTAAAGCGGGATGGGTTTAGGTTGAATCGATTTGGGATTCCCAAATCAGTGTGTTTCTGATTCACCATGCTGGCT
>NZ_JADFUD010000054.1:0-38701 GCF_054820065.1 Bradyrhizobium sp. UFLA06-06
CAAGCGCCAAGGACCCAACGGCTTCCCGCCCACCCTCATCCTGACAGACTTCCAAGACACAGGGACCCATAACCACCGCACTCAATCATGAACGGGATTGTGGCCCCAGCGCGCGCAACAATTGAGATTTGGGGTAATGGGTCCCGGCCTTCGCCGGGACGACGGTGGGGGTGGTTTTCGATTCAAGTTGCCACACCACGCGGTGTCATCACCCGCGCATGCGCATGCGGGTGATCCAGTATTCCAGAGACGGCGGTGCCGAGCGCATCTCAGGTCAAATGCCGCACGATCGCGAGGCCGGCGAACAGGCCGGCGATCGAGAGTGCCACCGAGCCCGCGACATACAGCACCGCAAGGCCGAGCTCGCCGCGCTCATAGAGCAGCGCGGTGTCGAGCGAGAAGGCGGAGAAGGTGGTGTAGCCGCCGAGGATGCCGGTCATCAAAAATAGCCGCCAGGGCTGCGAGGCGTCGCCCTTGAAGGCGAGATAGCCGGCGATCAGGCCCATCACGGTCGAACCCGTGATGTTGATGATGAAGGTGCCGTAGGGAAAACCGGTGCCGATGCAGCGCGCGCAGGTGACGTTGATCAATTGCCGCAGCGTCGCGCCGAGACCGCCGCCGAAGAAGACGAGGAGATAGCTTGCCGCGTTACCCACCAATGCCCCCGCTGGTGTGTGTCGAGTGAGGGCGCATCTTGCCGCACACTCAAATCACCCACCCCTGAAAGGGGAGGGTCGACGCGAATGAAATGAGCGGCGGGGCGGAGTCACAGTCTCTCCATTGAGAGACTGCTCGTGTTGAGAGATGACCCCTCCCCGTTTCGCATTTCGCTTCGCTGCATGCGAAACGACCCTCCCCTTTCAGGGGAGGGTGAAGAAATATGCGACGGTCAAAGCCGCGCTCAGCCGGCCTTGCCGAACAGCTCGTCGACATAGTCCCAGTTGACGAGGTTTTCGACGAACGCCTTCAGATAGTCCGGACGGCGGTTGCGGTAGTCGATGTAGTAGGAGTGCTCCCACACGTCTACGCCGAGGATCGGCACCGCGCCATGAACCAGCGGGTTCTCGCCGTTCGGGGTCTTGGCGACCTCGAGCTTGCCGCCCTTGACCTGCAGCCAGGCCCAGCCGGATCCGAACTGGCCGGCGCCGGCGGCGGCGAAGTCGGCCTTGAACTTGTCGAAGCCACCGAGGTCCTCGTTGATCTTCTTCTCGAGCCGGCCGGGCAGCTTGCTGCCACCGCCATTCGGCTTCATCCACTTCCAGAAATGGATGTGGTTGTAGTGCTGGCCGGCATTGTTGAAGACGGCCGCGTTCTTGCCGAACGAACCCTTCACGATCTCCTCGAGGGACTTGCCTTCGAATTCGGTCCCCTTGATCGCGTTGTTGCCGTTGGTGACGTAGGCTTGGTGATGCTTGTCGTGGTGAAACTCCAGCGTTTCCTTGGACATGTAGGGCGCAAGGGCGTCGTGGGCGTAGGGCAGATCGGGTAGCGTGAAGGTCATGGGGTAATGTCCAACAGAGGGTGGGAGACTACACTTAACGGGTCCCCCTTATAGAAGGTTCCATGGCGGAGAAACACCGCATTTTCGGATCGCCCATGACAGATCGGCGCAGCCCGTACCAAGACCAAGGACCCAGACGATGAGCATCGAAATCGACATTCTCAACGGAGATGCATCGTGGAAGCGCGCCGAGCCGCTGCTCCAGGCGGTCTGGAGCCCGGATGCGGCCGAGAAACCAGCCTGGGCGGACATCAAATGGGCCCACGCGGATTTGCGCGTGCTGCTCGATGCGCCCGACGACAGCGGGCTCGCCTGCCATGTCGGTATCTATTTCCGGACCATCACCTGGAATGGCCACAAGGTGCATGTCGGCGGCATCGGCGGAGTCTCGACCCGCGCGGACTGCCGGCGGCGCGGGTATGCGTCACTCGCGCTCGACGCCGCCGTGCACACGATTCGTGCCAACGACGCGGTGAAATTTGCAATCTTATTCTGCGAGCCGCACAATTTCGCGTTCTACCAGGCGCGCGGCTGGCATCCCTTCAGCGGCGAAGTTTATTGCGAACAGCCTTCCGGGCAGATCCGCTTCGAGGCGATGGCGCCGTTCGTCAACGACATCGTTCGCGCGCCACGCCAGGGCAAGATCGACCTATGCGGCCTGCCGTGGTGACCCCTGCATCGGCGGCGGTGGCCTGAGGGGCCTGCGCGTCGTAGCATGTCGGTCATCATTTATTGGCGACAGGCTTTCACAAAGTGACCTCGAACCGCGGCTGCGAGCGAACTGCGCCCCCTCTCCCGCTTGCGGGGTCCGAGGCGAGCGAAGCTCGCTCTCGAGGCTGGGGTGGAAGTTTCACCGCGAGTCACATGACAGAGAGAGCCCCCACCCGGATTGCATCTCCAATGCAATCCGACCTAAGAGCGAGCTTTGCTCGTCTCGACCCCGCGAGCGGGAGAGGTGAAGGGCAACCGACCCATGACCATTGAAGCCTCGATCGACGACACCGGCCCCGCCGCGGCTGCGCCCGCCGTGCCGGTCGACAACCTCTTGACCGCGCCGATCCTGCCGACGCTGCTTCGCCTTGCGATCCCGAACACCATCGCCATGTTCGGCTCGACGCTGGTCGCGGTGGCCGAGACGTCTTACATCGGCCGGCTCGGCACCGAACCGCTGGCCGGCATTGCGCTGGTGTTTCCATTCGCGATGCTGACACAGATGATGTCGGCCGGCGCGATGGGCGGCGGCGTCTCGTCGGCGATCAGCCGCGCGCTCGGTGCCGGCGACCGCGACCGCGCCGCCGACCTGGCGCTGCATGCGGCGATCATCGGCGGGTGCGCCGGATTGTTCTTCACCGTGATGATGCTGGGCTTCGGCCGCAGTTTCTATGCGATGCTCGGCGGACATGGCGGCGTGCTCGAGCAGTCGATGCATTACTCGCAGGTGCTGTTTTCCGGCGCGATCTCGATCTGGCTGGTCAACACGCTCGCCTCCGTCGTGCGCGGCACCGGTGACATGCGGATTCCCTCGATGACGCTGATCACGGTCTCGATGATCCAGATCGCGGTCGGCGGCGTGTTGGGTCTCGGGTTGTTCGGCATGCCCGGTCTTGGCATGCGCGGCGTCGCCGCCGGACAGCTCACGGCCTTCACGTGTGGTGCGATCTTCCTCGCCTGGTATCTCGCCTCTGGCCGCAGCCGGTTGAAGCTCGACTTCGCCGCCTTCAGCTTCCAGCGCGCGATGTTCCTCGACATCCTGAAAGTAGGCGCGATCTCCTGCCTGTCGCCGCTGCAGAGCGTGCTGACCATCCTGATCTTCACCAAGATCCTGGCCAGCTTCGGCACCGAGACGCTGGCCGGATACGGCATGGGCTCGCGGCTGGAATTCTTGCTGATCCCGATCGCGTTTGCGGTTGGCGTCGCCTCGGTGCCGATGGTCGGCATGGCGATCGGCGCGGGACTCGTGACGCGCGCCCGCAAGGTGGCGTGGACCGCCGGTACCGTCGCCGGTCTTGTCGTTGGCCTCGTCGGACTTGTGGTCGCATTGAAGCCGACGCTGTGGATTGCGCTGTTCACCACCGATCCCGGCGTGACCGCCGCAGCTTCGTCCTATTTCGCGCTGGCCGGCCCGGGCTTCGGCTTCTTCGGCGTCGGCGTCTGCCTTTATTTCTCCTCGCAAGGCGCCGCCAAGGTCGGCGGGCCGGTGCTGGCCGGCACCATCCGCCTGCTGCTGGTCGGCATCGGCGGCTGGTGGCTCGCTACCGTGAGCGCCCCTGCATGGACGCTGTTTGCGCTGGTCGGCGGTGCGATGGTGGCGTTCGGCCTTGCCACCATCATATCGATCCGGCTGACCCGCTGGGGATAAATACAACGCAGCGCCCCGCACCGGAGCGTTGCCTGAGCATGACTGCTCCGGAAACAGGCACCAAAATTTTTTGGGAGCGCGCTCACCTGATCGCGCGAATATGACATTGCAGAAATTCTTCGACTTGTTATGCAGGCCGACTTCTAAAGCGCGATGAGATTGAGTCGAATCGTCATCGCGCTTTAGTTCTTTGTTTGACCATGATCTTTTCGGAAAACCGCTTCGCACTTTTCCGGATCATGCTCTTGGGGAATAAGCCATGGCCTGCCGATTCGGATTCATGATCGCCATCATTGCGACGGCGCTTGCCGTGCCCGCCGCGCATGCGCAAGGCGCGCCTGAGCCTGTCGGCGTCTGGCAGACCCAGGCTGGCGATGCCCGCGTCAAGATCAGCAAATGCGGCGGCGGCATCTGCGGCGTGGTGGTGAGCCTGCGCGATCCGATCGACCCGATGACCGGCAAGCCGCAAGTCGACAACAAGAATCCGAATCCGTCGCTGTCCAGCCGGACGATCATCGGGCTGCCGCTGTTTTCCGGCATGCATCCGGTTGCCGCGGGCAAATGGTCGGGCCAGATCTACAACGCCGACGACGGCGGCACCTATGCGAGCAGCATCTCGGTGACCGGCGAGAGCACGCTGCGCGTCGAAGGCTGCGTCGGCGCGCTGTGCGGCGGCGAGACCTGGACGCGGGTGGGACGGTAGTTCTTAGCCGAGCGGCAACCGCGACGGGACCGCGCCCCCCCTCCCGCTTGCGGGGGAGGGCTGGGGTGGGGGCTCTCTCCACGAGTCACATTGTGGAGAGAGCCCCCACCCGGATCGCATCATTCGATGCGATCCGACCTCCCCCGCAAGCGGGAGAGGTGCACCGAACTTGCCGCTTGGTCAGCGCTACACCGCGCGCGCCTTCAGCACCGTCGCCGCCGAGGCGTAGCCGCCGCGGGCGCCGTCGATGAAGTGGACGTGGTCGGCGCGCATCACCGAGGGGGTGAAGCAGGTCATCATCGCGGCGTCCTGCTCGTGCAGGCCATAGCGCACGATGCCCTGCGCGGCTGCGGCGGCAAGGCGCTGCTCGATGTCGGCGGCGAGCTCCGGCGTGCAATCCAGGATCATGCGCAGGCCGTCGTCGAACTTGCGGAAGTCTGAATTTTCGACGACCTGCTGCAGATAACGTTTCGGCGCGAACTTGCCGACCGGGATGTTGAACCGCATCAGCGTATAGGCCCACAGCGCGAATGTGAGCACCACGGCGCGCCGCAGCGCGAGCGGGCCGCCGCGCCGAGCGCGCGCCTCGTACTCCATTCCCTGCGGCGGCCAGTGCAGCGGCGGGCCGCCGGCCGGCACCGGCCGTCCGGCATCGGGACTCTTCTCGATGCGGACGACGATATCCTCGATCACGTTGCGGAAGGACGCGGGATCGGCGTTCTTCGCCGGCAGCACCAGCACCGACAGGATGACGCCGCGCGCGGACGGCATCACCTCGAAGCGGCAGGACAGGCCGGACAAATCGGGCTGCGTGCCCTGAGGCGCCGGATCGACCGCGAACGCGCCGCGCTTCATCGCGGCATCGGCGTAAGCAAGACCGCCGCCGGAGAACATCGCATAGGAAAGATTGGCCGACGGCCCGAAGCGCGCGACGCGGACATCGGCGCCCGCGGCGCGGATCGCAGCCATCGGCACCAGCGCCACCCGCAGTATTAGATCGAGATCGTCGCGCACCCAACGCGCGGTCGCCGCCAGCGCCTCGCGCGCTCTGTCGAGATCGGCCGGCGCGACCGCAAAACTCGCACCGTCGCCGCCGAACACGAAGGGGAATTCGCGGCCCTCCAGCGCATTGGTGACGGCGGCGACCACCGCGGCGCCGGCCATGTTGACCGCCTTGTAGCGCTGCGCCGCGATCGCCTTGGTCGATTCCACGATGTCGGCGACGCCGACCGTCCAGTCATCGGGCAACCGCGCATACAGCGCGGGGTCCATCAGCTTCGCGAAGCCGCGAAACACCGGAATGCCGCCGTAGAAGATCTCGCTGCCGCCAGCCATCGCAATGCCGCGCCGTTTCCGTCCCTGATGCGGGATTGTCTAGCAGATACGGCGCGGGTTGGGACCGGTTTTAGAAGCGTAGCCCGGATGGAGCGCAGCGCAATCCGGGGACCTCTCAAGCGGCGAGAGACCCCGGATTGCGCTCCGCTCCATCCGGGCTACGGCGACTGTTTCACGCCGCCTCGCCTGCCCTGCTCCACGGCGGAAACGGATCGCGCAGCTCTGCCCAGGCCTGCGGGTCCATGCCCGGTCTGCCGGTGACGAGGCAGGCATCGAGCCGACGGCGGATGTCGTCCTCGTTCATGCCGGAGCCGATGAAGACCAGCTCCTGCCGGCGATCGCCGTAGAGATCGTTCCAGCTCCGCTGCATCATCAGCCGCCAGTCCGGATGATCCGGCCAGCGCTCGCGCGGGATCGCCGCCCACCACGAACCGAGCCCTTCGGTCCGCACGATCGCGCCGGCCTGGCTCAACTCACCGCACCAGTCCGGACGCGTTGCGATCCAGAAATGGCCCTTGGCGCGGATCACGCCTTGCCAGCTCTCGCGCAGGAAGGCGTGGAAGCGCAGCGGATCGAACGGACGCCGCGCGCGGTAGACGAAGCTCGTGATTCCGTATTCCTCGGTCTCCGGCACGTGCCCGGCGAAGCCGTAGAGCTCCTTGTGCCAGAGCGGATGCTGCTGCGCGCGCTCATAGGCGAAGCGGCCGGTGTCGAGCACACGGTCGAACGGGACCTTGGCGAAAGTCGCCTCGACGATGTCGGCCTCGGGATTGAGCGCGCGCACGATGGTGCGGGCGGCCTCGCGCTCTGCCTGCGTCGCGGCATCGATCTTGTTCAGCACCACGACATCCGCGAACTCGATCTGCTCGACCAGGAGATCGACCAGCGTGCGCTTGTCGCCGTCGAGCGCTTCGCCGCGCTGGCTGAGGAAGTCGGTCGAGACGTAGTCCTTCAACAGATTGGCGGCGTCGACCACCGTGACCATGGTGTCGAGCCGCGCGACGTCGGAGAGGCTTTGGCCAGCCTCATCGCGAAACTCGAAGGTCGCGGCGACCGGTAGCGGCTCGGAGATGCCGGACGATTCGATCAGCAGATAGTCGAAGCGGCCGCTCTCGGCGAGCGCGCGCACCTCCTTCAACAGATCGTCGCGCAGGGTGCAGCAGATGCAGCCATTGCTCATCTCGACCAGTTTCTCGTCAGTCCGGGACAGGTTCGCACCGCCATCGCGCACGAGGTCGGCGTCGATGTTCACCTCGCTCATGTCGTTCACAATCACCGCAACCTTCAGGCCGCGGCGGTTGTTCAGGACGTGGTTCAGCAAAGTGGTCTTTCCAGCCCCGAGGAAGCCGGACAAGATGGTGACGGGGAGTTTTTGCATCGAGATCAAACAGTTGTTGGAGGGATGGGCGGCGGCGGGACATGGGGCATTCGCTTGATGTTATGTTATAACATAACATCAATATGCCGCGACCTGTCAAGCGCCGGGGCGGCGCGGTCAGCTTGCCATTCTCGGAAATGCGTAGCCCGGATGGAGCGCAGCGAAATCCGGGACACCGTAGGCAACTGCCAGTGCTCTTCGTCCCGTCATGCTGAGGAGGCCGCGCAGCGGCCATCTCGAAGCATGCACGGCCCCGCTGCAGCAGCTCGGCCGTGCATCCTTCGAGATGCGCTCCGCGCTCCTCAGGATGACGGAACAGAGAGCTCGCTACGATCTGGCTGCTACTTCCCCAATCCGCGCAGCACGAGCTGGTTCATGCGGCCAGCGAACGCGGCGGGGTCGTCGGGCATCTCGCCGTCGAGGATCTGCGCCTGCTCGAACAGCAGCAGCGACAGGTCCTTCGCCTGCGCGGTATCGGTCGCGAGCGCCGCGACCAGCGGGTGGCGCAAATTGATCTCAAGCACCGGCTTTGTGATCGCGCCGCGGTTCTGCTGGGCGAGCAGCCGCTCCAGCGCGCGGTCGCGCGCATCGCCGCCTGCGACGAGGCACGACGCGCTCGCGGTCAGCCGCTGCGAGGCGCGGACATCGGAAACGCGCTCGCCGAGCGCATCCTTGATCACGGCGATCGTGGTCGCCGCGTCGGCCGCGGGTTCGTCCTTGTTGTCGTCCTTGTCGTCGGCAAGCGGGATCAGGCCGAAATCGACATCGCCCTGGCTCAGCGACTTCAGCGGCTTACCGCCGAAATCGAGCGGCGCCGAGGACCAGAACGCGTCGACCGGATCGGTCAAGAGCAGCACCTCGATGCCGCGGGCGCGCGCCGATTCCAGCTTCGGGTTCGACTTCAGCCGCTCGACGCTGTCGCCGACCAGATAATAGATCTCGGTCTGGTTCGGCTTGAAGTCGTCGACAACCTGCTTCAGCGAGCGGTTCTCGCCCGACGTCGTGGTGAAGCGCGCCAGCGCCAGCAGCTTGTCGCGGCGCTCGAAATCCTCCCACAGGCCTTCCTTGATCACCGGACCGAACGCGTCCCAGATCTTGGCAAAGGTCTCCGGCTCCTTCTCGCCGAGCGTCTCCAATTCGCCGATCACGCGGCCGGTGACGGCCTTTCGGATCTGCGCGAGCTGCGGATTGTTCTGCAGCATCTCGCGCGAGATGTTGAGCGGCAGATCCTCGCTGTCGATCACGCCGCGGATGAAGCGCAAGTAAGCCGGCAGCAGCTCGGCGTCGTCGGCGATGAAGACGCGGCGGACGTAGAGCTTGACCTTGCCCTTGCGCTCGACCTGGAACAGGTCGAACGGCTTTTGCGACGGCGCGAACAGCAGCACGGCGTAGGACTGCCGGCCCTCGGCGCGGTAATGCAGCGTCATCGCCGGCTCGTCGAAGGCACCGGCGATCTGTTTGTAGGCCTGCGCGTAATCCTCCGGCTTGAGCTCCGATTTCGAGCGCTGCCACAGCGCGCTCGCCGAGTTGATCTGGCGCGGCTCGCCCTCTTCCGGCACCAGGAGGATCGGAAACTGGATGTTGTCGGAATATTCGCGGACGATGCGCTCGATCTCGTAGGCCTCGAGATATTTGGCGGCGTCCTTCTTCAGATGCAGCACGATCTCGGTGCCGCGCGCGACGCGGCTCGCGGCCTCCTCGCTCGCCGGCGCGATCTCGAAGCCGCTGCCGCCTTCCGACGTCCACACCCATACCTCGTCCGAGCCGGCGCGGCGGCTGGTGACGACGATCTTCTCGGCGACCATGAACGCGGCATAGAAGCCGACGCCGAACTGGCCGATCAGATTGGCGCCGTCCTTGGCCTCGGTCAGCTTCGACAGGAACGATCTGGTGCCGGAGCGCGCGATGGTGCCGAGATTGTCGATCAGCTCCTGGCGCTCCATGCCGATGCCGGTATCGACCACGGCAAGCGTGTCGGCCGCCTTGTTCGGGACGATCCTGATCTCCGGCGGCGTGCCGTCCGTGATCAGGGACGGATCGGCGATCGCCTCGTAGCGCAGCTTGTCGCAGGCGTCCGACGCGTTCGAGATCAACTCGCGCAGGAAGATATCGGTCTCGGAATAGACCGAATGCACCATCAGGTGCAGCAATTCGGCAACCTCGGCCTGGAATGGCTGGGATTCGGCAGCGGCAGTTGTGGTCATGCGGAAACTCGGACAAACGGTAAGTGGCGGGAAAGCCCTGATATAGCGCGATCGCGCCGCATGGCAAGATTTCGAGCGCGGCCGGAACCGTCAGTCCGAGATTGCCGCGATATAGCGCTGCACCGAACGGTCGAACGCCGCCCTGGCATCGGAGGCGATGTTCTTGCCCCACCAGGCGCCGTAGATCCGATCATAGGCCAGCGGCGCGACCACCCGCGCGACGCGGCGGACCGCAGGTGCATTGAGCGGGATATAGTTCGGGTAGGAATACATGAAGCTGACCGAGCGGCGGTCCATCGCCACCATCGCGATATCCCCGGTCAGGAGAGCACCGCGCCCGTCGGCGCCGTTGCGCCAATGCAGCATGGTGGCGCCGGCGAAATGCCCGCCGCCACGCACCAGCAGGATGTCGTCGGAGATGCGATGGCTGTCGCCCTGCCACGGCACGATCGACGGATAGGGCCGCGTCACCCATTGCGCATCGTCGCCGTGCAGATAGACCGGGGCATTGTCGAACGCCGCGCTCCAGTCGGCGACCGCGCCATAATAATGCGGATGCGAGATCGCGATCGCCTTCAGCCCGCCGAGCGATCTGACATGCGCGATCGCCTCCGCCGTCGCCAGCGGCACGCAGTCCCACATCACGCAGCCGCCGCGGTCCGGCACCAGCAGCGCGCGCTGCCCGATTGCAAAGGACGGCTCGAGCGCGATCCCGACGAGACCGAGATCGTCGCGCCAGACCAGCCTGTGGCACTGCGCGAGCTCCGCGCGCGTCAGCCACGCCTGCCCCTTCCAGTTCACATATTGCCGCTCGTCCTCGCAGATCGGGCAAGCCGGCGGCGGCGCCGCGGTCTCGGGAAATTGCGCGCCGCATTGTTCGCAGGTCCACAGAGGCATTGGCAGCGCCCTCGTTGCGATGAAGCCGGTCTGCTGATCTAGCGCCGCGGCAGCAGGTGTTCAATGCTTGCGACCCAGTTCCATCTGCATCTCCGCCGGTGCTACGCCGAACTTCCTGCGAAACGAGCGGTGGAAATAAGACAAGTCGTTGAAGCCGGCCGTGTAGGCGATGTCGCTGACCTTGCGGCCGGCGCCCTCTTCGTGCAGCAGTAGCCGGCGCGCCAGCAGCAAACGCTGCTCGAGGACGAACTCCGAGAATGTCGTTCCTGCGGACGCGAACAGGCGTTGCGCCTGCCGGGTGCTGAGCGCATTCGCCTTTGCTATGGCCTCGATCGTGAGCTTGCCATTGTCGAGATTCTTCAGGACATCGGCCTTCATCAGATCGAGCCGCGCCTTCGCCACGCCATCCCGCGACGCCAGTTCCTTCCTCTCGGCACTGCTGCCGAGCACGAGACCGACCAGGTCGGCGAGATGATGCGCCGCCGCCTGCTGGCCGGGCACGTCGAGATCGCCGGCAAGCTCGGTGCAGAGCGCGGAATAGCGCTCGATCATCGCGCTCAGGGCCGGATCACGCCCGAGCGGGCGCGCCAGTTGCGTCTCCGCCGAGGGTGCGATCTGGAGCAGCAGGCGCCGCGGAAACCGCGTCGTCGTAAAGCTGCCCGACCGGGTGAGATCGGCGGTGCCGACGATATTCATCTCGGTGAGGCACATCTGGCCGCGCTGAAGCTCGATCGCCTTGGCTGCTTGCGTGACCTGCACCGTGCCGCGCGTCGCAAAGATCAGGACGAGGTCGTCGCAGCCGTCGTTGAGAAGCGCGCGGGTGCGGGCGAAGCGGGCCGAGCCGCCGCGCGGCGTCGCGATGGCGACCGTATGCAGCAGCGTGAACTCGTTGTGGCAATCGATGCGGTTGTCGTCGGTCGGTCCGACGTCGAGCCGGCAGAAGCCGCGGCAAATCCCCTCGCGCCATGCCTCATAGGCCGGCCCTTTCGCCAGCCCATGATGGAAGATCGAGAACCGGTTGGTCACCTGTGTCTCGGACATGATCCGTGCTCCGAACGCCCGATCGATCAAGAGGCGGCGTGATCGATCGCTTGCTGCCCGATATGCGCATGTCGTGTGCGCACGTCGTTCCTGTCCCTACGCTTGGCGCGACGGTCCACGACTCCGGCGAGGAGCCTGATACCACTGCGCCGATTGCCGGTAAAGCTATTCACGAGATGCAACCCTATGATGCGAAGTGCGAAAGCCGGGAATAAAACGGCGCAGCAGTTTCGCGACGCGGCGCTGCCGTGTCTCGACGATGCCTATGCGTTCGCCCAGGTGCTGATGCGGACCGAGGCGGACGCCGAACTGGCCGTGCAGGACTGTTATCTGCGCGCATCGCGTGAGTTCGACAGCTTTCGCGGCCCGGCCGTCAGGCCATGGCTGCTCGCGATCCTCAAAGCGGTCTGCCAGGAGAGACGCGGCGCGAGGCTCGCCGACGAGAACGCAACGGCGGAACGGCGCAACGGCGCAACGATCCGGCAACTGGTCGACGACCTGCCCGCCCCGCTCCGCGAAGTCATCGCCCTGCGCGAAATGATCGATCTGTCCTACAAGGAGATCGCTGAGGTCACCGGCATTCCCGTCACCACCGTGATGTCGCGCATCGCGGAGGCGCGCGCCCTGCTGCTCGCGGCGCGGCGCGCGACGAACGAAGCCGCGCAGGTAAAGCCAGCAGGCGCCTCAAAACTGACGGTCTACCGCGCGAACGCCTGTTGAACCGCCGACGGCTCGGTGATGCCGTTCGCGATCAGAAGCTCGAGCAACACCCGCGCCTTCTGCGGGTTGAGATCGAGCGAGACCGCAAAGCCGAGCTTGTCGTCCTCGACCTCGACGTTGCGGTTGACGAAGCCTGAACCGACCCGGCTCGAACGCACCACCACGACGCCCTGCTTCGCCGCGGCCGCCAGCGCATCGATCGCGCCCTTCGATGAATTGCCGTCGCCGACGCCGGCCAGCACGATGCCCTTGGCGCCGCGCTTGACCGCATCCTCGACCTCAGCGGCGTCCATGTTGGCGTGCGAATAGATGATGTCGACACGCGGCAATGGCGGCGCATCCGGCAATTTCAGCTTCGCACCCTTGGCCGGAACAGCCGGCTGCAGGAAACGCAGCGCGCCGGTGTCGACATAGCCGACCGGGCCGGCATCGGGCGAACGGAAGGTCTCGACGCTGGTGGTATTGGTCTTCTGCACCCAGCGCGCGGCATGGATGGTGTCGTTCAGCACCACGAGCACGCCACGACCGCGGGATTCCGGCGCGGACGCAACCCGCATCGCCTCATAGAGATTGGCCGGACCATCGGCGCCGATCGCGGTCGAGGGCCGCATCGATCCGACCAGCACGACCGGCATGTCGGTGTCGAGCACGTTTTGCAGGAAGAACGCGGTCTCCTCCATCGTGTCGGTGCCGTGCGTGATGACGACACCGTCGACCTCCTTGTTGTCGATCGCGGCGCGGATGCGCTTGACGAGGTCGAACCAGACCTTGTCGTTCATGTCCTGCGAGCCGATCGACGAGATCTGCTCGGCCGAGATTTGGGAGAGCTTGTCGATGCCCGGGATCGCCGCGATCAGGTTGGCCGCACTGACCTTGCCTGAGTCATAGGCGTTGCCGGCGCGGGCATTGGCCTGCCCCGCGATGGTGCCGCCGGTACCGAGCACGAGCACGCGGGCCACCGTGGTGCCGGTCGCCTGTTGTGCTGATACCGGCGAGGCAAGCCCGATCGTGAGGGCCGCAGCGAGGCCGAGGAAGAGCCGAGCGGAATAATTGGATTGAAACGAACGTGGCATGATCTTCTCCCCAAAGCGACAGGTCGCCAGTCCACAACTCGTGGTTTTGTCCCGTAACAAGTGGACAAAGTTGCGGCGGAAGATGCGATGGTCGGAAGCCGGGTTGAAGCGTTTAGTGAGCTCCAAACGCGTTGCGCAGCTCGATCTCCGTTCCGACGGTTCGCCAGATCGAACGATCGACGAACAGCACCCGATCCTCGGCATGGGCGAGCAGTCTTGCAATATCCAGCGCGTGCAGGCGCGCATTGATGGTGTGCAGCACCGCGCCCATGCAGGGCACGGCGAGATAAAGCTCGAGGTGACGGTGCGAGTTCCAGGCCAGCGTGGCGACGCGCATGCCGCGCTCGATGCCGATCCCGGCGAGGAAGTTGGCGAGCTGGCTCGCGCGTCCGAGCATCTCCGCATAGCCAATGACGTGGATGCGGTCGCAATACCGCGTCGTCACCATCTTGTTCGGATAGAGATCCGCGACCCGTTCCCTCACCAGGTTGAGGGTGAGCGGGACCTGCTGCATCAAGCCTGCGAGCATGCGGTGTTCTCCGGAACTTCCGCAAAACCTTGACATCTGCCGGGAGGCGGCGCAACATTTTTCGAAGATTCTTCGACTTTTGGTGCGCCATGCATTTTGAGCTTCCCGACGATCTCCGCGTTCTGCAAGGCCGGGTGCGCGAATTCGTGCGTAGCGAGCTGCAGCCGCATGATGCCGCCATCGAGGCAACCGGCGAGGTGCCGGACGGCGCCATGGCCGGCCTGCGCAGGATGGGATTGTTCGGCACCAACACGCCAAAGCAATTCGGCGGCCTCGGCCTCTCGATGCTGGGCAGCTGCATCGCGATCGAGGAGCTCGCGAAGGCGCACACCGCCTTCTACTATCTGAGCGGAGTCAACGTTCACATCGGCTCGAAGGCGATCGAGTTCTTCGCGTTGCCGGCGGTTCGCGACCGATGGCTGCCGGAGCTCGCCAGCGGACGGGCGATCGGCGCGTTCGCGCTGACCGAGCCGAATGCCGGATCCGATGCCGCCCGGATACAGACCCGGGCGCGGCGGGACGGCGATCATTACGTGCTCGACGGCCGCAAGACCTACATCACCAATGCGCCCGCGGCCGGCGTTTTCACGGTGTTCGCCACGCTCGATCCGTCCGCCGGCGCCAAGGGCATCGCGGCCTTTGTCGTCGACGCAAAGACGCCGGGCCTTGCCATCGGCCGCCTGGTCGAGATGGCCGCCGGACGCGGCTCGGTGCACGCCGAAGTGATCTTCGATGATTGCCGTGTTCCGTGCGAGAATCTGCTGGGACAAGAGGGCGAAGGATTCGCCATCGCGATGCGGTGCCTGGATGCCGGGCGCACCCATTGGGGCGCCTATTGCGTCGGCGCGGCGAGCCAGCTGCTGGACTACGCTCTCGACCATGTCTCGGAGCGCGAGGCGTTCGGACGCAAGCTGCGCGACCATCAGGGGCTCGAGTGGCAGATCGCCGACATGGCGAGTTCGCTGCATGCGGCGCGGCTTGTCGCCTATGAGGCGGCCTGGCGTTACGACCAGGGCGATGCCGCCGCCCGCACCGCCGCGGCCGCGCTCTCCAAATACACCGGCGCCGACATGGTGCAGCGCATAGCCGACACGACCATGCAGCTGTTCGGTGGTGCCGGTTATTCCAGGGATCTGCCGATCGAGCGCATCTGGCGGGAAACACGGGTGGTCCGCATTCTGGACGGCACCTCCGAGATCATGCGTCAGATCATTGCCCGCGATGCATTCCGTCGCCATGAACGGCGGAACACGCCGGTGTGATGGCAATCCTACGCTGTATCCCGTTGCAATAGCGCTTGTGTTCCGGTCCCGCTGCCTTACTGTTTTTTCCCGGACGCGTGGAGACGAAAGTGGCTTCGGGGACGACACTCAAGCTCAAGCAGCAACGCAGCCGCGACCGGCGCGAGCAGATCCTCACGGCGGCCACCAAGCTGTTCGGCCAAAAAGGCATCGACGGCACCTCGCTCACCGAGGTCGCGGCCGCGGCGAAAGTACCGCTCTCCAGCATCTATGATTATTTCGAGGACAAGCGCGCGCTGGTGCTCGATGTGCCCGAGGGCAATTTCGAGGCGCTGTATCAAAAGACCGAGCCGCTGCTGGTCAAGGGTGGCGATCCCGTCGAGCAGCTCCGCATCATCTTCCTGACCAACTTCCAGTACATCAAGGACAACCCGAGCTGGGGCCGGGTGTTCTTCCTCGAGATCTGGCCGAGCGTGCTTGCCGCCGAGCCGCGGATCAAGAAGGCGGTCGACAAATACGCGCTGCGCTATGTGCAGCTGATCAGGCAGGCGAGCCGCGCCGGCACCTATCGCCGCAATCTCGATCCCTACACCGCGATGTCGCTGATGATGGGCGGGATGTGCCACCTCACCGCGGTCTGGTTGCTCTACGGCCGCAAATACGATCTGGTGAAGAAGGGCAAGGCGCTGTTCACCATGCTGCATAACGGGTTCGTGCAGCGTTAGCTGCGCCGGCGCACGGCCGGTTCTCGTAGGCTCCCGTAGGATGGGTAGAGCGCAAGCGAAACCCATCATTCGGTGGGCTGGCACACAGTGATGGGTTTCGCTTCGCTCTACCCATCCTACGCACCGTCCGCCGGCGAGCGGTTCGCGGCGCGAACGATTTGATCCAAATTCGTCGCTGTTTGGCCGGCTGTCGAGGTAATCCCTTTCCGGAAACCAATACACAACCGTCGAAATCCTGTTCTAGTATGACGTCGTGGGCGACCCGCGACCGGACACGCGGGCATTGGGATGGGAGCGAACCGATGGACGTCAAGGCTGTTCTGCCGCCCCGTGGCCGCGACTATCGCCTGGATCTGCTGCGCGGTTTCGCCAACTGGGCGATCTATCTCGATCACATTCCGAACAACGCGGTAAACTGGATCACGCAGAAGAATTTCGGCTTCAGCGACGCGGCCGATCTGTTCGTGTTCATCTCCGGCTACACCGCATCCTTCGTCTATGCGCGCATGATGCTCGAGCGCGGCACCGTGATCGGCGCCACCCGCCTGATCAAGCGCGCCTGGCAGATCTATGTCGCGCATGTCCTGCTGTTCGTGATCTACATCGCCGAGATCGGCTATCTCTCCCAGCGCTATCACGACCCCAATCTGCAGAACGAGTTCAACGTCGCGGGCTTCATGCACAATCCGGCCGAGACGCTCTATCAGGGCCTGATCCTGGCGTTCAAGCCGGTCAACATGGACGTGCTGCCGCTCTACATCGCGCTGATGCTGTGCTATCCGCTGGTGCTGTGGGCGATGCTGCGCAAGCTCAATCTGACGCTGCTGGCCTCGTTCCTGCTCTATCTCGCGGCGCGGCAATTCGGCTGGAACCTGCCGGCCTATCCATCCGGCTCATGGTATTTCAATCCGTTCTGCTGGCAGTTCCTGTTCGTGTTCGGCGGTTGGTTCGCGCTTGGCGGCGCGAGCGAATCGATCACATTCATCCGCTCGCGCGCCTTCCTTTGGCTCGGCGGCGCCTATCTGCTGTTTGCGCTGATCATGACCTTGGCGGGCCGCTTCCCGGAGCTCGGACAGGCGATGCCGGCCTGGCTCTATGACGCGTTCAATCCGAACGACAAGACCAACCTCGCGCCCTATCGCGTCCTGCATTTCATCGTCCTCGCCTTCTTCGTCACCCGCTTCCTGCCGCGCGAATGGCCCGGATATGAATGGCCGATCTTCCAGCCGATGCTCAAATGCGGCCAGCAGTCGCTCGAAGTGTTCTGCACCGGCGTTTTCCTCGCGGTCATCGCGCATGTGCTGCTGGTCGAGGTCTCCGGCAGCATCTGGATGCAGATCGCGGTCAGCATTGTCGGCATCGTGCTGATGACCGCACTCGCCTACTACCGCTCCTGGTCGAAGAAGGTCGACAAGGCGCCCGCGAAGGTATCTGCGGCTGCGCAGGCGCCAGTGACCGCGAAGCCGGCGGAGTAAGCCACCGCTTGACGCGACGGCGCGCAGCCGAAGCCGCGCGTAACGCGCAAAGTAGCCTGCTATTTCGCCAGCGGCTTGCCGGCCGTCTCCGGCGCCAGGGCGATCAACGGCAGGCCGACCACATAGATCAGCGACAGCATCGAAATCGCCAACGGGAAGCTGCCGGTGCGGGCGGCGAGCGCGCCGATCAGGGTCGGGCCGGCGGCGCCAAGCACACGGCCCATGCTGAAGGCGAAGCCGGAGCCCGAGCCGCGCAGTGCCGATGGAAACATCTCCGGCAGCCAGATCGTGAACAGGCCGAACACGCCATTGGTGAAGAAGCCGAGCACCGGCAGCAGCATCATGAACAGCGTCAAACTGTCGAGCCATTCGATCGCGACTTCATAGGAGACAACGACGGAGATCAGCCCGCCGATAAAGAACAGCACCGCGGTGCGCCGGCGGCTGCCGAGCCAGGTGGTGAGCCATGGCACAAGCAGGCAGCCGATCAGCGTGCCGACATTGGTGATCAGTCCGGCCACCGCGCCCATCTCCTGCGCGTGCGCCGGCGTCGCGCCCGCGGCGACCAGCTTGGTCGAGATCACGGTCGGGGCCCAGAAGTTCGACGACCACAGGCCGAAGATGATGCAGGCCATCATCAGCGCCGCAGCCCAGGTGGTGCGCGCCTGATCGCCGGCAAACAAGGCGGCGACCGAAGGCTGCTCGCGCGCAGCGCTGCGCTCGGGTTCAGGAATGTTGCTGCGCAGATACGCGATCAGGAGCGCGGGCAGAATGCCGAGCAGGAACATGCCGCGCCAGCCGAGCGTGCTGCCGATCGCAAGCGTCACGGCGGCGGCGAGGAACAGCCCGGTCGGCGTCGCCGTGTGCAGCCATCCGGCGAGCCGCACCCGCGTATTCTCCGGCACCGATTCCTGCAGCAGCGGCGTGCCCGCGGCCCATTCGCCGCCGATGCCGAAGCCGGCAACAAAGCGAAACAATGCGAACATCACGATACCGGTCGCAAGCCCGCACAGCGCCGTGAACAGCGAGTAGACCAGCACCGTCCAGCACATGATCCGGACCCGCCCGTAACGATCCGCGGCCCAGCCCCAGACCATCGAGCAGGCCCAGCCCAGCATGAAGATCGAGAACAACAGCCCGCCATAGATGCCGATATTGGCCTTGTTCGGCTCGATGCCGCTGGCCGGCAGCAATTCGCTCAACGCGCCGACCAGGATGTAGGCGTACATCGAGGAATCGAAGCCATCGAGCATCCAGCCGAACCAGGTCGCCCAGAACACTTTTCGCGGCGACACTGCGCCAGGCGCCGCGACCGACGGCGCAAGTGTATCGACGGTGCTCTCAGTCATGTTTCCTCGCACGTTTCTTTTGTGCGGCGGACTATGCCGAGGTTTGCGCGACGGGACATCTCCGGCAAACGGGACGGAGGTATCCGGCACAAGAATAGCGACGCCGATCACTTCGGCGTCACGCGAGAGCGCGAACGCGTGTTGCCCTAGGACGAACGCGCGGCGGCTGCGCCGTTGCAACCGGCGGACGCGCCGGCGCCTTGCGCAGCTTCGCCGCCCAGAGATAGAGAATTCCCGGCGTGGTTCACGACGGCATTTGCCAAAGCGCACGCCACACCGCGCACGAATGTTTCGGTATGTGTCCGGGAACGTCTCACCTTTGATAGATCTTGAGCGTTTCAATCATCTGCTTGAGCTCAGCAACATATTTATCGGCGTAATCCTTGTGGACCGACAAGGTGACGAGAATGCCGAGCTCGGATGTATTCGTGGCGAGATAGTAGGTGTCGAAGTTTGCCAGTTCGGAGCCGGAATGCAGCGCCTCGACCCATTGGTGCGAACCGATCACGCTGCGCTTTACAAACCGGATGTCGGACAGTTTGCCGGTGCCCTCGTCGCCGATCCGTTGCCGCTGCTTCAGATGGTCTTCGTAGGCCTGCAGATTGTCCTGCTCGTTGCGTTCCTTCATGGCGATGATCGCGATGGCCGCACGGGGAGGCTTGCCGGGCGGGGAGCAGACGAACTCAGTGTCGTCTTGTTCGCACCACCAGCCGTGTGCCAGCTCCATGTCGAATGCCGCGGCCCGGAAGACGTCTCGCTGCGGCGCGACCAGGATACGCGACGCTGAATATCCGGCGCCGCCGAGCACGACCGCGCTCACCACAAACGATGCCAGCATTGCGGTGACAAGGCGCGCGCTGCCGGGGATATCCATCGTCAGCCCCCCTGCTGCTCGATCCAGCGCTTGAGATCGGCGGCACGCTGCTTGAGGCCGGCCCCCGCCTTGGAGCCGGCGACCGCGTCGATGGTGTTGAGGGCCGCCTGCTTGGCATCTGCGGCAGCGGCGGCATTTCCCCGCTTGCGCTCAATCAGGACAAGGTATGCCTGCGCGATAGCCACCTCGTAGGCAACAGATGCGTCCGCGGTCTTGCCGTCACCTGATAAGCCGGCGCTAACCGCAAGCTTGAACTGCTCGGCCGCAGGATCGAGCCGATCCAGAGCGGCATATTGCTGACCCGCCAGCCGAAACAGGCGCACCCGCCATCCGACGATCTGATAATCCTCGGTACGACCGTCGGATTTGCGGGCGTCGAGCAAGCGCTTCAACGCATCGGCACCTGCGTCGTAGCTGTCCGCCGCCTCCTGGTGGCGATTTGCGGCGACGTGCAGGTCGCCCGTCTGGCCCAGCGCCTCGGCCTCGAACCGGATGAACTGGGCGCGCCCATCATGCTCCTTGCCGAGCCGCCTGCTGTCATCGAGCAGATCGGCAAATGCGCGGCCGGCGCCGTCCATATCCTTTTGCCGCACCAGATATTCGGCATAGGCTTGCCGGGCCTGCAGGAGCGCCAGCGCCGAGTCGACGCGTGCGCGGCCCTGATGACTGAGCGCCGCGCGCTCGATGGCGTCGCCGAATTCCTTCCGCGCCTCCTTGTCTTCGTGAAGCGCTTCACGGTGGGCGCCGCGCTCGAGCCGACAGGTCACGATCCCGTTGATCGGAGGATCGCTCGCTGTCCCTTGATCCGCCTTGTCGAGCAGATCGCAACCGCGGCCGATGATGAGCCGGCGTGTCCGCAAGGCGTCGGCATCGTCGGCTCTCAGATTGGCCGCCTCCCCAATCATGCTGGAAGCCGCGAACATGCTGTCATCGTTGGCGCGGATGGCCTTGTACTGATTGATCAAGGCCAGCACGCTAAGACTACCAACGGCGACAAGCGTTCCCAGGGTTGCGCCCGCGACCGCGCCCAACTGCGTCTGCTGCCGCCTCTCCTCTTCTTGCCGGAGCCGGGGCATCTCCTCCGGCGGTATGTTGAGCAGGGGCGCGACGATCTTCAGCTTTTCCGCGCTCAGGCGGACCACCCGTGAGAAGCTCAGGAACCACAATGGTCCCGCGCCTCTCAGATCGACGATCTCGATGTTCGGGAAGGCTTCCTTCAAGCCTCCGGGCAGCGGGCCGTCGAAGTCGCCTGCGCCCCTGGCCACGATGACATTGCCGGCCGCAGGACCAGCGGTGAAATCCCTGATCTCGCGCTCGATCCAGTCTTCTGTGCCGCCCGGCCGCCGCATCGCATCCGGCGTCGCCACCACGATCAGGTATCGCGAGGAGAGCAGCGCCGGCTTGATGCTTTGCTGGTAGAAGTCGCTGGTGCCGCGCTCATAGGCCGTATCGAGATAGACGCGCAGCCTCTTCGCATAGGCGCCGCGCAGCGCCGCAGGAAGGCGAAAGCCGACAAGTGTGCGCCTGAGCCACCGTGCAACGGCAATTCCGTCGGACCGGCGGTAGGAAATGAATGCGTCGTAGTTGAACTCAGACATCGAGTTCGACGGGCTGATTGAATGGGAGCAGGTCCGAACCGGGCCGGATCGCGCAGCTGAACAGGAACTTATTCGAAAAAATCTACATCAGACACGCAAGCTAAACACGTTGTAGTGGCTGGATCAATCTCCATCTCGTCAAGCGAGCATCGGCATTGTCCGCCTTCCGGCCGAGCCTGGGGATGATGGTGCGGTTCGCTCGACGCGGCGCGATCAGCTTGTTAAGCCGCCTCTCCGCAAGGACAATTTGAGTCGGGACATGACCGTAGCGATCGAGATGGGACAAACGACGGCCGGCGCTTCGGCGGCCATCGACCTCGAGGAGCTATTGGCGACACGCCTCCTGGTGCAGGGCAATTCGGGTTCCGGCAAATCCCATCTGCTGCGCCGGCTGCTGGAACAGAGCGCTCCCTGGGTGCAGCAGACCATCATCGATCCCGAAGGTGATTTCGTCACCCTGGCGGAACGATTCGGCCACCTCGTCATCGACGCCGAGGACCACACCGAGCGCAGCCTGCAGGTCGCCGGCGAGCGCGTGCGCATCCATCGCGTCTCCACGGTGCTCAATCTCGAAGGGCTCGACGCCGAGAACCAGATGCGGCGCGCCGCAGCGTTCCTCGGCGGGCTGTTCGACGTCGCCCGCGACCACTGGTATCCGATGCTGGTGGTGGTGGACGAGGCGCAGTTGTTCGCGCCGGCGGTCGCGGGCGAGGTGTCCGACGAGGCGCGCAAGCTTTCGCTCGGCGCGATGACCAATTTGATGTGCCGCGGCCGCAAGCGCGGGCTTGCCGGGATCATCGCAACCCAACGGCTGGCGAAGCTCGCTAAGAATGTCGCGGCCGAAGCGTCAAACTTCCTGATGGGCCGCACCTTCCTCGATATCGACATGGCGCGCGCCGCCGACCTGCTCGGCATGGAACGACGGCAGGCGGAAGCCTTTCGCGACCTCGAGCGCGGGCAGTTCATGGCGCTCGGACCTGCGCTGTCCCGCCGTCCGCTGGGCTTGCGCATCGGTCCGACCGACACCCAGCCGCGCAACGCGGCGCCGCGGTTGATGCCGCTGCCTGAAGCGGCACTGGAGGACGCACGCGCGATCATCCTGGCCGCTCCGCCGCCCGAAATAACGGCCAGGCCACAGCGCCGTGCGCCATCGCCGGACCTGCTCAGCCAGTTGATGGCCGCCAAACAGCCGGCACCGGAGCCAGATCCCGAAGCTGCCGAGCCACCGCCGAGCGCCGAGCAATTGGCCGAGCGGCGTGAGCGGCTGGACCGTATCCTGCGCGCCATCCTCGCCGAGCCCGACGCCGGCTTCCGCGCCATCGGCGTGCTCTATCAGGAGTTCGTGGTCCGCTGCCGGATCGAGGGTCTCGGTGCCGTTGTGCCGGAGCTGACCGATTTCCGCCGGATGCTGACGCGCGCCCGCGCCGGGCTCGGCACCGAGATGGCGGAGGACGACGTCTGGCAGGATGTCTCGCTGCGTGCTGCGCTCCTGCCCGAGGACATGCAGGGCGTCTTCATGATGATCGCCCGCGCCGCGAAGGAGGGCTGGCCTTGCCCGAGCGATGCCGCGATCGCTCGTGCCTACGGCACGCATTCGCTGCGCCGCGCCCGGCATCTTCTGACCTACATCGAGGAACAAGGCCTGATCGTCTGCCAGCTCGACGGTGCCGGCCGGCGGATCGTGACCCTCGTCGAGCTCGCCTGGGCCACGGCCGCGGCCGACCCGAATGTGGACGACGTGGCGACGGAGGCGGCTTGCAGCAGCTCGTCGCCGTGATCAGGCGCTGGGCAACTGCGCGGCATCCCGGAAGCGCTGCAAGGTAAAAAAAGGCCCGCCAGGAGGCGGGCCTTTTCATCTTTGCCGGCTGAGCGATTTTGGTTGCGGAGGGCCCGCAACAGGCCCTCCACAGCCGCCCTATCTCAAGCCCTTACGCATGCTGCGGCTGCGCAAGCTGACTGACTTGCATCGCCGGTGGATCGACAACCGAGGTACCGCCATGGCCGTCGCTCGAGGCCGTGAATGTGGAAGCCATGTAGTTGCCCAGCAGCGCAATACTGGCGGTGACAGTACCGTCCGTCACCGTGAGCGTTCCGTGCGTGCTGTCACCGCTGAAGGTCGGCGTCTGAACGGTCGCGAAGTTGATATTCGCGAAGTCGATCGTGTCCGAACCGGACATCCCGGCGACAGTTCCGGTGAAGCTCGCGGAATTGTCGAGCTTCAGCGTCCCCGTGCTGCCCAGGAACGTAACGGCGGCGTTCGAAGCCCCCGTCAATTCCAGGGTCGTGCCCGCTGCGATGGTGGCGCTGCTGGGGCTCTCTCCCGTTACGTTGAATGGCTGCCAGACACCCCACGCACTGCCATCATACGCCCGGATCCAGAGTTGGTCGGTGCCGGAGCCGGCCTGATAGGTCGTCTGGGCAAGTTGTGCCGAAGTGACGTCGATCTCCGTATTCGCAAACTGGTTCACTCCGTTGACGTTCCAACGCCCGTTCGTGTTGGAATCCCACAACGCATATTTCGTTACGGTATCGCCATCCGCGTCCGTCGCGCTGACCAGGCTCGAAGCCGCGAAGACCTGCCCCGAGACCGTCGTGACGTTCGAGACCGCGACTGTCGGCGCCTGGTTCGTTGCGGTGGCCGTGAAGCTCGTCCAGGAACTCCACATGCTGCCGTCATTGGCCCGCACCCAGAGCGTATCCGATGGCGAGCCACCGGGTCCGAACACGTAGCTCACCTGTGACAGGTTCGCCGCGCTCACATCGATCTCGGTGTTGGCGGCCTGGGCGACGCCATTCACAACCCAATGGCCGTTTCCTCCGGTATCCCAGAAGGCGTATTGGGTGATCGTATCGTTCTCGCTATCCGACACCGAGAACAGGCTCGAGGCCGCGATCGAATGGTCGTGAATTCCGGTTACGTTTGCATTCGATGCGGTAACGACCGGGGCAGTGTCGGGTCCCGGCGTTGCGGTGAAGCTCTTCCAGGCTCCCCACATGCTGCCGTCATTGGCTCGCACCCAGAGCGTATCGGGCGTCGAACCGCCGGGGCCGAACACATAGCTCACCTGCGACAGGTTCGCCGCGCTTACGTCGATCTCGGTGTTGGCGGCCTGGGCAACGCCATTCACCACCCAGTGGCCGTTTCCGCCGGTGTCCCAGAAGGCGTACTGGGTGATCGTATCGTTCTCGTTGTCCGAGACCGAGAACAGGTTCGAGGCGAGCGCCGACGTCTGCCCATGGAGCGCCGTCACGTTCGATGCGGTGACGACCGGAGCAACGTCCGGTCCCGGCGTTGCCGTGAACGCGGTCCAGGTGCTCCACTTCGAGCCGTCATTGGCGCGCACGTAGAGCGTATCGGGCGTCGAGCCGCCGGGGCCGAACACATAGCTCACCTGCGACAGGTTCGCCGCCGCAACGTCGATCTCGACGCCGGCGGATTGGGCGACGCCATTCACCACCCAGTGGCCGTTTCCTCCGGTATCCCAGAAGGCGTATTGGGTGATCGTATCGTTCTCGTTGTCCGACACCGAGAACAGGTTCGAGGCGAGCGCCGACGTCTGCCCATGGAGCGCGGTCACGTTCGATGCCGTCACGACCGGAGCAATGTCGGGTCCCGGCGTTGCCGTGAACGCTGTCCAGGTGCTCCACTTCGAGCCGTCATTGGCGCGCACGTAGAGCGTATCGGGCGTCGAGCCGCCCGGTCCGAACACGTAGCTCACCTGCGACAGGTTCGCCGCCGCAACGTCGATCTCGACGCCGGCGGACTGGGCGACACCGTTCACCACCCAGTGGCCGTTTCCGCCGGTATCCCAGAAGGCGTATTGGGTGATCGTATCGTTCTCGTTGTCCGAGACCGAGAACAGGTTCGAGGCGAGCGCCGACGTCTGCCCATGGAGCGCGGTCACGTTCGATGCGGTGACGACCGGAGCAATGTCGTCCCCCGGTGTAGCTGTGAACGCGGTCCAGGTGCTCCACTTCGAGCCGTCATTGGCGCGCACGTAGAGCGTATCGGGCGTCGAGCCGCCCGGGCCGAACACGTAGCTCACCTGCGACAGGTTCGCCGCCGCAACGTCGATCTCGACGCCGGCGGACTGGGCGACACCATTCACCACCCAGTGGCCGTTTCCTCCGGTGTCCCAGAAGGCGTACTGGGTGATCGTATCGTGCTCGTTGTCCGACACCGTGAACAGGTTCGTGGCGAGCGCCGACGTCTGCCCATGAAGCGCGGTCACGTTCGATGCCGTGACGACCGGAGCAATGTCGTCCCCCGGTGTGGCTGTGAACGCTGTCCAGGTGCTCCACGCAGATCCGGCGTCCTTCGCCCGCACGTAGAGCGTATCAGGCGTCGAGCCGCCGGGACCGAACACGTAACTCACCTGCGACAGGTTCGCCGCCGCAACGTCGATCTCGACGCCGGCGGACTGCGCGACCCCGTTCACCACCCAGTGGCCGTTTCCTCCAGTATCCCAGAAGGCATACTGGGTGATCGTATCATTCTCGCTATCCGACACCGAGAACAGGTTCGAGGCGAGCGCCGATGTCTGCCCATGGAGCGCGGTCACGTTCGATGCCGTGACGACCGGCGCAACGTCCGGTCCCGGCGTTGCCGTGAATGCCGTCCACGCTCCCCACAACATTCCGTCGCTGGCCCGCACATAGAGCGTATCGGGCGCTGAGCCGCCTGGGCCGAACACATAGCTCACCTGCGACAGCTGCGCTGCAGAGACATCGATCTCGGTGTTGGCAGCCTGGGCAACACCGTTCACCACCCAGTGGCCGTTGCCACCGGTGTCCCAGAGGGCGTACTGGGTGATCGTATCGCCGTCGGGATCCGTGGCCGTAAAGATGCTGGTCGCGGAAACCGACTGCTGCAGGTGGATTCCCGTCAGGTTCGGCGCTGTGACAACCGGAGCGCGATCGGGTCCCGGCGTTGCCGTGAACGCCTTCCAACCTCCCCACAACGTTCCGTCATTCGCCCTGATATACAGCGTGTCAGGGGCTGACCCTGTCGGCCCGAAGACGTAGCTCACCTGCGACAGCTGCGACGCCGGAACATCGATCTCGACGCCGGCGGCCTGGGCGGCACCATTCACCACCCAGTGGCCGTTTCCGCCGGTGTCCCAGAAGGCAAACTGGGTCATCGTATCGGGATCCGGATCGGACACCGTGAACAGGCTCGATGCGGCAACCGATGTCTGACCGTGCGCCGCAGTGACGTTGCTTGCGTTCACGGTCGGTGCGGTGTCCGCAAATGCCGTTGCCGTAAATTTGGTCCAGCCGCCCCAGACCGTACCGTCATTGGCGCGGACGTAGAGGGAATCCGTCGATCCAGTTGGACCAAATACGTAGCTGACCTGTGACAGGTTCGCCGCGGACACATCGATCTCGGCGTTGGTTGCCTGGGTGGCACCGTTGATGGCCCAATGTCCGTTACCCTCGGTGTCCCAGAACGCGTATTGGGTGATCGTATCGCCGTCGGCGTCCGACACGGTGAAGAGGCTGGTCGCCGCTACAAAACTCTGGCCCAGGCTCGCCTGTATGTTGGACGCGGACGTGACCGGCGCGCTATCGGCACGCGCCGTGATCAGCGTGCCGGTGCCGGCATCCGCGCTGACGCCGAACCGCACGCCGGGCGTCTGATCGAGCTGCAGGTCGAAGGTGGAAGCCCCCTCCGTGACATGCAGGATATTGCCCGGGAGCAAGGTCGCCGACCCGCCGGATACGAAATTGAGGCCTGCCAGATCGATGCTGTCGCCCAGCACCAGCCCGCTGATGGTGGTGGATATCGACGCGCCATCGATCTTGAGCTGCCCGCCCGAGCCGCTGAAGGTGATGCCGCCGCTCGCAACGCTGCCGGCCTGCAATTCGAGCAAGCCGCCGGAAATGATGACCGGTCCCGTGGAGCCGCCCGACGATACGATCTCGGTGCCGCCGGCAAATACCGCGACGTGGCTGGTCACCGCGCCGGCAACGTTGAACGTGCCGCCGCTCGACACCCCGACGTCGTGCACCGTAGCGCCGGCGGAAACATTCAAGACGCCGCCGCTGGATACCCCCGCGTAGGCCAGCGCAGCGCCCGAGAATACGTTGACCGTGCCGCCGGCTATACCCGTGCCGGAGCCCGATGCGCCGGTGACGACGCCACCCGAGAATACGTTCTCAACGCCGCCGGCATAGACGCCGACCGTGCTGAGCACGGTGCCCGACACGTTGAGCGTGCCGCCGCTCGAAACGGCGACGAACGCCGCCGAGCCGCCGGCCTGGACGTTCAGTACGCCGCCTGAGTTAACGCCGGTCCCGGAGCTGATGGCTCCGGTGATCAGCCCACCGGACAGCACGTTCTCGACACCGCCGGCATTGACGCCGTTATTTCTCAGCACGGTGCCCGCAACATTGAAGATGCCGCCGTTATACACGCCGACAAAGGAAGCCGTGGCGCCAGCCGACAAGTTCAAGGTGCCGCCCGAAACCCCGGTCCCGGATCCGCTCGCCCCCGAGATCGATCCCCCGGACAAGACGTTTTCGATGCCACCGCTAAAGACTGCTGTATTGCTCAGCACATTGCCCGCGACATTGAAGGTACCGCCGCTGGACACGCCGACGAACGCCGCCGAGCCGCCGGCCAGAACGTTCAATACGCCTCCAGCGGAAACGGTGGTCGCGCCGCCACTCGTCGAGCCGGTGATCAGTCCGCCGGACAGCACGTTCTCCACGCCGCTGTCCATGATCAACGTGTTGCTGGTGATGGTGCCTGCAACGTTCATGATGCCGCCGCTCGACACCGTGATGTTGTGCGCGGTGCCGCCGGCGGAGACGTTCAGATTGCCACCGCTCCAGGCCGTCACGTGAGCGAGCGAGCCGCCCGCAAGGACGTTGAGTGTGCCGCCGGAAATGGACGTCCCGGAGCCTGACGCGCCGCCGACAACGCCACCCGAGAAGACGTTCTCAACGCCGCCGGCAGAAACGGTCACATTGCTGAGCACGGTACCCGACACATTGAACGTGCCACCGCTCGAAACGGTTAGATAAGCCGCAGCACCACCGGCCTGCAGGTTCACGATGCCGCCGGAGGAAATGACGGTGCCGGAGCCGGAAGTTCCGGAGATCAGCCCGCCGGAAAACACGTTCTCGACACCACCGTCCGTGACCAGCACGTTGCTGGTGGTCGTGCCTCTGACATTCATGGTGCCGCCGCCCGACACCGTCAGGTGGTGCGCCGTGCCACCGGCAGAGACGTTCAGAACGCCGCCGCTGGAAACCGTCGCGTGATCCAGCGCGCCGCCGCCAAATACGTTGACGGTGCCGCCGGATATACCCGTCCCCGAGCTGGTGACGCCGGTGACAACACCACCCGAATAGACGTTCTCCACGCCGCCGGCATAGACGCCGCCATTGTTGAGGAAGGTGCCGGACACGTTGAAAATGCCGCCACTCGAAACGCCCACCCATGCGGCCGATCCGCCCGCGAGTACGGTCAGTGTGCCGCCGGCCGAGACCCCTGTTCCGATTCCAGCGCCACCCGAGATCAGCCCACCCGAATAAACGGTTTCCACGCCTCCGTTGTATACGGACCCTGCACCCACGTAACCGGACACGTTGAACGTGCCGCCGCTCGAAACGCCGACGTAGAAGGCGGATCCGCCGGCCTGCAGGTTGATCGTGCCGCCCGAAATTCCCGTTCCGGACCCGGCCGCACCAGAGATGAGCCCGCCGGACAAGACAGTCTCAACGCCGCCGGCCAACACGCCGGTATTGCTGGTAATGGTGCCGCCGACGCTGAGCACGCCGCCGGACGAAACCAGGATGTGGTCGGCGGTGGCGCCGGCTTCGATGACGACCCTTCCGGCATCGCCGATACCCGTCGCCGAGCCCCCGGCGAGAACGTCGAGCAGACCGCCGGCCGAAATCTGTGCACCCGACGCGAGACCACCGGACGAAACGGTTTCCACGCCGCCGCTGAGCACGAACTGGTTGGTGACGACGCCGCTGTCGTTCAGCGCACCGCCGGCATAGACGAACATTGCGGTCGCGGACCCGCCCGCCTGCACGTTCACCGTGCCGCCGGAGATCGCAGTGCCGAAGCCTCCGGACACACCCTGGACCACGCCGCCCGACAGCACGTTCTCGACGCCGCCGCTATACACGCCGACAGAACTCAGCACCGTACCGGCGACGTTGAAGACACCGCCGGCCGAGACGCCGACATAGGCCGCCGTGCCGCCAGCCGAAAGGTTCAGCGTACCGCCCGAAACGCCGGTCCCGGATCCGCTCGCTCCGGAGATCGAGCCACCCGACAGCACGTTCTCGACGCCGCCGGCATAGATGGCAACGTTACTCAGCACACGGCCGGCAACGTTGAACGTGCCGCCGCTGGAAACGCCAACATGGACGGCGGACCCGCCGGCCTGAAGGTTCAATATGCCGCCGGCGGAAACGCCGGTACCCGAGCTGGTCGCGCCCGAAATGAAACCACCCGACAGCACGTTTTCGACGCCGCCGTCACGCACCCCAATCATGCTGAGTGTCGTGCCGGCTACGTTGAAGATGCCGCCACTGGACACGCTGAGATAGCTGGCTGAGCCGCCCGCCAGCACGTTGACGGTGCCGCCCGAAATTCCCGTTCCGGATCCGACTGCACCAGAGATGAACCCGCCGGCCTCGATGTTCTCGACACCGCCGGTGAACACAGCGGTGAAGCTGTTGACCGTGCCGGCCACGTTTAGAGTGCCGCCGCTCGAAACGGCGAGACGATCGGCCCCGCCGCCCGCACTGATCGTGGCGGTGCCGCCACTGGAAATCGTGGTCCCCACCGCGTAGCCGCCGGCGTCGACCAGAAGCTGGCCACCGCTACTCAGCGTCGTCGTGACCGCATGGCCCCCGTTGAGGACCTCGAGAATATTGGACCCCGTTTCGATCAGTCCTGAGCTGGTAACACCCGAGCTTACAAACGTTGTGCTCATGGCAGCGCTCCCCCCAAAAAAATCAGTGCTTGAAAATGGCTAAAGCTTAAATCCAGGAATCGTTCTGATCACCGATTTGACGTGATCCACGGTGATCAGCCTTGTGCATTCGAACTGACGCGGCGTCCCCTTGTGGCGGGGACACCAAAAGAAATCCTTGTGGTCGAATCGAACCGCCGGATCGTTCCAGCAGCTGTTGCACGCGTGATAGTTGATGACCCGATAGGGCGTAGCAAATTCATTTGTCGGATGCGTGAATCCCGAGATCATCACGACCGGAGTGCCGGCCGCCCAGGCCAGCCATGCAAGCCCGCTGGAAAGGCCGACGAAAAACGCCGCGTGCTTGAGCAGGTTCGCCCGCTCCTGAATCGGGCGGTCACCGGTCCAGTCCTCCGCGCCGTTGGGAATGTGATTCCATACCAGCTCGTGGCCGTGCGTCGGCTTCTGATCGATGCAGATCACGCGATAGCCGGCTTGCTTGAGAAAGCTGGTCAGCTCGCGCCAGCCGTTCGGGTTATTCCAGTACTTGCATTGCGTGGTGCTCTGGACGGCGATGCAGACATAAGGCTCGGCGATGGGCCTTTGATCATCGGCCAGTGAGATGCGCGGCGCCACCTCGGTCGGATCGACGCCGAGGATGTATCCGGCGGTCCGGTGCAGCCCCACAAAACGGAAGTCGCACGGCTGGTAGACGAAATTCTTGTCGTCGAAAAACAACCCGACACTGTACGTGGCGTAGTACCGGTCGGTTTGAATCTCCTCATGCGTGACGAAGTTGATCTCCGGATACGCATCGCGAAACAGCGGAATCAGCTTCTCCGCCATCGCACAGGTCAGCCTGCAATTGTGAGCTTGCTTGAACTTCTCCACATAGGGAAACCAGCCGATCGTGTCGCCCAGAGTGCCGACCGGAAGCTGTATGAGGACCTGACGATCCATCGCGTTGTACTCATGCGAGAAAATGACATCCTCGCCCTGCAAGACCTCGATACGGAAACGAATGTAGTAGCGCTTTGAGCTGTTGACGCGTCCGCCCGCGAACTGCGTCTCGAAGAGAACATTGCCGGTCTCGGCGTCCCAAAGACGCACGCGCCAAGGGCCGTCGGCTTCCGGACAGACGACCCGGGCGCCGTCGTTGAAATCGAATCGCAGTCCCTTCGGACCGACTTGGGTGGGAAGTTCGGCCGCTGCCGGATAGGCACGCTTGGGCGCCTCGGCATCCGGCGCAACGGCTTCCGACTTGGCAGGTACGGCGCTGGTCGAACGATCAACGATTACTTTGGGTTGGTCAGTCACATGGTCAATCGAGCGCTTCAGCCCGATCGCCGGCGCGACGGCAATAGCATTCACGAATATCCCCTGCCCTGAAATATAAATAAGCTTAAAAAGTAGACGGAAGGTAAGCGAGATTGACAACCGCGTCAACGGACGAAAACCTTAGCGAGCACCTCTCCCGGCCGCTTCCACAACGCAGACACAAAGAAACACAAACGATGAGCCGCAACCCCAGTAAGGTCCCATTCGTCATCGCAGCGTCAGCGCACGGCCCGCTGATCGTAAACCGGCTGGACTACCACACGGCGGGCGAGCACACCTTTGGAGTCGGGATCCAAATCCTCGAGCACGGTGCGTTCGACGCCACCGAAATCGAGTTGACGAAGGGCCTTCTTGCACTGCGAAGAACCTATCGGGGCGATGGCGTCGTCGCGATCGACTGCGGGGCAAACATCGGCGTTCACACCATCGAATGGTCCAAGCATATGGACGGCTGGGGCTCGGTCCTCGCCATCGAAGCGCAGGAGCGGGTCTATTATGCGCTTGCCGGCAACATCGCGATCAACAACTGCTTTAATGCGAGAGCCATACACGCAGTTATTTCGTCGGAAACCGGGAAAACCCGGGTGCCGACCTTAAGCCACCAGGAGCCTGCCAGCTTCGGGAGCCTGGAGGTGACGCGACGCCCGGGTACGGAGCAAATCGGCCAGACGATCGATTACTCCGAGACCACCGGCACCGAAACGGCGATGGTCACCCTGGACTCCCTGAAGCTGAGCCGCTGCGATCTGATCAAGATCGACGTCGAAGGGATGGAGTTGAAGGTGCTGGAAGGGGCCGGCGCAACGATCCAGCAGCATCGCCCCGTCATCCACGCCGAATTCATCAAGACCGACAAGGCTGAGCTCGTTCGCAGGCTGAACGGCCTTGGATATCGGACGTACGACGCCGGGCAAAACTGCCTTGCGATACACGAATCCGATCCAAGCTTGAGCCACGTGGAATCCCGGACCCCGTCATGACGGGGCGACCTGCCGGCTTTCACCGCTCTCGGAGAGCATCCTGCCGGTAGCGCATGATCGGCGACAGCAAATAGCTCATGACGCTGCGGGCGCCCGTCCGGATTTGGACGGTGACGGCCATCCCTGGCGAAAGACTGATCTCCTTGTCGTCGATGATCATCTTGGTCCGGTCAATCGAGACATGCGCGATATACGCCGGCGCCTGGCCCTTTGGCTCGCTGCTTTCTTCCGTCCCTCCGCCATTCGTCTCGCGGGCAGAGTCCCGCGACCTGTCCCGGGAGACAGAATCGCGCGAGACGCTGACGATCCTGCCGTGCAGCAGGCCGTAACGCGTGAAGTTGAAGGTCTCGACCTTGATCTCGGCGTCCTGACCCGGGTGCACAAAGCCGATGTCGCGGTTCGAAACCATCGCTTCGATTTCAATCTGGCTATCGCTCGGCACCACCACGGCGAGCGTCTGGGCGGGAGTTACGACCCCGCCGACCGTATGCACGGCCAATTGCTGCACCACGCCATCGATGGGCGCCGCAAGCTTCTGAAGGTTCGTCCGGTGCTCGGCCTTGGCCACCTCATCCTTGAGGCTGCCGGCCTTCTGCGTCGCCTTGGCCAGATCATCGTACAAGCGGTGGCGGTATTCCGAGACAAGCTTGGCGCGCGTCTCATCGAGGGCCGCCACGGCTGCATTGGCCTCCTCGAGCTTGCTCCGCTGCACCAGGATGTCCTGCTGCAGCCCAACGAGCTCCTGGAGCTCCGACAAATATTGCAGCTTTGAACCGTACTCCCTGTCGGCCAAGTACTTGCGAACCCCGACCCGCTCCTGCAGCACCGGAAGCAAAGCATCAATCTTCGCGATGCCGGCCTCGATTGTCCTGGTCTCCGCGACCTTCTGGACCCGTTGCCGGTCCAGTTCCGACAGCTTGGCGCGCTGCTCCGAATCCTGACTCCGCAAGAACTCCAGGTGCATTTTAATCAAGGCGGGCGGCGTGTCGTCCGGCGCCCCGTCCAGCGCGCTGGTGTTTCCGTCGAGTGCGGAGCGCGTGCGCGAAATGTCCAGCAATGACGAGAGAAGATCGTTTTTCAGGTGCTGAAGCTCCGCCTGATTGCTCGTCGGATCCAGCTCGATCAGAACCTCGCCCGCTTTGACGGTCTGGCCGTCGCGAACGTGAATGGCCCGGACCACGCCGATTTCGAGCGGCTGAACCAGCTTGACACGATCGCCCGGCACGATCTTTCCCGACGCAGAGGCAACGATGTCGATCTTGCCGAGACCGGCCCACGCGACCGCGCAACAGAACAACGCGGCAATCAAGACGCCTGTAAGTCTGGCCGTCGGAGATGGCGGCGTCTCGACGATTTCGAGGGCGGCCGGCAGGAAAGCCAGTTCGTCCCTCGATTTACCCCCGGCCGGGAGCGCTTCACGAGCCGACTTCATGGATCCCCGCCTGCAACCGGTACAGTGACGCGTATCTTCCGCCTGTGCTTAGCAGCTCCTCGTGGGATCCCTGTTCGACCAGCCGCCCGCGATCGATGGTGATGATTCGATCGGTGCGCCTGACCGCGGACAGACGATGCGCAATGACAAAGACCGTTCGCCCCTTCACGATCCGGTTCATATTGTCCTGAATGACCCTTTCGCTTTCATAGTCCAGCGAGCTGGTCGCTTCGTCGAAGATCAGGATGCGCGGGTCGGTGATAAGGGCCCGCGCGATCGCGATACGCTGCCGCTGCCCGCCTGACAGGCTGTTGCCGCGCTCGCCTACGACGGTGTCGTAGCCTTCCGGCAGCTCCAGAATGAACTCATGAGCTCCCGCAAGCTGGGCCGCCGCGATCACCTGCTGCATCGGCGCGGCCGGGTCGGCGAGCGCAATGTTTTCCCGTACGCTGCGATTGAACAGCACGTTCTCTTGCAGGACGACGCCGACCTGGCGACGCAGCCACGCCGGATCGACCATCGCAAGATCGACGCCATCGACAAGAACCCTGCCCTTTTCCGGGACGTAAAGGCGCTGGACCAGCTTCGTGAAGGTGCTCTTGCCTGAGCCGGACGGACCGACGATGCCGACGACCTGGCCGGCGGGAATGTTGATGTTGATGTCGTGCAGCACTTCCGGCCCATCCACACGATATCGGAAGGATACGTGCTCGAGTGTGACCTGGCCCTTGATGGGAGGCGGCACCGCGCGACCGGGATTGAACGTCTGCTCCGCCGGGGTGTTCAGGATATCGCCCAGCCGCGCGACCGAGAGCCTGGCCTGATGGAAGTCCTGCCAGAGCTGCGCCAGCCTCAGAACAGGAGCGCTGACGCGCGAGGAGAACATGTTGAAGGCGATCAGCTCGCCCACCGTGAGGCTGCCGTCGATCACAAGCTTGGCACCGGCGTAAAGGATCACCGCGGTGACGAGCTTGCTCACGAACTGAACTGATTGGCTCGCAACATTCGCCAGGCTGAGCACGCGGAAGCTCGCGGCAACGTACTCGGCAAGCTGCTCCTCCCAGCGGCGCTGCATCTGCGGTTCGAGCGCCATGGCCTTGATCGTCTCGACACCCGTCACGCTCTCGACAAGAAAGGCCTGGTTTTCGGCGCCGCGCTCGAATTTGGTGTCCAGCCGCTGACGGAACAGCGGCGTCGCGCCGGCCGAGATACCGACATAAAGCGGGAAGGATCCAAGGACGATCCAGGTCAGGATCGGCGAGTAGACGAACATCACCGCGATGAAAACTGCGGTGAAGAACAGATCGATCACCACCGTCAGGGCCGATCCGGTCAGGAAGTTGCGAATGTTCTCGAGCTCGCGGACCCGCGCAACCGAGTCGCCAACCCGGCGCGCCTGAAAGTAGGCGATCGGAAGTCCGATGAGGTGCCGGAACAGGCGGGCTCCCAGCTCGACGTCGATCCTGTTCGTCACGTGAGAGAACAGGTATGTCCGCAATATGCCGAGGGCCGTCTCAAAAACCGCAATGCCTATCAAACCCACCGCGAGCACATCGAGCGTACTGAGCGTGTGATTAACGAGGACCTTGTCGATCACCACCTGGAAAAACAGCGGCGACACCAGCGCAAACAGCTGCAAGAAAAAGGAGGCGATCAACACCTCCAGGAAATGGTAGCGATATTTATGAATGGCTCCCAGAAACCATGACAAATCAAAGCGACGGGCAAGGTTGACCAGTCCCGCCCGGCGGCTCACCAGGATCAGCCGGCCGGCCCACACCGCCTCCAGTTCGGCCCTCGTGATCAACTCCGGGCGCTCTGACAGGGGTGACTGAACGAGGATCTTGTCTGCGCCCACCTTGGCAAGGATCAGATGGCCGCCGTCGCGCAACAGGGCAATGGCAGGAAGCGGGACCTTCTCCAGCCTCAACCAGTTGCTGGTCACCTCGCGGGCCTTGACGCCGGTCGAGCGCGCGTAGCGCAGCATCTCCGGCGTTCCGAACGAGCCATTCCCGAATTGATGACGAATCTGGTCGACATCGGCCGGGATACCGTGAAAACGCAGCAACATCACGAGTGCAACTATCCCGCTGTCTGCTGTGCTGCCGCTCCGCGTTTCAATCATTTCGCGATTAATCTGTTGAGTAGCTGAAATTGACTGCAGTCGAATGAGCCGAGATTGCCGTAAGCGCGCCCTGCCCCCGCCCTTACAACCTCGCCGTCAGTGCAAACTGACTGTTCGCAGCGAACCAAAGAGCAGCAGATGAATATGACAGCCAGAGTACTATGGCTCTCCGGCGAGATGCAATTGGCGTTATGAACGGCGGCGCCGGATTCGCGAACTCGATCATGCCGATCGAGGAACCCTTCGCGGAGTCATTCGAAATCGGACCGAGGTCCGTAGTCTTACGGAGAGCGGCACGGATGCCGCGTCGGCGCCGGCCCCTTCGCGTCTGTTGACTACACCGCGGCAGTCAGTTGAATGTCACTTATTACGCCCGTGCTACCATAGATTGAGAGCCCGACCGAGATGCCCTGGAATTATTCAGTAACATTGAACGATCCGTCGAACGTCGGCGGATCCGCTGACGCGTCTCTCGTTTACGATCTTGAGCAGGCCCTCAACATTTGGCAGCAATATATCCTGGGCATTGGCACTCTGGTTGTGTCACTCAACATCCTGCCGACCGCCGTCGGCCGTGCCGATGGCGGGCCTACCTCCAGCTACTACATCGGCACAAGCGGCGGGCTCGCCGTGTATGAGCCATCCAGCCAGTACGAGCTGACCACCGGACAGCATGTCCCGGGAACGACAAGCGACATCACCATCAACATCGATCCGGGCTATTTCCAGTACATCGACCTGGATTATGGTCTGACCTACTCCAGTCAGGTCCCTGGAAACGTAATCAATCCGATCAACGTTTTTCTCCATGAGCTCATGCATGGTTTCGGCATGGTGGGCTGGTACGACCAGAGCGGCCAACTGGCCGGCAGCTATGAGTCAACGTTCGACACTCTGATTCAAAAGACTGCATATGGCGCTTACTTTGTCGGTGCAAATGCCGAGGCCGCTTACGGCGGCCCGGTGCCTTTGACCACGAACAGCACCACCCAGAACTACTACCACTTTGGCAATCAGCAATCCGACCTCTACGCCAGCCCCTCGACCGTTCAGGATCCGCTCACGCTGGACCTGATGAACGGAATCGTCTTCTACGGCAATTACCAGTACGCGATCTCCAACCTGGACATCGGAGTTCTGAAGGATCTCGGATACAGCATCCGGACGACACCGGTCGTAACGGCTGCCGATCAGACCGCGGCTCGAAATCAGGTTTTCTCGGCCTCGTCACTGTTCTCGGTGAACATGGCCGCGGGCGATAGCATTACCCAATATGCCCTGTGGGACAGCAACGGCTACGGTCACTGGACGGTGAACGGAACAGTCCAAAGCACCAACACCGAGATCGACATCAGTGCTTCGCAGCTGGCTCAAACGAATTACCAGGCCGGACCCGGCTCGGACACGCTGTGGATCAGAGCTTTCGACGGCTATTTGTGGAGCGACTGGAAATCCTTCGTGATTTCTCCGGCCGATCGCGCCCCAACGGTCACGGCCACCAACGTGACCGGCACGCACGGACAGCTCTCGGTGGCTGGATCGGGACTGTTCTCAGCGAGCGACGCGGATGGCGACGGGATCACCCAGTATGCGTTGTGGGACACCGAGGGCCACGGGCATTGGGCCATCAATGGTGTCGCGCAAGCCACCAATGCCGAAATCGACGTCTCGGCGGCCAACATCTCGCAAGTGAGTTATATGTTCGGCACAGCCTCAGACACGCTCTGGGTCCGGGCATATGATGGATATCTTTGGGGCGCGTGGGTTCGTTTCAACGCCACGCCAGGTCCGGATCTCGCTCCAGTTGTTCACGCATCAAACATCGCAGCAGTACACGGACAAACGTCGGTCGCGGCCTCGAGTCTGATTACCGCCACCGACCCGGATCTCGATACGATCACCCGATACGCGCTTTGGGACAGCAATGGCAACGGCGCATGGGTCGTGAACGGTGTCGTTCAGGCCACCAATACGGAGATCGATCTCACTCCCGCGCAGTTTGCCCAGACGAGCTACCAATTCGGCTCAGCTTCCGACCAGCTCTGGGTCAGGGCTTACGATGGAATTCAGTGGGGGGCATGGGTCTCGTTCATGGCGGTTCCGTACCCGAACCATCCGCCGGTGGTCATCGCAACCGACGTGTCGGCCATCCACAACCAGAACATCGCCGCATCGAGTCTCTTCAGTGTAACCGACGCCGATTCAGATACGATCGTCGGCTATCAGGTTTGGGATTCAACGACCGATCCCGCCAGCGGCCATTGGGTGATCGGCGGAGTAGCGCAGGCTTCCAACATAGCCATCGATGTGACGGCCGCTCAATTCACCAACACCTCGTTCCAGACCGGCTCCGGCTCGGATGATCTCTGGGCGCGAGCCAATGACGGTACGACATGGGGGGCCTGGAAAGAGTTCCACGTCAACGCGCCGATCGACCATGCTCCTGTGGCGAGCGCGTCGGATATGACCGCCACCCATGGCCAGGATATCGCGGCGGCAAGCCTGTTCACGGTCAGCGACGGCGACAGCGATGCGATGACCAACTATCAGTTCTGGGACTCGACCGCCGATCCTGCCAGCGGGCATTTTGTCGTGGGCGGCGTCATACAGCCCACCGGCCAGAGCATCGATGTGAGCGCGGCGCAACTGGCCGGTATGTCATTCCAGAGCGGCTCGGGGTCTGACGACCTCTGGGTGCGGGCCTTTGATGGCATCACATGGAGCAACTGGAAGGAGTTTCACGTCAACGCGCCGATCGACCATGCTCCTGTGGCCAGCGCGTCGGATATGACCGCCACCCATGGCCGGGATATCGCGGCGGCAAGCCTGTTCACGGTCAGCGACGGCGACAGCGATGCGATGACCAACTATCAGTTCTGGGACTC
>NZ_JADFUD010000054.1:38799-52823 GCF_054820065.1 Bradyrhizobium sp. UFLA06-06
TCGACCGCCGATCCTGCCAGCGGGCATTTTGTCGTGGGCGGCGTCATACAGCCCACCGGCCAGAACATCGATGTGAGCGCGGCGCAACTGGCCAGTACATCGTTCCAGAGCGGATCGGGTTCTGACGACCTCTGGGTGCGAGCCTTTGATGGCATGACATGGAGCAACTGGAAGGAGTTTCACGTCAATGCCCCGGCCGACAACCTTCCGATTGTCTCGGCCGCCGACTATTCGGCGAGCCACGGCCAGGATATCGCGGCCTCCACGCTGTTCTCGGTCTCCGACGCGGATGCCGACACCATCACGAATTATCAGGTGTGGGATTCGACGGTGGATGCGAGCAGCGGGCACTGGGTGGTCGGGGGAGTCGCCCAAGGCACCAATGCTGCCATCAATGTCACGGCAGCTCAGCTCTCGAGCACAAGCTTTCAAAGCGGCTCGGGTTCGGACGATCTCTGGGTGAGGGCTTACGACGGCTTTGCCTGGGGGGCGTGGAAGGAATTTCACGTCACCGCACCGGTTGACAGCGCTCCCGTCGTGACGGCGTCCGACTTCCACGCGACGGCCAATCAGAGCGTGGCCGCATTGAGCCTGTTTTCAGTCACGGATGCCGACGGCGACAGTATGGCACAGTACCAATTCTGGGATTCGACGCCGTCGGCAAGCAGCGGCCACTGGAGCATTGGCGGGACTGCGCAGCCCACCGGCACCGCCATCAACGTCAGCGCGGCTCAAATTGCCAGCACGACATTCCAGGGCGGCACCGTACCTGACGACCTCTGGGTTCGCGCCAGCGATGGCATCAGCTGGAGTGCGTGGCACGAATTCCATTTCATCGTCTAGGGAGCGGCCCCGCGTTGCGGAAACGCCGCGATCTGCGCCCAATCAGTCGACGACACGAGGCCCGATTGTCCTCCAAAACAAAAATGGCCCGCGAAATGCGGGCCATTTTATCGGAACCGGTCGGTCCGGATTTTGGTTGCGGGGACCTGCAACCATCTCGAATTGCTATGCGAGGCAACGGCTTAGCGTTGCTCCCGAAGGCAAAGGTGGCTAGTTCGGATCGTGTAGGGTGCGCCAAATTCTCCCGGTCTTACAGAGCTATGCACGCGCTCCAGACACAAAGCTGAGGTTCTTGTCCAGTCCTAACGGGACGCCCGTAATGACAGACATCGCACGCTTTCCTCAGCTTGTCGTTGCCGCACTTCGCTCGAAAGGCTTGTTTTCGGCGATGAACCTTGCGGCCAGCACCAGAGCGCCCATCGAGAACTCCTTTCCGTGCGCGGCGATCATCCGTTCGGAAAGTTCCGCCAGCTCCTTGAAGTACTGATCCTTGCTATCGGCTTCATTGAGCGATCGAGTAGATGTCATGGTTTCCCTCCTGGTGACCACCGGGCCAGCTATTTGAAAATGTGAGCGGGAAACGTGACGATCGCCGCGTCCCCGTTGTCAGTACCGAATGCAAGATGCTGGCCATCGGGCGACCACCGCAGTGCGTGGATCGCACCCCGCCCAGGTGGCTTGACGACCAGTTCGTCGGCTTCCCCGATCCTGGCGACGACCACCATACCGTCGCCGTAACCTGCTGCGATCAGCCGACCCTCCGGGTGCATATCCACCGTCTCCACGAGTACGGGTCTGGCACGGCCTGTCGTAAGGCTGGCCGGCCGTTCGCTGTCGTCGCTGAGGCTGGAAATGTCCCATGCGATGATCCGATAGGCCCCGCTCGTAACAAGAATGCGCGAATCCGCGCTCCACGACAGAGATGATGTGCTCCCGGGATAACTGGAAACCCGAACGATCCGAGCATCGGCAAGGCGGACCAGAACGACGCCTGTCCCCACGACGGACACGGCCAACCAGCATCCGTCCGGGCTCCATGCCAGATTGGAGATTGGTCCGAGCTCGAATGAAACCGCCGGCTCTGGTCGTGCCCCGAAGGCGCGAACGAGGAGACAATTGTCGACTCCGATCGCAAAGCGCCGACGATCCCCTGACGCCGCCAATGCCGATGCATTCCCGCCAGCGCGCTCCTGGAGCCAGCCGACATCGTCATTGGAATTGTAAAATATGACCGATCCGCCGGAAGCGGCCAAAATGCCCCCGGCCTGCACCGGAGCGACCAGATCGATTGGGGACCCATGGTCCGCAATCAGGCGCGTGACGCCGGATGTCGACACGCTAAGCAACCGGCTGTGATCACTAGCAACAAAACCTGACGTCCCGATCAAGGCGAGATGAAGCGGAGCATCACTTGCAATGACCTTCATCAACGGAGGCACAGGCTTCCGCCGTGGCGAGATTGTGGCCCGGCCCCCGTCCAGCGCGATGCGACAGCGATCCTGCGGCGGCTCGATATCGGTCAAGGGAGCGATCGCCAGAGCGCCATCGGCAAGCGCAAAGGCGACTCCGTCGCCCGCGAAGGCCGTGCTGGTGACCGGCGTCCCGACCGTCCAGTGCCGCCCGAGCAAATCATAAAGCGTGGCAGTCTCTGCTTCCATCGTGTCCATCGAAAGTCTCACCTTCTCGCCGCAATCCACCTGTCAAGATCCTCAAGGCGCTGCTCCAGCGCAGCGCATTGAGCGTCGCATGCAGCCATTCCGGCCGTTGCGCTACTCAGACGCGCCCGTGCCTCCTCGAGCGCCTCGGCGAGCGGACGCGAGGCGCCCGCCGCGGCAATCTCGCGCTCAATCTCCTGAATCTCAAACTCGGCCCCACCGCCAAGTTGAAGGTTGAGAAGGTTGCGCGATTGAGCGGCCGATATCTGCTGAACGACGACCAACCGCTCCTTCAGCACTTCGATCAGGGTCGAAGGAGCGTTACTCATGCATCCGCCTCGATTTGAGACAGGATCCGCTGCAGGCCTCCGACACCAGATACAAAGTGTTGCTGCGCGTCATTGATGTGAGATTGCAGCGAATCCCACAGATCGACCCTCAGCAACCGCGCTGGATCGCCCGCCATCGTCTCGATGGCCTGAAGGCCGAACCGATGCCGCAAGCCGATCCCCTTCAAAACGAATTCCGAGAGCTCGCGTGCATGGGTTTCGATGAAGGGACGCAATAACGGATGCGCGCCGTACCTGATGCCGTGCTTTGCGAGTTCGACCTCGATGAACACGATGAAATGTCGAACGAGCAGATCCTGGCTTTCGCCGAGCAGTTGCACCACGAAGGTGACGTCGCGGTCCGCGCGCGCAAGGATCTGCGACGCCAGCGCCGCCGCGCTGGCAGGCCCCTCTCCGCCGTTCTGTTCATCCCAGACTGCCGCCATGCCTCGCCCTCAGGTCCGGGAACGGTATTGGTGCAATTTGCGATACAGCGTCGCGCGCGAAAGCCCCAGCTTCTCGGCAGCGGCGGCAATGTTACCGCCAGCATTCGCGACGGCCCGCTCGATGGCGCGGCGTTCCACTTCGTCGAAACGCGCGATTTCGTCGCCTTCCGATCCCGTCGAGCTATGGTCCACCTGCGAGGGCGCCGAGGAGGACTGGGCCGGCACCACTTCCACGAAATCCTCGGGCAAATCCCTCGGAGCGACGATGCCGGTGATCGTCATCAGCACGAGGTTCTCGACCAGATTGCGCAGCTCGCGAACGTTCCCCGGCCAGCTATAGCCCCGCAGCAACTCCATGGTCGCTGCCTCGAAACGTAGCGGCTGGGTGCTATAGGTCTCCGCAAATTGCCTGTTGAAATGATCGATCAGAATCTCGACGTCGCCCAGGCGCTCGCGAAGTGGCGGGATGGTGAACTTGACGACACCGATCCGGAAGTACAGATCCTTGCGAAAACGTCCCTCAGCCACCTCCTGCTTCAGATTCCGATTGGTCGACGCTACGAGCCGGACGTCCACAGGTCGCGCCTTGCTGTCACCAAGCCTATACACCGCGCGCTCTTCCAGCACACGGAGCAGGTAAGGCTGCAGGTCCATCGGCATCTCGCCGATCTCGTCAAGGCTGAGCACACCGCCATTGGCAAACTCAAACCGCCCAGGCCTGCCCTCGCGCGTAGCGCCGGTGTACGCGCCCGGCGCATGCCCGAACAATTCGCCGCCGAGAAGCTCCTTGGAGACCGCACCGCAATTGAAGGCAATGAACGGCTCCTTACCGGTATTCTGGCTGGCGGCGTGAACCAGACGGGCGAAGAGTTCCTTGCCGACGCCGGTCTCGCCCTCGAGCAGGATTGCGGTTCGTCCGAGCGCTGCTCGCTCAATCTTCTCGATCGTTTGCAACAATGCGTCGCTGCATCCAACGATCGCTTCCCTGGCCGAGACCAGTGCGGCGCGGGCCGCTGGCGACATCTGGGATCGGGCAACACTCGCGCGTGGCTTCGCCGCAAGCACGAGCATTGCGCCCTTCACGACGCCGTCGACCACCAACGGTTCGATCCGCTGCTCGCGCAGTTCCTCGGGCAGCCCATTGGCAGGGTCTCTCGCCAGAAAGCCCTCGTCGTTTGGGAGAAGCTGGCTTCCGATGCTCAAGTCCTGCGACTGCGCAATCCGTCGCCAGCGAACAGATGCCATGTCGTTATGGTGAACGACCCTGCCGAACCGATCGAGAATGACGACCCCATCAGCACTGTTCATCCCCGGCATTCGGGAAATGCTCGCCTCGAGCAGCCGCATTCTCTCAATGCGGATTTTTTCCGAGAGCGCCAGTTCGATGTGATGGGCCGCGACCACCGCCAAGGCCACATTGTGCCGGTGAAAGATTGCCTGAGGTCCGGAAAAATCCACGATGCCGATGATGCTGCGGTCGATCGGACTTCGAATGGGGCTACCGACACATGTCCACGCCTTGATACCCTCTGAGAAATGCTCGGCCGCATGGACATGAACCGGCCTCCCCGTGACGAGCGCTGTACCGATGCCATTGGTCCCGGTGACCGCTTCGCCCCAGGCTGCACCTGCTTCCAGGCAGATATCGTGTCCTGCATCGATGGTCCGGCGATCGCCCCCGACCTCCAGCACAACGCCGTTCCTGTCGGTGATGACCACCATCGTGGCTGCGTCACCGAGGACCTCGGCAATACGGCGGAAGGTCTCGGCGCTTGAACCAAGCAGGTCGTCGTTCTTGAGACGCAGCTCATAGAGATCGTCGGGCGATGCGAGGAGATTGCTTCCCCTGCCGCGCGCATCGACCCCAGACTTGACGCTACGCTGCCATGATTCCTCGATGACGCCGCGCACCGGCGCGTTTTCACGCCTCAGGTCTCCGAACGTCAGGAAATTTTCCCATGCCTTGTTGGTTTCCCGCTCATCGTACGGCCGCCCCTGCTCCGTGTCCGGAGCTCTGTAGCTTTCCAGGGAAAACGGCGGCTTGGCCATAAGCGTTTCCGTCAGCATTGGAGCACCATACTTACGTTGGCAAACAGCAACCCGATCGGCAAACACGAACTGAGCCGGATCCCATCAGGATCCCCGCAGGCCTCGCTCACGGAGATCATTCGACGTTTCTGGAGATCGCGTCCAGGCCGAGGCGGCCCGAGATGATCTGTTCCAGGTTGGCTTCCGACGCCTCGTCGGGCACACTCACTCCCTCGAGGTCGGCCAGGACCTTGTACAATTCGTCATCCAGCGGCTCGAAGATCCCGTTCTCGCGTGTCGCCAAAGCGAAGTATCGCGATTGGCCCTTGCCGCGCAGTTCACCGACAAAATCGAGCTGCCGTCCTGACGCGAGATCGGCGATGACGACGCGACCATTATGGCTGATCCGCACATAGGGCTCGACCTCTTTCGGGCGAGCCGGAGGCGTGGACCAGAGCTTGCCCGATGGTTGGGGCTGCGAAGGGGGCGTCGGATTGCGCAACTGCTGCCAACGCCCGAGCGTCAGATGATTGGCGAGCGCGTTGATCGTCGTGCGGTTCTTCTGAAGGAAGTCCTTGGCCGCCACCTCTTCCCGATGCGGGCCGTCACGCTTGGAGATGATGTAGACCATGTCCCTTTTCCTCCCGCCCGGCTGATCGGATGAGCTTGGAGGCTTGTTACACTGCCTCCTTCGGCTCATGCCAAGGCTTTCAAGATTGTAACCCGTTCCAGATCGTTGTCACGGTGCAATCAATCATTCGATCGCGAACGTCACGCCGTCGCCACCATCTGGCGCGTCACCCCCGCCTTGAAGACGTAACCGGACAGTGCGGCCCCCAGGCAAGGCGCCACAAAATAGAGCCATACCTGTGACAGCGCATCGGAACCCGCAAACAATGCAGGCCCCAGCGAGCGCGCCGGGTTGACCGATGAGCCCGATACGGCGATGCCGGCGAGATGGATCGCAACCAGGGTGAGACCAATCACCAACCCCGCATAGGCGGATGCCGCTCCGTTTTGTGTCGCACCAAGGATCACCGTCAGAAACAAGAAGGTTGCCGACGCTTCGAACACGAACGCGGAGAGAACGCCATATTGGCCCCAGCCATTCTGGCCAAAGCCGTTCGCCGCGACGTCGTAACCTCCGACCTTGCCTTCCGCGATGAGGTACAGCACGGCTGCAGCCGCGATCCCTCCGATGAACTGCGCAACGATATAGCCGGAGAAATCCCGCGGCGACATCCGGCCGGCGACGAGCATCCCGAGGCTGACGGCCGGATTGAGATGAGCTCCCGAGATATGTCCGATCGAATAGGCCATTGCGACCACGGAGAGGCCGAATGCGAACGCCACGCCCAACAGGCCGACCTCGGCCCGCATGAAGATCACGGTCGCGCAGCCAAAGAATACCAGCGCGAACGTACCGATAAATTCCGCAACATACTTACGCATAACTCCCCCTCCCTGGTGATGAATTCGATATCGAGGCCTTAGTCGCCCTGGTCGCGGCGCACGTCGTCTCCTGAGACGGCGCGGCGGAACGCGGACCGCATACACATGCCTCATGCGCGTCCAAGCTTCTCCGCCCCGCCGCCCAGTGCCGGCCCCTGTGTCGGATCGATGTATTCCGGCACATCGGCAATCAGGGTGTTGGTGGTCAGCACCAGCGTCGCGACGGAAGCGGCGTTTCGAAGCGCGGTATAGGTCACCCGAACGGGATCGACGATGCCGGCCGACACCATGTCGATGAATACACCGTTGGCGGCATCGAACCCGACACCCGCCCGGGAACCCTGCAGATCGGCCACGACCTTCTCCGCATCATGACCCGCATTGCGGGCAATGAAGGCGGCGGGGCGCGACAGGGTTTCTCGCACCAGCTTGATGCCCTCACCCAGGTCACCATTGATGTTGCCGAGCGCGCGCGCCACCACCGGCGCGCACTGCGCCAGCGCCGTGCCGCCACCGGGCACGATGCCCTCCTCCGCCGCGGCCCGCGCCGCGCTGAGCGCATCGTCGATCAGCTGGATCGTCCGCTTCTGCTCCACGGGAGTGACGCCGCCTGCAAGGATCACGGCGGTCCCGCCCGAGAGCTTCGCCAGCCGTTCCTTGAGCTTGTCCTGTTCGATGTTCGGCGGTGCCAGGTCGTGCTGCTTGGCCACCTGCTGGCGCCGCGCCGCGATCGCCGCATCGTCGCCGCCGCCCCGGATGATTACCGTTTCGCGCGCGCTGGCTCGCACCTGCCGCGCGGTGCCGAGATCGGCAAGACTCGTCTCTTCGAGCTTGCCGCCAAGCTCGCGTGCGATAACCCGTCCCCCGGTGATGATGGCGAGATCGTCCATCATCGCCTTGCGCCAGTGACCATAGTCAGGCGGATTGACCACCAGGATCCTGCCGCGGTTGTCATCGCCGAGCAGCGTCACGACCACTTCCGGCGCAATCTCCTCGGCGACGATGACAAGCGGCCGCCCGGTCGTGGCGACCGTCGCACGCACCGCCGCCAGCTCGGCCGGCGTCTTGATTTTCAGGTCGGTCAGGAGAATGTAGGGCTGATCGAGCACCACCTCCATCTTTTCGACATCCGTCACCATGTGGTGGGAGATATAGCCGCGATCGAACGACATGCCTTCGACGACTTCGAGCGTCGTGCTGGTCGTCAGCCCGTAATCGGAACTGATGATGCCGTCCTTGCCGACGCGCTGGACCGCCTCCGCAATCAAACTGCCCAGATGAGCGTCGGTCGATGCGATCGTTGCCACCGCCTCGAGCGTCTTGCGATCCGATACGGCAATTGCCGAGCTCTTCAGGGCCTCGACGACAACCTCGACGGCCCGATCGATCCCTTTGCAGAGATCGACGGCCTTGGCGCCCCGCTCCAGTGCCGCAACGCCTCCCTGGATGAGACCATTTGCAAGCACCATGGCGGTAGTCGTCCCGTCGCCGGCGACTTCGTTGGTCTGCATCGAGACCTCGCGCACCACCTGCGCACCCATGTTCTCGAAGCGATCGGGCAGCTCGATTTCAGACGCAATGGTGACGCCATCGCGAGAGACGATGGGCGTGCCGATCGGCCTGTCGACCATCGCGTTCATGCCCTTGGGACCGAGGGTCGATTCGACCGCCGCCGCAAGCTTCTGGACTCCGCGCGCAAGAGCACGGCGGGCTTCGATATGATGTAGTAATACTTTCGGCATCGGTTCCACTCCCTAGCGGTCGCATCGTGTCGTCTGGTTGGGCGGACTTGCTGACCGCTCCGGTTCTTGGCGCTCGCAGGCACCGCTAAACGCGGCCCCACGCCGGCGCAATTCTGGCGTCTCCGGTCACAGGCCGCCGGATGGAACGGCACAACTGCCGCAGCCTCCGCACGGTGACGGCGTTCGTACAGTGTTGCCGTCGTCGCGATAGCGGACAGCAAGCAGGCCTCTGCACAATGAGCTATTGAACTCCATATTGATGCGCACTCCGCGCAACCGCTGCAGATAGGACGTCAGTTCGTGCCGCTTGATCGGGGCCCCCTCGTAGGTGACAAACGCGCGATCCTCAGGAAGGCAAGCAACGCCTGTTTCAATCAGAAGCTCGCGGTAGCGGGGCTTTTGACGCGCGACGTCCGGCGAAGTGAACTCGACCTCGTCAAAGGCACGCAAACTCATCCGGCAGATCTCCGGATCTTCATAACCTAGCCCCCGCAGCGCCAGGATCATGATCTCCTGGCGCCGCTCGAACGCCTTGCGACGGAATTTATCCCGCAATTCGTTAAGCGAGCCTCCCGGCGCAAACTCCTTGAGTGCGTCAGCAAATGACCTGCCTTCGCGGACGCCACGGTTGATCTCCTCCGCGACCATATGGTCCCGAAGCTGCGGCCGCGCCTCGCGAACCCACGGCAGCGACGACACCGCCCGGCGCATGTCGTCGGCCATGAGGAACGCGAAGTTCGCTGAACACCAGTAAGTCGGCAACCGAAAGACGATATCGACATCGCCATCGTCATCGACGGTGACATGCTCGACGAATCCAAGATCGGTCACCGACTCGTCGAGTTCAGGGTCTGTCACCAACGCGAGGCGCTGCCACACCTCGCTGGTCCTGCGGTCTTGCTTCAGGAGCGGTGCGTTCATGTGATGTCATCCTGCCGCCGCGGTGGCGTAGGCACCCTTCGCAAGCTTTGCCTTCTGCGCCTCGACATCCACGCCGTAAAGCCGCGCAGCGTTGAGACCGAGGATCTTCTTCTTTGCCTGCGGCGTCAGATCGACACCGTGCTCCTGCTTCAGATCCTCGGGCAGCTCGAAATTCCAGAACTTCTCGACCAGCCAGCGGGGCGTCCAGATGGCATAGTCGCTGCCGAAGAGGATCTTGTCCTCACCGACCCAGAACAGCAGTTCGCTGATCACTTCCGCGAAATACCGGGGACGTCCGTGAATGAACGGAAGCGCTACCGCAAGACCGCCATAGACGTTGGTCTCCTGCACGGCGATCCAGCAGAAATCGTCTAGTCTCGGCAGCCCGCAATGCTCGATGATGAAATTCAGGCCCTGGAAATCGGTCGCCGCGTGATCGACGTCGTGAACATCGAATGCATCCTTGTCCAGCGGGATAATGGTCGGCCCCTTGTGGACGTGGATGTTGGTGATGCCGAGCTTCTGGCAGAGTTCGAAGCAACGATATGCGTTCGGATCGGTGAGCTTCCAGCCGCGCGACTCGCCCTTCCATTCGGCGGTGTAGAGCTTGACGCCCTTGATGCCGAACGTTTCCTTCATGTAGTGAATGTATTCCAGTGCCCGCTCACCATCTCGCGGATCAAAGGCGCCGTTGACGATGAAGCGGTCCTTGTACTTCTTCGCCATCTCGGCGTTTCGGTCGATGGTGTTGAAGCCGTTCTTGTAGAATTCCGTGAGGTAGGTCGACTGCACGATGGCCATGTCGTCCGGACCGTCGACGAACAGATCGCGGTACATCTGCTCTGCGCTGTATTTCTCGAACTGGTCCTTGGGCCAGAGCTTGTCCTTTGGACTGAGCGACGTGTGGTAGGCGTAGAAGCAATCGATGAACTGCTTGCCGTGAATGTTGAGCTGGTTCGCCGGACTGCCGTCCCAGAAGTGGGTGTGACCGTCGATGACGAAGACTTCCTCGCCCGTGGGAGTTATGAACATGATGGTCTCCAGGATTTTTTGATAAGCTCTGTCCGATCAATCCACGCGCCGTCCCGGCGCGAACACTCTAGAAACGGTGGGGCCACACCGGGAAGATGCGGCCCCCAGTGAGGGAGCTTCACTCGATGTATTCGAAGACCTCATCCATGTTTCCGAACAGCGTCACGGTATTGTCGTCGATGCGCACCATCCGGCCGTAGTGGGTCGAGGTATTCACTTCGAATATCTCGGCCGTCATGTCCTTTCCGAGGATGTCGCTGATCTCGTCCATCTTGAAGATCAGCTTGCCCTCGCCGTCGATGCGGATCAGGGCCGGCTGGTAGGTCACGGTCACGTTCGGCTTCTTGCCCATGAATTCAGCGATGGCGCGCGCCTCGACGCTGTCGTTCATGGTGACACCGCACTGATGGGAAATCGTCTGTTCAAAACGAAGATCTCCCATCTTCTGGAAGATGTTCTGGTTGGTCGCACTTCTTGAAGCAACGGACATTGCAATTTACTCCTTGGGAAGGACGAGGCCGAGCTCGCCGAGAATCTTCTTGATGCGTTCGACCGATTGCGCGCGGACGTCGGCGTATTGCACCGGCTTCGAATGTGGCTGCGACCAGATCGGCTGCAGTCCGGCGGCCGCCTTGCCGGCGAGCGCCACGTGCTTGTTCACCCAGCCCTGGAACAGCTTCTTGTTGTGCGCGGCATGCTGATTGTCCGTCACCAGCAGGTGAATCAGGTCGATTGTGTTCGCGAGATTGCGCTCATAGTCGGCCTCGGCCGCCGAAATAACCGCCGGCGTGATGAAGTCGCCGTTCGGCGAGCCGACCTGCATCAGGAAACCGCTGCGGAACAGCTCGCCGACCAGCGGCTCGAACACGATGTTGGTGGCGAAGTACTGCTCAAGATAGTCGGCCGACCCCATGATCGATTCGATCGCTTCGCGGGTACCCTGCCAGCCCTTGTCCTCCAGCCACACCCGCTTGCCCGCGGCGTCGTCGAAGCCCGGAATGTCCATTCCGATCTCGGCGAGATAGAGCGTGATGTCCTGGGCCAGACGAAGCTTGTAGGACGAGTTCGTCAGGGTCGCGTTGTTGATCATCTGGGTGTAGCCGTAGCGCTGCGCCTGCATTAGCGACGTGCCAAGCCCGAATTCGGCATGTTTCCACGCGCCGAGGTGGTTTTGCAGGATCTTGACCCAGGCCTTGTCGAAGCCCTTCGGCGCGCCGGACTTGCGGCCGTTGGCGATCACCGACTGGACCATCGTCTCGATCTTGGACTGGCGTTGGTAGTGGGTGCGCTCCCACTCCTGGTCGGGCGCACGGAAGGCATGCCAATTCGAGCTCAGCGCGGCGGTGTTGTCCTTGGTGTAGGCTCCCTTCCCGTTGGGGAAGGAGATGATCCAGTCCTGTAGCAAATAGCGTTCCGGATCGGGCTGAACGTCTACGGTCACGTCCTCATAGTGTGTCGCCCGCTTGCTGCGGGGCTCGAAATACCGGTACTTGCGGCTGTCCGAATCCGGAAATACCGCAGCGCCTGCTGCACCGGATTTCGCTGGAACACTTTGAACGGCAGTCATGGTCGTCTTCCTCCTCCCTTGGTGGGCTCTATAAAAGGCACGGTCGCTGTTCGAAAAACCTCAGTTGTTGGCTGGTGTGAACTTGTCGAAGAAGATGCGATCCGACTCGACGTCGTTCATCTGCAGCACCGGCACCAGCGCCTCGATCATCGGTGACGGTCCACAGGCATAGACGTCGACGTCTTCGCCATATCCCGCGTCGCGAAGGTGCGCTCCGACGGCTTCGTGCACGAAGCCCTTTGCTCCACCCCAGGCCGTATCATCGGCCGCATGGGAGAGCACCGGGACGAAGTTGAACTCCGGATGCTTGGCGGCGAGCTCTGCGAAGTGATCGAGATAGAAGAGATCGTTGCGCGTCCGAGCCCCATAGAAGAAGTGCACCGGGCGTGCTTCGCCGGACTCGATGTGATCATGCAGGATCGACCACAGCGGCGACATCCCCGATCCGCCGCCGACCAGTACTATGGCTCCGGTTCTGTTTTCTCGCCGGAAGCAGGTCCCGTAGGGTCCGCGGAGTCCGACCGCGGTTCCGACGGCGAGGTCTCCGTCGAGCCGGGAAGAGAAGCGTCCGTTCGGGTACTTTTTGATGATGAATGCGAGCTTTTCGCCCTCGACCGGCGAATTTGCCATGGAAAACGAGCGCGTAATCGTCTCTGCCCCCGGGAGCGTGATGTCGACATATTGACCCGCCCAGAACTTCAGAGGTTGCTCGAGCGATATCTCGAGGAGCCGGATGTCATGGGTCAGCGCGGAGACGCTCGTGACTGTGCCCGTGAAGTCCCTGACCGGGATCGATTTCGACAGCACCTCCTCGTCATAGTTGAGGAGCTCCACCTCGAGATCCGAATAGGCCAAGGTCCGGCACAGCAGGATGTAATCCTGGCCTCGCTCCATCTCGTTGAGGGCGAACGTCGAGTATTTCTTGAGTTCGACTTCGCCTCCGGTCAGGACGCATTTGCACGCCGAGCACTGCCCCTCCTTGCAACCATGCGGCAGTGCAATGCCCTGGCGGAACGCGGCGTCAAGAACGGTTTCGTTCTCCTCGACCTCGAATTCTATGCCTACCGGTTGCAGGCGAACGACATTAGCGGGCGTGCCCATAGGGCCTCCTCAAACCAAGGCTTGCGTATCTTCCGGAGAGTGATCGGGAAGGAGCCGGCCGGAGCCGGCTCCTTCCGTCTCGGTTAGTTGCAGGGATTGATGGTGAATCCCTTGCGATACTCAGCGAGATGCGTCTCCCGGTCGGCCGGGCTCATCTCCCGCAGCGTGAGCAGCGGGCTCTTCAGGATGTGGCCGCGGACGTCGTCGAGCGTCCACATTTCCTTCTCGTCGAAGCGCAAGTGCGGCTGGGCGACCAGGGTCTTGCCGTCGGTGCGCACGAAGCCGAGATCCTTGATCGCGTCGGCGATATCGACATTGTGGTAGACGCTTTCCCATTCGCGACGGCCACTGAACCGCCCCATCGCCGGGGTCGGACGCCCCTGGTATTCGCCGGCGAAGGCTTCGATGGCCGTCCAGCGATCGAGCTCATGGGCGAACGTGTAGAGCTTGCCGTCGATCTCACCTGTGACCATGTCCTCGCGGATCAGGCAGGGCACCAGGCACGACCAGCAACGGTGCGGATAGACATAGCCGACATCGTTGTTGAAGAGGATGTTGGTCTGGCCGCGATGCGACAGCTTCTCGTACCATTTCCAGAACTCGCCGAACTGCGCATACCAGCCTGGATACTTGTGCTCGAACCACTCGAAGTCCTTGTCGGTCTGCGCCTCGATGCGCCAGAAGTTGGCCGACCACCCGACCGCGAAGAACTGCGCGACGTTGTGGACGTAGTGCTTCTCGGTCAGCCGCTTCCAGGCAGTCTGAACGTCGTCATGATGGATCTTGATGCCGTACTTCTCGAGCGGCAGCATATAGGTGCGATAATAATCCTCGAAGATCCAGCGGTGCCACATCTCCGCGTAGGACTCCTTCTGTCTCTTATACACATCTGACGCTGCCGACGAACT
>NZ_JADFUD010000055.1:0-51386 GCF_054820065.1 Bradyrhizobium sp. UFLA06-06
CCCCGCCTCCCCCTTCAGATCGGTCTTAGAGAATCGCAGATTCGCCTTTGCGCAAAGCCCTCGCAAGCGGGAGAGGGAGCGCACCTTCTCCGCGATGACTGTCCGACCTTACAGGATCGCGCCTTAGCGCGGCTTGGGCATGCGCTTGAACTTGACGCTCTTGCCGTCGGCCTGGCGGGTGGCGATGTAGCCGGCCTCGAGGCAGGCCTCGCGCTGCGGCATCTTCTCCTGCGGGCTGCGCAACGTCTCCCACCACGACGCCCGGTGCGCGGCGCGCGGCAGCGCCGCGTCGATGATCGCCTCGATCTCCTCGAAGGTCAGCACGAATTCGGGCAGATGCTGCTTCTTCAGATAATCCCGCAATGCGTCGTAGTCGTTCACAACGTCCTCGATGACAAAAGTCCGGCAACCACCCGTTAACCCATTCGGCGGCTGCTGTCGCCATTTAAGGCGACAACAACAATTCCCGATGCATGACGGCGCTTTGGAGCGGGACATGCGATTTCGGCGCGGAAAGGACGCAAGGCGGCGCTGGCGGCTCTCGGCAAGGCTGCTGATCGCCTCGTCGGTTGCGACCGTCCTCGGCTTCTCCGCGGTCTGCGCCGGCGTGATGTTCGACATGCGCCGCGGCGAGGAGGAGCTGGCCCGCCGCACCCTGGAGAATCTGGCGTCGGGTATCGAGGCCGACGTCAGCCGCAACATCGAGCTCTACGACCTGTCGCTGCGCGCGGTCGCCAGCAATCTCGAGATGCCGGAGATCCGCAACATCAGCAAGGAACTGCGCCAGCTGATCCTGTTCGACCACGCCGCGACCGCAAAACATTTCGGCGCGATCCAGGTGTTCGACATCAAGGGCAATTTGACCATTGACGCGGCGAGCCTCGATCCGCGGCCGGAGAACCGCAGCGACGAGGAGTATTTCACGGTCCAACGCGACAATCCCGATGCCGGCCTTTACATCAGCCGGCCAATGCTGCATCGCGGCGCCTACGCCATCGTGCTGAGCCGGCGCATCGTCGACGACGCGGGCCGCTTCCTCGGCGTCGTGGTCGGCTCGATCCGCTTCAGCTATTTCCACGATCTGTTCGGGCGGCTGAACCTCATGCCGGGCGACACCATCACCGTGCTGCGCAACGACCGCACCATCATCATGCGGACGCCGTTCGATCTCGACGTGATCGGCAAGAACCTCGCGGAGCAGCTGGACTGGAAGGCCGAGAACCTGAAGGCGGGCGGCGCCTTCTCGGGCAAGGGCCCGGTCGACGACACGCCGCGGCTCTATGTCAGGCGCAGCAGCTCCGGGCCGCTTTACGTGGTGGTCGGCAAGCCGCTCGAGGCCGTCTTCAACCTCTGGCGCACCGAGGCCATTCGCATCGGCGCGATCATGGCGTTTCTGATCCTGTTCGTGCTCAGCGCAACGCTGGTCCTCGCCCGCGAGATCGTCCGCCGCGCCGACGCCGAGGACAAGCTCGAGGAGATGGCGACCACCGACGCCCTCACCGGCCTGAAGAACCGGCGCAAGTTCGACGGCGAGATCGAGCGCGAATGGCGCCGTGCCGGCCGCTACGGCCAGCCGGTCGCGCTATTGATGATCGATGCCGATCATTTCAAGGCCTACAACGACACCTATGGGCATCAGGCCGGCGATCAGGTGCTGGTCGGGATCGCGATCTGCATTTCGGACGCGGTGCGCCGCGCCGGCGATTGCCCGGCGCGCTTCGGCGGCGAGGAATTCGCGGTGCTGCTGCCCAACATGACCGCGCTCGAGGCCTTCAACCTGGCCGAGACCATCCGCCACAAGGTCCAGCAATGGTGCGCGGGCGAACTGATCACGACAGTCAGCATCGGCGTCGCCAGCATGCGGCCGACCGCGGGCCAGCAATGGTCCGACCTGATCGAGGCCGCCGACAAGGCGCTCTACGCCGCCAAGGCCAACGGCCGCAACCAGTCGGTGCTCGCAACCGCGCCGAAAATCGCGCTGGTGGCGTAGGATCGGAGTCGGCAGCGAAGACACTGGCCGCACGTCCAATCAAAGTTCGTCGCGCAATCTCTCCGCATCGTCGTCCCGGCGAAGGCCGGGACCCATAACCACCGCATGTGATTGTGAACGGAATTGTGGCCCCAGCGTCGCGCAACAATGAGCATTTGGGGTAATGGGTCCCGGCCTTCGCCGGGACGACACCGAGTTTGTTGCGACGTCGAGACACACATCGCATTCTGACCGCACGGCAGCCGCGTTCACGCCACCTCAACCCCGCCGCTTCTTCTTCGGCTTCTTGCCGAACTTCGGCTTCGCCGACACGTCCGGCCACTGCGTGCGTCCGGCGTGACTGGACTTGCCCGGATGCTTCTTTTTCTTCCCGAACCGTGGCTCGTCGCCGGATTTCGGCCTGAAGCCTTTTCCGTCCCGATCGGATCGGAACGAGTCCCTGGATTCCTTTTTTGACGCGTAGTCCTGACGCGAACCGCTCGCGCCTTCGCTGGAAAACGCTCTGGCCTCGCGATCCGGTTTGCCGCGCCGCTTTCCTGCCCCCTCGTCGCGCGGCTCGTCGGCGCGCGGCGCGCTGTATCCGCCGTCGTCCTTGTCGCGCCAAGGATCGTGCCTGGGCTTGCGCGCCGGCTTCTCGCGCACCTCGCCCTGCGGAGCGTCGGCCAGCGGTTCGATGCGGATGCTGTCTTCCTTGTCCGGACGCTTGATCTTGACCGCGAAGGACTCCGCGACCCGCGCGGCGATCTCGAACTCGGTGGTCGTGTCCATGATCTTGATCGCGCCGATGTCGCGCTTGTCGATGCCGCCGCGGCGGCAGATCATCGGCAGCAGCCAGCGGGCTTCGGCATTCTTCCGGCGCCCGATCGCAGCGCGGAACCAGACGGTCGCCTCCTCCATGCCATGACGCGCGGAGGACTTGCCGGCCTTCGATCGCGGCCCGGCGGCACGATCATCGCGGCGCGAGGCGCGCTCGCCGCGGCGATCGTCACGGTCCCGACCGCGTCCCTCGCCGGGATCGAGAATGTCTTCGGGCGCAGGCAGCCGCGCGCGGTAGAGCCGGGCGAGCGCCGCGGCAATCGCCTCGGGCGCGCGTTCGGCGAGCAAGGCCTGCGCCAGTGCCTGATCATCTGATGTCGCCTCCTCGGAGAACACCGCATCCTGCAGCAGGCGATCATGGTCGAGCTTGCGGATCTCCTCCGCCTGCGGCGCGGAGCCCCAGGCCACATCGATACCGGCGAGATCGAGCAGCAATTCGGCGCGCCGCCGCCGTGCCGGCGGCACCAGCAGGATGCTGACGCCCTTGCGCCCGGCGCGGCCGGTGCGGCCCGAGCGATGCTGCATGACCTCGGGGTCTTTCGGCAGATCCGCGTGAATGACGAGATCGAGGCTCGGCAGGTCGATGCCGCGCGCCGCGACGTCGGTCGCGACGCAAACCCGCGAACGTCCGTCGCGCAACGCCTGCAGCGCCTGGGTCCGCTCGTTCTGGGTCATTTCGCCCGACAGCGCGGCGACGGAGAACCCGCGCTCGAGCAGCGCCGCCTGCAAATGCCGGACGGCCTCGCGGGTGTTGCAAAACACCAGCGCGCTCGGCGCCTCATGGAAACGCAGCACGTTGACGACGGCGTGCTCGACGTCGTCGGCGGCCACCCGGATGGCGCGGTACTCGATATCGGCATGGCCGCCCTCGTCACCGGCGACCTCGATCCGGAACGCCTGCTCTTGATACTGCTTGGCGAGCGCAACGATGCCGCGCGGGAACGTCGCCGAGAACAGCAAGGTGCGGCGGGTGTCCGGCGTGGTCTCGAGGATGAATTCCATATCCTCGCGGAAACCGAGATTGAGCATTTCATCGGCCTCGTCGAGCACCACGACCTTGAGTTCCGAAATGTCGAGACGGCCGCGCCGCAAATGGTCGCACAGCCGGCCGGGGGTCCCGACCACGATGTGGGCGCCCTCGGCAAGCTCGCGCTGCTCGCGGCGCGGGTCCATGCCGCCGACGCAGGAGACGACGCGGGCGTCGGCGTGTTCATAAAGCCAAGCAAGCTCGCGCTGGACCTGCAAGGCGAGCTCGCGCGTCGGCGCGACGATCAGGGCCAGCGGGGCGGCAGCCGGCTCGAACCGCTCGGCGCCGTCGAGCAGGTCCTTTGCCATGGCCAAGCCGTAGGCAACGGTCTTGCCCGAGCCGGTCTGGGCCGAAACCAGGAGATCGCGGTCGACGGCGTCGGCGGCGAGCACCGCGAGCTGGACCGGGGTTGGCTGATCGTAGTTGCGCTCAGCCAAGGCGCGGGCGAGCGGCGGACTTGTGGTCGGAAAGGGCACGAGATGGGAAACCTTGATTGGTCCGGGCGCAGAACGTCGAGCGGGACGACCTGGAGCTGCATACCCGGCAGGCGGCACAGCCGCATGACGATTTGGGGTGCTTTACGCCAAGACCGACCAAATCGCCATGCCCCCGTCGCAGAAAAGCTGGCGCGGATCAGGCTGGCTGCCCGATCGGGGCCGTAGGGCCGGTCAGCGCGATGGCGCGTGACGGCTTCGCCTGACCCGCAAGACCGTCTGATCGGCGAGAGTTGCCGCTACTTGCCACCTTGGCGCATGTGAGAGGCCAAGAGGGAACGACAGCGGGACGAGCACCGTTGCGGGACTCCATGGTCGCTGCATCACTTCGCCTTGAGCGCCTTCTCGTGGCTCTCAAGCGCCGCTGTCATCAGCTTCGGCAATTGCGCGGCATAGACCTCGATGAAGGTCGCATCGCCGCAGGCCTCCGGATCGCGCGCGGCCTGCTCGGCAACGCGCGCGGCCCTGGCCTCGCATTTCGCGAACATGTGCCAGAACCAATCGGCATTCTTGCCGAGTGCCGGCTTGTTCTTCTTGATGACGGCGGCGCCGACCGCGCTCATCGCGCTGACGACGCCGGCGCCCAACGTGCTGATGGCGCGCGCGTTAAGGATATCCTCGCGCCCTTGCGCGGTGGCGTTGGTCGCGGTCGCTCGTCCCTTGGCCGGCATGCTGTGAGCTCCTTCGATCCCTGTGGCGCGCGCAGCATCGGCCGCGGAAGTTGAGGAAAGCTCAAGGGGCATGGTTGAGAACCGCTATGGATTTCATTCCGGTTTTATGCGCTTCCGAACGATCGGGCCTGGAGGGGAGTTTTGCCCTCTCCTCCGCCGCGAGAATCCGTCAGCTGCCGTTACCCTTTGGCGCCGTAGCGGCGGATCAGCTGATCGGCGACATCGTCGAGATCAGTGCCGACGACCTGCGGCTGCGGGCCGACGCCGAGCACATCGTTGCCGGGACGCTTGATCAGCGCGGCCTCCCAACCGGCGGCGACCGCGCCCAGCGTGTCCCAGGTGTGGCAGGCGATCAGGCAGAACTCCGAGGGCTTTGCCCCGAGCTCCTTCTCGACATAGGCATAGGCCTGCCGCGACGGCTTGTGGTGCTTGACGCCATCGGCCGAGAAGCGCCGCTCGAACAGATCGACGATGCCGCCATGGGTCAGCTGCCGGGTCTGCACCGCGAGCAGATTGTCGGTCAGCGTGAACAGGCGGAAACCCGCCGCGCGCAGCTTGCGCAGCGCGCCGGGCACTTCGCCGTGCGGCGGCATGGTGGAGAATTTCTCGGTCAGCTCCTGCTTGTCGGACTCGTCGATCCTGATGCCGCGGGTGTCGGCCAGCATCTTCATGACCGCGGCGCCGATATCGGTGAAGGGCACGTAGCAGCCGGCCACCGTGAGCGAGGCCGAGTACATGATGAAGTTGGCGAACCACAGCCGCATCGCGCTCTTGTCGTTGAAGATGCGGGCGAACACCGGCTCCATGGTCTCGAGGTCGAGCAGCGTTTCATTGACGTCGAACACAATCAAGGGAAGTGCCGCCATTTTGTTGGTCTCCGTTGCTTAGTCTTTTGCTGGTCTCAGCCCCTGTCCTTCATCCGGCTGCGGTGCGCTGCCTGCTTGGCGCGGTTGCCGCAGATCGCCATGCTGCACCATCGGCGCGCACGCGCCCGCGTGTGGTCGGCAAACATCAGCGTGCAGGCCGGGCCCTCGCACGCCTTGATGTCGGAGAAGCTTTCCTCGCAGACGACCCTGGCCATCGCTTCCCCGATCGGCAGCAGCAATGTTTCGGCCGAGCGCCAGCGCCGCGTCCGCTCCAGCGCGAAACCGTCATGGCCATCACCGCCGTCCTTTTGGCGATGCGCCACGATCCGGCTAAACGCCTGATCGCTTTCCAGCAGCCGGTTCAGCGGCTCGAGCTCCTTGAGCGCCCGCGGCGTCAGCGGCCGGCCCATATGCTTGCGGACGAAGCCGCGGAACCATTCGCGCAAATCGCGGGCCTGACCGGCGGCGTTGTCGAGCTCGCCAGGCGTCGCGCGCGCCTTGAGCTCGTCGAGCACATCGGGCGGCACCAGCTGCGCCTGCGCGAGCCAGCGCAGCAGGCCGTCGCCATCGGCGATCCAGTCCACCGGCGTATCGACCGGCGTCGCGATCGAATTGATGAAATCGAGGCCCAGGCTATCTGCGATGAACATCGCGGGCGGATGGGATTGCACGGTGACGGCCTCCTGACGGCTTCCTGACGGCTTCGTCAGTCACGAAACAGTAACCTGATAAAATGCATTTGACAAGTTACGCGTCATGAGCCATAAGCGAGATAACCTATCAAACTGCATTTTAAGGGTTACGGCCGACACCGGCCTGAAACGAGGGAGCGGACAATGTCGAACGAGAATGTCAGCGTGGTGCTTGCCCATGGCGCGTGGGCCGACGGCTCGAGCTGGGCGCGGGTGATCACGGCGCTCGACGCCGAGGGCATCGCGGCGGTGGCGGCGCCGCTGCCTCTCACCTCGCTCGCCGACGACGTCGCCGCGCTGAACCGCACCCTGGACCGCGTCGCGGGCCCGGTGGTGCTGGTTGGCCATGCCTATGCCGGCGCCGTGATCGCCGAGACCCGCTCGCCGCGCGTCAAGGCACTGGTCTATGTCGCGGCGCTGGCGACGGATGAAGGCGAGACGGTCGCCGACGTGTTCTACCGGCTGCCGCCGCATCCGTTCGCGCCCAAGCTCGCGCCCGACGCCAATGGCCTGATCTGGCTGCCGGAGCCCGCTTTCGCAGCGGCCTTCGCGCAGGGCGCGCGGTCCGAGGACCTCGCGGTGCTCGCCGCGGTGCAGCGGCCGATCTCGCCGGCCTGCATCACCGTGCCTGTCGGCCGCCCCCTCTGGAAGGACGTCCCGACCTGGTTCCTGATTGCCGAGGACGACCGGATGATCGCGCCCGAGACACAGCGCAGCATGGCGGCACGGATGCAGGCGACCGTGCGCTCACATCCCGTCGATCACACCCCGATCGTCACCGCGCCGAAGCTCGTCACCGACATCATCCGGGAGGCGGTCGGCGCGGTCGCCGGGCAGGCCAAGTCCTGAACTCGCAAAACCACACCACACATCACGATCACAAGGAGTGACAGATGTCTCAGGTCAAATACCGCACCGCCGATGTCGATGGCTTCAACATCTTCTATCGCGAAGCCGGCTCGGCCGGCGCGCCGAAGCTGCTGCTGCTGCACGGCTTCCCGAGCGCGGGCCATATGTTTCGCGATCTGATCCCGCAGCTCGCGGACAAATTCCACATCGTGGCGCCAGATTTGCCCGGCTTCGGCCAGTCGGACATGCCGCCGCGCGACAAGTTCAACTACACCTTCGAGCGCATCGCCGGCGTCATCGATCGCTTCACCGAGGTGATCGGCTTCGATCGCTTCGCGGTCTATGTGTTCGATTATGGCGCGCCGACCGGCTTCCGCATCGCGGTCAAGCATCCGGAGCGGATCACGGCGATCATCTCGCAGAACGGCAACGCCTATGAGGAAGGCCTCAGCGACGGCTGGACGTCGATCAAGGCCTATTGGCAGAATCCCTCGCCGGCGAACCGCGACGCGCTGCGCGCCTTCCTGTCGCCGGACACCACGCGCTGGCAGTACACCCACGGCACCTCGGATCCGGCGGCGGTGTCGCCGGACGGGCAGAACCTCGACAATTACTACATGGCGCGCCCCGGCGCCCACGACGTGCAGCTCGATCTGTTCGGCGACTACAAGAGCAACGTCGCGCTCTACCCCACCTTCCAGACTTACTTCCGCACCCACCAGCCGCCGTTCCTCGCGGTCTGGGGCAAGAACGATCCGTTCTTCCTGCCGCCGGGCGCCGAGGCCTTCAGGCGCGACAATCCGAAGGCGGTCGTCAAATTCCTCGACACCGGCCACTTCGCGCTGGAGACGCATGCCGACGAGATCGCGCAGGTCATCCGCGAGTTCCTTAGCCGCTGACTCAAGGATGTCCGCACCCACAACTCCATCCGCGTCATTGCGAGCGAAGCGAAGCAATCCATAGCTCCGCACAACGGAAGGATGGATTGCTTCGTCGCTTCAGCGCAAAATTGCTATGCAATTTTGTCGCGAGCTCCTCGCAATGACGGGCTCACATGCACTCAGTCGCGCCGACCACTCCAAGGAAGTACACATGACCCAATCCGTCGCCATCGTGACCGGCGCAAGCTCCGGCATCGGACGCGCCACAGCGCTGCGGCTCGCGCGGGATTTTTCCGCCATTGTGCTTGTCGCGCGCAGCGGCGAGAAGCTGCGCGAGGTCGGCAACGAGATCGAAGCCAGCGGCGGCACACCACTGGCGCTCGAGCTCGATCTCGCCAGGCCTGATGCCGCCGATGAAGTCGTCAAGGCCACGCTGGATCGCTTCGGCCGCATCGACGCGCTGGTCAATGTCGCCGGCGCTGTGCCTGGGCTCGATCTGTTCGAGATGACCGATACGCAATGGGACGCCGGCCTCGCGCTCAAATTCCACGGCGGCAGGCGGCTGACGATCCGCGCCTGGGACGCGCTGAAAGCGTCGCAAGGCGCTGTCATCTTCACCTCAGGCAATGCCGCCGTGCTGCCGCGCGTCGGCGCCGCGGCGGTGGGCACGATCAACGCCGCGATCGAGGCACTTGCAAAAGCCTTCGCCGAGCGCGGCATCGACGACGGCGTGCAGGTGAACTGCGTGTCTCCAGGCGCCGTGATGACCGGACGCCGCCTCGCGATGCTGGAGAAGGCCGCGGCGGCAAAGCAGGTAGATCTGGACGCCGCCAAGGCCGGCTTCCTCGGGCAGGCCGGCATCAGGCGGTTCGGCACGCCGGAGGAGATCGCCGACCTCGTCGCCTATGCCGTGTCGCCGCCGGCACGCTGGATGACCGGCACCGTGCTGCGCATGGATGGCGGCGAGATCAGATCCGTCTGAGGTCGCCGCGCCTACGCCGCCGTGACGCGCCAGATCACGTTGCCGACGTCGTCGGCCACCAGCAGCGAGCCGTCGGGGCCGAGCGCGACGCCGACCGGGCGGCCGTACGACACCTTCTCGTCGGGCGCGAGGAAGCCCGACAGGATGTCGCGCGCCGGCCCCGCGGGACGGCCGTTCGCGAACGGCACGAACACCACCTTGTAGCCCGACAGCGTCGAGCGATTCCACGAGCCGTGCTGGCCGATCACCATGCCGTCGGGGAATCCCGGCAGCGTGCCCTGCGGCATCCAGCACAGCCCGAGCGAGGCGGTATGGCCGCCGAGCGCGTAGTCCGGCTGGATCGCCTTGGCGACCATCGCCGGATCCTGCGGCACGCGATCGTCCACGGTCTTGCCCCAGTAGCAATAGGGCCAGCCGTAGAAGCCGCCGTCGCGCACCGAGGTCAGATAGTCCGGCGGCGTCTCGTCGCCGAGGCCGTCGCGCTCGTTGACGACGGTCCAGAGCACATTGGTGGTCGGCTCCCACGCGATGCCCACCGGATTGCGCAGGCCGCCGGCGAAGATGCGGCTGGTGCCCGCGACGAGATCGAGCTCATAAATCGCGGCGCGGCCTTCCTCGACCGCAAAACCGCTCTCGGCGATGTTGCTGAGCGAGCCGACGCCGGCATAAAGCTTCTTGCCGTCGGCGCTCGGCAGCAGGCTGCGCGTCCAGTGCCCGTCGGGCTTGAAACTGACGAGCTTGCGTCCCTGCGCGGTGATGCGATCGGCGCCAGCGGCATAGGGAAACGCCACCACGCCGTCGGTGTTGCCGACATAGAAGGTGTCGCCGACCAGCGCCATGCCGAACGGCTGGCTCAATCCTTCCATGAAGGCGCCGCGGCTTTCGGCGACACCGTCGCCGTCACGGTCGCGCAGCAGCGTGATGCGATTGGCGCTGACGCCGAGCGCCGCGGCGCGCCGCATCGTCGCCTGCATCGCGTAGTGGAAGACGCTGCGCGGCGTGCCAGCGATTTGCGTTGCCTCCGCGATCAGCACGTCGCCGTTCGGCAGCACGTTGATCCAGCGCGGATGATCGAGCCCGGCCGCAAAGGCGTTGACCTTGAGCCCGGGCGCGGCGACCGGCTTCTGGTCCTTGTCCCAGCCCCGCGCCGTCGGCATTTTGAGCGTCGGGATCGCGCCCTGGGGCTTGGCCTGCGGGATCTGCGGCGCGCTGCCCCAGGCGGGCGCGGGCTGCGCGCCCTGCATCCGCCGCCACGCCAAGGCGCCGGCCCCGATCGCCGCGACGACGCGGGCAAAAACTCCAGACGTGCTCATGAACTTCCCCTGTATTTGCGCCGTGTTAGCGCGCCTTGTCATTCCCTTGCCGACCGGCCGCGGCCCCAGCAGCATTCGCATAATGCCGGTCCTGATGACAGTAGTTATACGATCTTCGCAGCCGCGCACGAATCGGGGAGACTGGCTGCACGCTCCCTTGTCAGGGCGTTTTCCTCCCTGGACCTTGCCCGCCGCAGTGGCGGGCTTCCTTTTCCGAACCGTCCCGGTTTTTCGAGGCGCCGCTCGCGCATGCGCCGTTATAGACATGGAAGCATAACGCGGGCCGGCGACGGATGTATCCTGCCGGGCAGAGCCCGGCAGTGCCTTTCCGGAGCGCAAGCCCCTTCACAAGAACCTGATCCCACGCTCGCGCAGATTTGCCTTTGCGAGATGCATGGCAGATCAGGAACGCCGCTCCATGGCGGTCGTTGGTCGGGACACCAGCAAGGAGAGTGTGAATGCAACGAAAGACCAAGATATTGTCCCTCGCCGCGGCGTCCCTGATCGCAACAACGGCAGGCGCGTTCGCACAAGGCTACTATCCTTACGGGAACCCTGGTCCGAGATATTACGGCGGCCCCCGCTATCAGGCCGTGCAGCCTGATGTGATGTACTCTCCGGCGGAGCCGGGCTGGTACGGTTCATTCAACGGCACCAACCATCCAACGCCGAGCTCGACCCAGGGTGACGTGGGTCCTGAAGGGAACAACAATGGTACGCTGACCGGCGTCTACAGGCGCTGGTAGCCACGCGAATTTGAGGCTCGTCGCTCAGCTTGAGCGACGGGCCTTTTTGCTGTTCCACGTTCCACGTGACGCTAGGCTTTTCTACAACGTCGAGGCCGATCACTTCACCATCGCGCCGTAGACGATGTCCTGCACATTCTCACGATAATATTTGCGCAGTTCGCCCGGCGCCGCGGTTCCCACCACAACGACAAGGCGCTCCTTCGGATCGCAGAAAAACTGCGTGCCGTAGGCGCCGTTCCAGGTGAACTCGCCGGGATTGCCCGGCACCGACGACAGCCCCTCGCCGGTCCGCACCGCGACCGACAGCCCGAAGCCGAAGCCGCCGCGATGCGGTTCGACCGCGGCGACGTTGTTCTTGATCTCGGGCCCGAGATGGTTCGACGTCATGTGCTGCACCGTCTTGGGGCTGAGGATGCGCTTGCCGTCGAGCTCGCCGCCATTGAGCAGCATCTGTCCGAAGCGCAGATAGTCGCCGACGGTGGCGAACGAGCAGGCGCCGCCGCAATCGAACCTGGTCGGCGTATCGAGCAGCTTGATGGCTTGCGGCTTGCCGGTGAGCGGATCGTTCGGGAACGGACGCGCCAGCCGCGCGCGCTGTGCATCGGCCGGGTGGAACGTCGCATCCTTCATGCCGAGCGGCTTCCAGACATTGGCCGCGAGATAATCGCCAAGCCGTTGGCCGGAGACCTTCTCGACCACGGCGCCGAGCACGTCGATCGAGAAGCCATATTCGAACTCGGTGCCGGGCTGATGCACCAGAGGCAGCTGGGTAATGCGCTCGATGAAGGCCTGGGTATCGCCCTCGACCGCCGGCGCGGTGCCGTCGGGATAGAGCCGCGCCAGTGCGCTCGAGCTGTCGGGCCGGCCGCCATACATCAGGCCGGAGGTGTGGCGATAGAGATCGTGGATGAAGATCGGCTGCGCCTGCGGCTCCATCTTCAGCGAGCCGTCGGCCTGCTGCACGCCGACCTTCATGTCGGCGAACGCCGGATAGAACTCTGCGACCTTGGCCTGCAGCGGCAGCTTGCCCTGCTCCATCAGCGTCAACCCAGCAACCGCCGCCATCGGCTTGGTCATCGACGCCAGCGCGAACACCGCGTCGATCGGCATCGGCGTGCCCTTCACCGGATCGAGCTGGCCATACGCCTTGTAATGCACGAGCTTGCCGTCGCGCGCGATCGCCACCACGGCGCCGGGTACGCGCTTGGCCGCGATCTCGCGCGCGAAGAAGTCATCGAGCCGCGCCAGCCCCTGCTCCGAGAAACCGACCTGGTGCGCCGACGTTTCCGGGAGCGGCGCGGCGTCGGCGACGCTGAAAGCAAGACCTATGGCGGCGGCAGCCGCGGCAATGACGGTTTTTCTCATTGTTTCCTCACCGGGGGACCGCGGGCGATTTGTTATGGCGTTCGTTGCCCGCAGCTCGCAGGATTAGATCACGCCGGCGAGGGCGACAAGACTTCGCGGCGCGCGGCCGCGTCACGCGGGTGCATGCCTTCGCGAACGAAGAACGGCTCGACCTCGTGCTCGAACGTCTTCAGCGCCGCGCCGATCGCCTGGTGCATGTCGAGATATTTGTAAGAGCCGAGCCGGCCGCCGAAAATGACGTTCGGCCGCGACGCCGCCATGGCGTGATAGGACGCGAGCATGGCGCGGTCGGCGGCGGTGTTGATCGGATAATACGGCTCGTCGCTCCGGCCCGCGAAGCGGGAATATTCGCGGTAGATCGTCGTCCGCGCCTCCGCATGCGCGCGCTCCGGATGCAGATGCCTGAACTCGTGGACGCGGGTGAACGGCACCTCGGCGTCAGCATAGTTGATGACCGCGGCGCCTTGGTAGTCCGCGACGTCGTGCACCTCGCGCGCGAAGTCGACGGTACGCCAGCCGAGATGGCCGCAGGCATAGCCGAAGAAGCGGTCGATCGGGCCGGTATAGACCACGAGCTGCCGCGGATTGATGCGATCGCCGACGTCGAAATAGTCGACGCCGAGCCGGACGTCGATCGCGGGATGATCGAGCATCCGGCGGAATATCGCGGTGTAGCCGTCGAGCGGCATGCCCTCATAGCGGTCGGCGAAGTAGCGATCGTCGAAGGTGAAGCGGACCGGCAGGCGGCCGATGATGTCGGCCGAAAGCTCACGCGGGTCGGTCTGCCACTGCTTCTGCGTATAGCCGCGGATCAAGAGATCGTAGAGCGTGCGGCCGACCGAGGCGATTGCCTTATCCTCGAGACTGCCGATCCCGGAGGCACCATGCCTCCCCGCGGCGCCGTGCGCGGCCGCCTCCGCCGCGATCACGGCGCGGGCCTGCTCGGGCGTCATGACGCGCCCGAACGCCGCGCATACGGTCGCAAGGTTGATCGGCATCGAATAGACGCGGCCGTTCGCCACCGTGAAGACGCGATGACGGTAGCCGGTGAACTCGGTGAAGCGGTGCAGATAGCGCCAGACGGTCTCGGAATTGGTGTGGAAGATATGCGTGCCGTAGCGATGCACCTCGACGCCGCTGTCGGGGTCGAGCTCCGAATAGGCGTTGCCGCCGATATGCGGACGGCGGTCGAGCACGCAAACGGAGCGGCCGAGCCTGCTCGCCACCTGCTCGGCGATCACAGCGCCGAAGAAGCCGGCCCCCACCACGACGACGTCGAAGCCATCTAGCTGCATGCGCTCTCGCCCCTCATGTCGGATCGCGGCGGCGCCCGACGGAGCTTCAACGTGACGGCACGGCGGTTTCCGGCGAAATAAATCCGCCCATCAGGATAATTCCGAGCCCGGAACGGCCGACTCGGCCGTTCAACTGGCAGCATGCAGGGCGACGGAAATGCCCGCGCGAGCAGCAACCCCATCAAGCGCGGAGGTCCCATGTCCGTGATCTGCGTCCTGTATTCCAGCAACACCACCTATGATTCACTGCGCGGCATCCTGGCGATGGCGGCCGCCGAACTCGACCGGCTCGGGCACGAGGTCAAGATGCTCGATCTGCTGGCGCCGGATTTCTCGGCCCGGCTCAACGCCCTGCTGCCGCGGCGCGCCGAGACCATGGCGCTCGGCTTCTCCGGCATCGGGCTGGATATCCACACCAAGGACGGCAGATTGTTCTGGGACGTGGCCCAGATCCCCGTCTTCACCTGGTTCTGCGATCATCCCTGCTATTTCGCCCGGCGCCACGGACTCGAGAGCCGCTACACCGCGCATGGCTACGTGTTTCCGGACCACGCCGCATTCAACCGCGATCATCTGGGGGCCAATGGCGCCGTGTTCGCGACCCATATGGGCATTCCCGATCCCGGCTTCTTCGGCGGCCTGCCGCCCGAGAAGCGCAACGGCCGGCTGATCTTCGCCAAGTCCGGCTGGAATCCGGTGGCGCTCGAGCGCGGCTGGCGCAAGACGATGCCGCCAAAGCTGTTCGCGCTGCTGTTCGACGCAATCGCCGAGGCGCGCGGCAAGACCTGCGGCGCGTTTCCGAAGATCATCGTCGACGTCGCCGAGCAGCATCTGGTCTATCTGAAGCCCGGCGGCGACCTGTTCAACGTGATCCTGACCCGGCTCGACAACTACACACGAGGCGTGCGCACCCGCGAGGTGGGTGCGGTGCTCGCCGACTATCCGGTCGACTTCATCGGCGGCGGCTGGAGCGATCTCGCCGTCAGCGGGCGTCCGGCCCGCGTGCTCGGCGCGATGACCTTCGATGCGATGCGCGAAGGCCTCGGCAGTTACCTCGCCGCGGTCTCGCTCAATCCCAATATCGATCTGTCGGTGCATGACCGGGTGTTCTTCGCGCTCGGCGCCGGCACCGTGCCGGTGTTCGACGCCAACCGCTTCTCGGCCGCGGAGATGCCGCATCTCGCCCGCTTCAGCTTCGGCCAGGACACGATGAGCATCGCCGCCGCCGTCGAGGCCGTGCTGGCCGATCCCTCAGCGGCGCAAGCGGCGGCCGCGACCACCTTGCGCGAGCTCTATCCGCGCTTCTCGATGCAGCGGTCGGTGCAGGACATCCACGAGATCACGATGTCGATCGCGGGCGCCGCCGGCGCCAGCTTGTTGCCGGCCGAGCCGGTGCCCGCCGGCGTCTGGACGCCGAAGCAGGCGGCCTGATCCACGCGCAGCTAGTAGCCCGCATGAGCACAGCGACATGCGGGGCCCGCACCAACGGTCTTCCCCGGATATCGCGGAGCTCATCCGGGCTACGCTTGATTGCCATTTCCGTGGCCACCTCGCGACGGCTGCGATACGCTGCACCCGTCACCTCCGATCGGGGCCAGCATGAACCGCCGCGCGTTTGTCTCGGGACTGGCCGTTGCCGCGGCGCTTGCAGGCTTCGCCGCGCCGGCTGCAGCCGACGGCAAGCGGGTGGCGCTGGTGATCGGCAACGGCACCTACAAAAGCGTGCCGGCGCTGTCCAATCCGCCGAATGATGCCGGCGATATCGCCGCCGCGCTGAAGCGCCTCGGCTTTGCCGTGACGCTCATCACCAATGCAGGCTTCGACGAGATGCGGCGCGGGCTGATCGCATTCGGGCGCAATGCCGCCGGCGCCGACATGGCGGCGGTGTACTTCGCCGGCCATGGCATGGAGATCAACGGCGACAACTGGCTGATCCCGATCGATGCCGAACTGAAGCGCGATACCGACGCCGCCAATGAAGCGATCAGCCTGCAAAGCGTGATGCTGCAGGTCTCCAACACCGGAAGTCTCGGCCTCGTCATCCTCGATGCCTGCCGCAACAATCCGTTCGCGACGAAGATGAGCCGCTCACTCGCCACCCGCGCCGCTGCCGGCAGCGGGCTCGGCCGCATCGAGCCGGTCGGCAACGTGCTGGTCGCCTATGCCGCCCGCGACGGCACCATTGCGCTCGACGGCGACGGCCGCAACAGCCCGTTCGCCGCGGCGCTGCTGCGCAACATCGAGACGCCGGGCGTCGAGGTCACCTTCATGTTCCGCAACGTCCGCGACGACGTGATGGAGGCGACGCGCAACGCGCAGCAGCCGTTTGTGTACGGCTCGCTGTCGCGCAAGGCGATCTATCTCGTTGCCGCGCCGCCGGCCGACGCCGCCGCCGCGAAACAGACGAATATCGCGCCGGCGGCCGCCGCATTGTCGGCGCCATCGACGACGTCAGCCGGCGCGATCGATCCCGCGCTGGTCGGCACCTGGGAGATCATGGTGCCGGATGGTCGCGGCCAGTCGCGCTGGATCTGGCGGATCATGACCGACGGCACCTACCAATTCCACGCCGAGCCCTCCCGCGCCGCGCGTCCGCACGAAGGCACCGTCAGCTTCGCCAACGGCCGCTGGACGCTGCATGCTCTGCGAGGACTGAGGAACTACAGCGACGGCGGCTCCTACGAGATCCGCGACTCAACTGCCGTGATCACCGGCAAGCTCGGCACCGGCTACTGGAAGCGCAGCGTGGAGTGAGTGGGCGCGGCGCGATGGTGCAGCGGGAAGCCTCGCCCCTTTCATAAATCCAGTTCACCCGTCGCCGGATAGACCACCGTGCCGTCGCCCTGGATGACGGCGCCTTCGGTGAGGCGGGCGGGCTCGAGGCGCCCCTCCCCCATGATGTGGACGACGGTCTCGCCGGACGCGATCAGATAGTCGGCGACGATGCGGCGGTGGCAGCGCCACCACACCGCTTCCGAGCACATCATCGCACAGCGTTGCCGCCGCCCTTCCTCGCGCAGATGCCGGAACGCCGCATGAAACTGCGTCGACAACGCATAGTCGGCGTAGTTGTGAAAACTCTCGTTGCTCCAGAATCCATTGACGGACGGCGCCACGCTTCGCGCCTTGCCGCGGAGCCCGCCGAGATCGGCCAGATGCTCATACGAGATGCCCGCGGCCTTGAGCGGCTTGGGCAGCGTATCCTTGTTGAACTGCGGATTGGTGCGCGACCGCGGCACCGTTCGGATGTCGACGATGCGCTCGATCGCAGCCGTGCCGAGGAGAGCGATGAAATCCTCGAGGCTGCGGGTGGAATGACCGATCGTGAAGAACGGAAGCGCCACGTCTTTACTAGGCATGATGCAGCGCGCTGCCCTTATGGGCCGCGACGTGATCGGTCTTGTCGCTCTTGATTTCGTATTGCGGATCGGCCTCCGAGGCGCGGTGCATGTGCCCCTTGTAGTCGAAATCGCTGGTGTGAACCGCGATGATGGTGCCCGAGACGCGGCCGGCCTCGGAATTCCAGCTGACGTGATCGCCGACCTTGAATTTCCTGGCCATGCTTGAAGCCTCCTTCAGGCGCGGAATTGCTCGCACAGTACAGTGTCAATTGGCCACTCCGGAAAAGCACCGCCAGGCCAAACGAGCTGGCAATCGGCGAGGTTCCCACCTCGCGCTTGCCGGAACTTCGCAGAAGCGGTTCCGATGCTCAAGCGCGCGATCGCGCGGACCGTCCATCCTGGAGGTTGATGTTTTCCTTTAATTGCGGTCGAACGTCTTCGAAGAGCGGGCATGAGGAGATGTTCAGCGTCGCAGAGAGGCCTGCTGCCATGCTCTGCTGCAACCACCGCCTTATGCATTTCGTGCCAGCGTGGCACGTAGTTGAACCAACGGAACGAAGCACGTTCAGCGGGATTGATCGGGACACCCTTGCAAGGAGTCCGGACATGCGACCAACCAAGGCTTTGCTGGTTCTCAGCTTCATCGCATCGGCAGCAATGATACTTCCTTATGACGCACAGGCCCGGCGCGGGGGAGCCGGCGCTCGATCGGCTCACTTCCACGGCGGAGGCATGCGGCCTGGTTGGCACGGCGGCGGCACGCGATGGCATGCCGGCGGCTGGCACGGCGGCCGCGCGCGTTGGGCCGGCGGCGGCTATTACCGCGGTGGCGGTTACTATCGAGGCGGTTGGGGCCCCGGAGCTGCCGCGGCCGGTTTGGCGACTGGCGCAGCCATCGGAGCCGCGACGGCCTATAACTCCTGCTATCAGACGCGAAACGTGTGGAACGGTTACGCGTATGTCCAGCAGAGTGTGAGGGTCTGTTAGGCATCTCCGCGTCCGCGATGCCGGGCTAATCACATCTCCGCCGAGTTCGAGATCGCGGACCGCCTGATCAACTTGGGCCCGGATTGCGCGAACGAGTTCGGCAACGAGGTCTGTGGCGGCGTCGCTCCGCAATGGGCCGCTCTGCGTCGAAGTCCGCGCGATCCTGATCACCGAAACCGATCAGGATCGTCATCGCGCTCGCCCATAGCGCTTTTCTACCAATTGATACAAAGGCCGGACTTTCCCGTATTTGCGAAGACTTCCCCGTATATGCGAAGGCGTCATCATCGAACGCAGCTTTGCGCCTTCGCCGACGGGGAGCGGCATTTTGATTCCTGTCGTGTCGCTCGGCCCATCTTCAGTCGGCACTACGCCGCGCCTGTGCAGCTTCGCTGAAGTCATCCTTCAATCGTCCATCAGTCACGTCGATTTGATGCGTCGTGCGAGGCGCGCAGGAACCTCTTCCTGAGGTTGCATTTGGTTGGATGCGAGAAAAACCGGGAACGTTCCGGTGTGGCTTTAGCGAGCCCTGTCGCAAGCAAACCAATCTAGGGAGCAACGCATGATGAACCTGAGAATCATTGGCGCGGCCGTGATAGTGGCGTCCGCAGTTTCGAGCCCCGCGTCGGCGCAAGCGGTCTTCTCCAACCCGGCCGCCTGTTCATCTCAGTTCGCCAACGCCAACTGCCTCAATAGAGGAGCCGGGAGCCCGTACGACAGCAGGCGAGGCTATTATCAGCGGCGAACCGCCTATCGCGAACCGGTGGGACCGGTGGGGGCAGCCGCCGGCGTGGCGGGCGCTGCCGTCGGAACAGCCGCGGCGATCGCGACCGCTCCCTTCAGCGGCTGGCGCAATTCCTACGCGGCATACGACACCTACGATCGACCCGCCGCATATGGCGACTACTACGCGTGGAACGGCGACTGGAACAGCTACGCCTCGCACAATGGGATCGTCTGCAGGCCCGGTACCACTTTCAAGGGGTCCGACGGACTCCAGCATCTCTGCCAATAGGCTTGTCTGCTCTCAGCCAGGCGGCCTGCAAGGGCCGCCTGGCTCATCTCCTGTCGGTCGCGGCGACATCGGCGGCGCGGCCGAAGGTCGCGTTCGCGCGCGAGTTGTCAGCGCATCGATTGCCGATTACGGAAGCATCAAGGGGATGGTGCCCAGGGGCGGGATCGAACCATCCGACTTCGCCCTCCGGGCTACGCCGGGACGAGCGCCTGCGTGGAGCGATTGCAGATTACGGTAGCGTCAAGGGGATGGTGCGCCTCCAGAATAAAACTATGAACTCTTATATCATTGAAATTACACTATAATTTACGAGCCCTCCGCTCGAAATTCAACCACTTTGCAGCTGCGACAGGTTACGGGCGCTCGGAAGCCCCTGTCTAAATGGCGCCTCGGCGGTGAAGGCATTCCGGAGGGCGGTGAAACGCGGTTCATCGGCTGGATCTCCGACAACGCGGAGCGACAGTTAACCGCAATAATCGTCGCGTCTGGCAGTATTTCGCGTATCGCTCCCTGTTACAGTGCCTCCAGTTTCTTTTTTGATCGCCTCAAGTCTCTTATCGGCCGTTATCTTTCGAATGAGCACGAAAAGACGAGCGACCACCCAAACGGGATGCCGCCCCGGAAAGGCGTGACATGAACGGAGATCCGGACCCGGTATTGACCGCCGCTCGGGACAAACTTGCAGAGCGATCCGATTGTGTGAGGGTACGAGGCGCGCGCGAAAACAATCTGAAGAATGTCGACGTCGACATTCCACGCGACGCATTCGTGGTGTTTACGGGCATATCCGGATCCGGCAAGTCATCGCTCGCATTCGGCACTCTCTATGCCGAGGCGCAGCGCCGCTACCTGGAATCGGTCGCCCCCTATGCACGCCGGTTGATCGACCAGGCCGGCGTTCCGGACGTGACCTCGATCGACGGATTGCCGCCGGCGGTTGCCTTGCAGCAGCAGCGGAGTTCGCCGAACGCGCGCTCGTCGGTCGGCAGCGTGACGACACTGTCGAGCCTGGTGCGGATGCTCTATTCCCGCGCCGGCGAGTATCCGCGGAATCAGCCGATGCTCTATGCCGAGGATTTCTCGCCGAACACCGTCGAAGGGGCCTGCCCCACTTGCCATGGACTCGGCCGGATCTACGACGCGACCGAGAAAACGATGGTGCCGGACAGCTCGCTGACGATTCGCGAGCGCGCAATCGCCGCCTGGCCGCCCGCATGGCACGGACAGAATCTTCGCGATATTCTGGTGTCGCTTGGCTACGACGTGGACACGCCCTGGCGCCATCTGCCGAAAAAGGACCGCGACTGGATTCTGTTCACGGACGAGCAACCGACCGTGCCGGTGTATGCAGGCCTCACGCCGCAGCAAACGCGCGTCGCGATCAAGCGCGGCTTTGAACCGAGCTATCAGGGCACGTTCACGGGTGCCCGGCGCTATGTGCTGGATACGTTCGCCAACACAAAAAGCCCCTTGATGAAAAAGCGTGTCACGCAGTTCATCATCGGCCAGGAATGCCCGACCTGCCACGGCAAGCGGCTGACGCGCGCGGCACTGTCGGTGAAATTCAAAGGGCTCGATATTTCCGAATTCGGGAAGCTGTCGTTCTTGAAACTGGCGGAATTGCTGACGCCCGTTGCGCGCGGCGAGCAGACGGGCGCGCAAGAATACTCGCACGCCGGCGTCCTCGACAAAAAGGCGCGTAGTGCTGCGATCGAGCGCCGGGTCGCCGCAGGCGGATCGGCGCACAAGAGTGCGCCAGACATCCGCCGCACCCCGAATCTTTCCGAAGAAAAGCGTATCGCCGCCCAACGTCTGGCTTCGGAATTGCTCGAGCGCCTTGCGCCGCTCACCGATCTCGGGCTCGGCTATCTGTCGCTGGACCGGAGCACGCCAACGCTGTCGTCGGGCGAGCTGCAGCGCCTGCGACTTGCGACCCAGCTATCTTCGCACCTGTTCGGTGTCGTCTATGTGCTGGACGAGCCCTCGGCCGGGCTGCATCCGGCGGATGGCGAGGCATTGCTCGCCATCCTCCAACGCCTCAAGGCCGCGGGCAACTCGCTGTTCGTCGTCGAGCACGATCTCGATCTCATAGGCCGTGCCGAGTGGCTGGTGGACGTGGGCCCGGGAGCCGGTGAGAAGGGCGGCCGCGTCATCTATAGCGGGAAGCCTGCGGGGCTGGCAGACGTCGAGGCCTCGATCACCCGCCGCTATCTGTTCGGCAAACCGGCTGCGGTCGAGCGCACGCCCCGACCGCCCAAGGGCTGGCTGCGGCTGGAAGGTGTGACGCGCAACAACCTGCATGGTCTCGATGTCGCATTTCCGGTCGCCTGCTTTACGGCGGTCACCGGCGTTTCGGGCTCTGGCAAATCCAGTCTCGTGAGCCAGGCGCTCCCTGAACTGGTGAGCGAACGACTCGGGCGGCCGCTCGCCGCGTCGGACGAGGACGAGCTTGATCCTCTGCTTGCGGTGACGCAGGCGGCCGCCGAAGGGCGCATTGTTGGCGGCATGGACCACATCCGCCGCCTTGTCCAGGTGGACCAGAAGCCGATCGGGCGCACGCCGCGCTCGAATTTGGCAACCTATAGCGGCCTGTTCGATCATGTACGCCAGCTTTTCGCCGCCACGCCCATGGCGCGAAAGCGCCACTACAGCGCAGGTCGATTCTCGTTCAACGTCGCGCAAGGGCGCTGTCCGACCTGTGAGGGCGAAGGTTTTGTGATGGTCGAGTTGCTGTTTCTGCCCAGCGTCTATGCGCCCTGCTCGACCTGCAACGGCAGCCGCTACAATCCGCAGACGCTCGAGATCGAATGGCATGGCCGCAACATCGCGCAAGTGCTTCAGATGACCGTCGACGAGGCTTGCCAGTTCTTCACCGACGAAGCGCAGGTGTTGCGGCCGCTCACCGTGTTGCGGGAGATCGGGCTTGGCTACCTGCGGTTGGGCCAGCCGGCGACGGAACTCTCTGGCGGCGAAGCGCAACGGATCAAGTTGGCGACCGAACTCCAGCGTGCGCAGCACGGCAGTACACTCTATGTGCTCGATGAACCGACTGCCGGCCTCCATCCCGCCGACGTTGACCGCCTGATGCGTCAACTGCAGGGACTTGTCGACGCCGGCAACACCGTCGTCGTCGTCGAGCATGACATGCGGGTCATCGCGCAGGTGGACTGGGTCATCGATCTCGGCCCCGGGGCCGGCGAAGACGGCGGTCGCGTTATCGCCGGCGGCGTTCCGCGTGAAGTTGCCGACGCAAAAGGCAGCTTGACCGCACCCTATCTGAAAGTAGCTCTGTAGCGGATTTGGAGCCGTCGTCGAAGACGTTGTACGATGCATGGCGGCTCGATTTGCCACCAGGGGCAATCATGAAAGGATTTGAATGTGTTTGGCCTTGTGGGTTGGATCGCTACGATCATCGGGGCAATAAATCGTGCTGCCTCGGCTCTTTCGCGGGCGTGAAGACAAATTGGAATCCGTCGGCTGTCGAGTGACTGCACACGACGTACCTGTACATGCCCCTCATTGAAGCATGCGCTAGAAAATCTGCGACCGCTCGATTGCAAAAGGGGAATCGACCCGCCACCCCTTTCGTGAGTAGGCGGCCCCGGCGGAAAATCTGCCCTACTCAAAATCCTACTCACACAGAGGTGTCACATTGCGCCAATACCGCTACATCTCGTGCAGGGAGCGGAATCGAGCCACCGACAGGTTGGGCGTAGGAATTCTGGTGCCCCGGGGGCGGAATCGAACCATCCGGCTTCGCCCTTCGGGCTACGCCGGGACGAGCGTCTGCGTGGAGGGATGGCTGGCTACGATCGCATCGGGGGATTGGTGCGCCATTCGGAATAAAAATTTGAACTCATATGCTATTGAAATAACTATATAATTTAAGGCGTCAGCGCATGAACCGCGTGCCGGGATCTCTGCAACAGCAGTCCACTCGCGAGAGGCCGGATACATTCATGCAACTGAAATCGTCACCCACGACGTCACGACACCATGCATGGACGGGGTGGACCACACATGCCGTCCAGACCATGGCGTCGGCCAGCAACCGCTTCAGCCGTGTTCTCGTCCTCCAGCGTCTTCAGCCGCTTGACCTCCGACACCTCCATCCCGCCGAACTTCGCTCTTCATTTGTAGATGCTGGCGTCGCTGACGCCATGCTTGCGGCAGATCGGCGGCCGAAACGTCGGCCTCATGCTCTTTCAAAATTCCGATGATCTGCTCTTCCGAAAGGCGGCTACGCCTCCGTGGTCGGTCCTCGTGTGGCGCGTCATCACTGCAGTCCGCGTCGTAGCGTCGCATCATTCCGAACATTCTTGCCAAACCCCTGCGCAAGACTTTGACTTGTTCCAATAAAAAAGGGCCGATCCGCAAAGGACCGCTATTTCAAAGGGGAGGAGGCAGCCATGACCAAATCAAACAAGGGCAGCACTTCGAGCCGCCGCGGCTTTCTCAAGGTCGCTGCTGCGGGGGCCGCCGCGACGGTAGCTGCGCCGAGCGTCGTCAGCGCCCAGGGGCCGATCAGCATGCGCTGGCAAAGTACCTGGCCGTCAAAGGACATTTTCCACGAATACGCCCTCGACTACGCCAAGAAGGTCAACGACATGACCGGCGGCGAGCTCAAGATCGAAGTGCTGCCGGCAGGCGCTGTCGTGCCCGCCTTCGGGCTGCTCGATGCCGTCTCCAAGGGCGTGCTCGACGGCGGCCATGGCGTGCTGGTCTATCACTACGGCAAGCAGACGGCGCTGGCGCTCTGGGGCTCGGGACCGGGCTTTGCGATGGACGCCAACATGCTGCTGGCCTGGCACCGCTATGGCGGCGGCAAGGAGTTGCTCGCAAAACTTTATGAATCGATCGGCGCCAATGTCGTCTCGTTCCCCTACGGTCCGATGCCGACCCAGCCGTTCGGCTGGTTCAAGAAGCCGATCACCAAGCCCGACGACGTCAAGGGGCTGAAGTTTCGCACCGTCGGAATCTCCATCGACGTGTACTCAGGGATGGGCGCAGCCGTGAACGCTCTGCCCGGCGGCGAAATCGTGGCTGCCATGGACCGCGGCCTCTTGGACGCGGCGGAATTCAACAACGCCACCTCGGACCGCGTGCTCGGCTTCCCCGACGTCTCCAAGGTCTGCATGCTGCAGAGCTATCACCAGAACGCCGAGCAGTTCGAGATCACGTTCAACAAGGACAAGTACAACGCGCTGCCGGAGAAGATGAAGGCGATCATCGCCAACGCGGTGGACGCGGCTTCGGCCGATATGTCGTGGAAGGCGATCGACCGCTACTCCAAGGACTACGTCGAGTTGCAGACCAAGGACAACGTCAAGTTCTACAAGACGCCCGACGCCATCCTGAAGCAGCAGCTCGAGATCTATGATGGCGTGGTGAAGAAGAAGGCGGCGGAAAATCCCCTGTTCAAGGAGATCGTGCAGTCGCAGATCGAGTTCGCCAAGCGCGCGACGCAGTGGGAGCAGGACACGGTGGTGAGCCGCCGCATGGCCTACGATCACTATTTCGGGCCAAACGCCGCGGCCAAGAAACTCTGATGGCGAGCTAAAGCCGGCAAGGCGCCGTCCGCCCCCCGACGGGGCGCTGTGCTATGTTGGGATCGTTTCTTATGCCGAACCGTATCACATGAGCGTACAGCGTTTGCTGCACACGATCGACGGCATCTCCACCTGGGTCGGCAAGGCGACCGCCTGGCTGATGATCGTCCTGATGAGCGTCGTCTGCATCGAGGTATTCAAGCGTTATGCCGTGAACATGCCGACGGCATGGATCTTCGACGCCGAGAACATGCTGTATGGGTCGCTGTTCATGCTGTGCGGCGCCTATACGCTGGCGCAGAACGCCCATGTCCGCGGCGACTTCCTGTACTCCTCGATGCGCCCGCGCACGCAGGCCGCGCTCGACCTCGTTCTCTACTTCGTCTTCTTCATCCCGGGCATCGCCGCGCTGATCTATGCCGGCTACTTCTACGCCGCGGACTCCTGGCACATCAACGAGCATTCCAACGTCACGGCGGACGGCCCGCCGGTATACCACTTCAAGACCGTCATCCCGATCGCGGGCGCGCTGATCATGCTGCAGGGCATCGGCGAGATCATCCGCTGCATCGTGTGCCTGAAGACCGGCGAATGGCCGAGCCGGCTTGCCGACGTCGCCGAGACCGACGTCATCGGGGAGCAGCTCGCGCACTCTGAATTCGTGGACGAGGAATCGCGCAAGCTCGCCATCGAGGGCGCCGCGCGCATCGATGAAATTGCGCGGCAGCGCGGCATGGGCGGGGACCTGAACACATGAGCGATCCCGCGCTCGGCCTGTTGATGCTGACGCTCATCGTCGTCGTCATCATGATGGGCTTTGCCACGGCGTTTACGCTGATGGGCCTTGGCATGTTCTTCGGCTTCATCGCCTTCTACGACCCGTCGCAGAACTGGACGCACAACAAGGTTTTCGAGCTGATGGTCCAGCGCACCTACGGCGCGATGACCAACGACGTGCTGATCTCCATCCCGTTGTTCGTGCTGATGGGCTATGTGATGGAGCGCGGCGCCCTCGTCGACAAGATGTTCTATTCGATCCAGCTCGCCTTCCGCCGCCTGCCCGCCTCGCTCGCGGTTGCGACCCTGATCGTGTGCACGTTCTGGGGCATCGCCTCCGGGCTCGTCGGCGCGGTGGTGGTGCTGATGGGCGTGATCGCCTTCAACCCGATGCTGCGCGCCGGTTATGACGTGAAGCTCGCCTCCGGGGTCATCACCGCGGGCGGCACGCTCGGCATCCTGATCCCGCCTTCGGTGATGATCATCGTCTATGCCGCGGTCGCCGGCCAGTCCGTGGTCAAGCTCTATGCGGCGGCGATGCTTCCCGGCTTCTTCCTGGCGTTCCTCTACCTCGTCTATGTCGTGGGCTGGGCGATGATCAACCCGAAGATCGCCCCGCCGCTGCCGGAGGAACAGACCCGCGTCAACGTGCCCGAATGGATCAGAAATTTCGCGACGCTGTATTCGCCGAACCTGTTCGTCGGCCTGTTCAAGGCACTGCTCTCGCCCGCAAAGGCGAAGACGCTCCGGATCGACGGCAAGCCGATGGGCTATGGCGCGATCGTGCAGAACTTCCTCATTTCGCTGGTGCCGTTGCTGATGACCGCAGCCGCGCTTGGCACGGTCTGGTGGTACGTCGTGATCCACCAGCAGCCCGGCGCCGCGAGCGGAGCCGTCGAAGGCCTGCAGCAGCTCGGCAGCCCGGTCGAGCCGAAGGAGCTGTCGGCCGCCGGAAAGGGACCGGACACCCAGTTCTACATCTGGTTCGCGATATCAGCCGCCGTGCTGGCTGCGTGGACGGCGCGCTCTTACTTGCGCATGGACGGCGAACGTTTCGAAGTGTTGAAGCTCTTGACGTCGTCGGTGATGCCGCTCGGCATCCTCACCGTCGTGGTACTGGGGGTGATCCTGTTCGGCATCACGACCGCGACCGAGTCCGCCGGCGTCGGCGCCGCTGGCGCCTTCATCCTCGCTTTCCACGCCCGCACGCTCGACTGGAAGCGCACCAAGGAAGCGGTGTTCCTGACCGCAAAGACGACCGCGATGGTGTGCTGGCTGTTCGTCGGCTCGGCGCTGTTCTCGGCGGTGTTCGCCATTCTCGGCGGTCAGGCGCTGCTGGAAAGCTGGGTGCTTTCGCTCGACATGACGCCCGTGCAGTTCATGATCTTGTCGCAGGTGATCATCTTCGTGCTGGGCTGGCCGCTCGAATGGACCGAGATTATCATCATCTTTGTGCCGATCTTCCTGCCGATGCTGAAGCACTTCAACATCGATCCGATCCTTTGGGGCACGCTGGTGTTCGTGAACTTGCAGGCCGCGTTCCTGTCTCCGCCGGTCGCGATGTCGGCGTTCTATCTCAAGGGCGTCGCCCCGAAGCACGTTACGCTGAACCAGATCTTCGCCGGCATGATGCCCTACATGCTGATCGTGATCCTGTGCATGGTGATCATGTATCTCTGGCCGGGCATGACGCTGTGGCTGCCGAACTATCTGTACGCGGGTTGAGGCGCAGCGGGGAGCACCGGGCGCTTGTCAAACGGAAATGGTGCCCAGGGGCGGGATCGAACCACCGACACTGCGATTTTCAGTCGCATGCTCTACCAACTGAGCTACCTGGGCATACCCGCGGGGCCGAAAAGGCCGGAGCGAGCGGGCGGTTTATAGAGAGGTCGGAGCGTCGTGTCCACCCGGCTTCGCGAAACGCTTCGCCGGGCGCGGCCCGCCCGGCACTCTTTCCCCAACTTGTTGGGAAATCTTGGCTATTCCGGGTCTTCCGCGTCGTCCTCGCGGCCGGGAACGACATAGCGGCCGGTCAGCCAGCGGTTGAGGTCGACGTCGCGGCAGCGCGGCGAGCAGAACGGGCGGAAGGCCTGCTCGACGGGCTTGCCGCAGATCGGGCAGGCGCGCGGGGTGGCAGAAGGTATGGCCTTGGGCGTTCGGGCTTGGTCAGTCATGGCTGGGACGAAGTCTATATCATCTGGCAATTGCGGAGGCGGCCGCATGTTCCGCTGCGCTCCCTCTCGGCTTGCGGGTAGGGCAATCGCATATGCGTCTTCGCCGGCCGCGCAGGTGCTTGGCCTCGTGGCTCGAGACGGCGACCTCGCCCGCAAGCGCAGGGCGATAGCCTCGGAGCGTAGGGCGTCTCCGCGATTTCTGGATAATGGAAGAATGCCGCTGATTTGCCCGACGAGTCAAGCTGCCGTGGCGAAGCCCGGGCCGCCGGCTCCTTTGCATGGGGTTGTTTTCGATATTTTGGCAGCGCGCCCCTGCGGCAAGCTATCGCGTCCGGCTATCGGTCTCGTTCCATAGCCCGGCTATGACGATGTGGAGCAGTTGGGGTGGGGTCTCACCGCGAGTCGTTCAGGCGGAAAGAGCCCCACCCGTATCGCATCTTCGATGCGCGAAAGTGGATACCTCACACCGCGACGGAGTTGAGCCACCCGTGGCGGATCGGAAAGCCCTCGCCGCCGAGCAGGGTCACGGTCTCGTAGAGCGGCAGGCCGACCACATTGGTGTAGGAGCCGACCATCTTGACCACGAACGATCCGGCAATGCCCTGCACCGCGTAGCCGCCGGCTTTGCCGCGCCATTCGCCGGAGCCGATATAGGCCTGGATGTCGTCCTCGCTGAGCCGCTTGAAGCGCACGCGCGTTTCGACCAGGCGCTGACGGAATGCCTCGCGCGGCGTCACCACGCAGATCGCGGTGTAGACGCGGTGATTGCGGCCCGACAGCAGCCGCAGGCACTGCGCGGCCTCGTCGACCAGATTGGCCTTGGGCAGGATGCGGCGGCCGACCGCCACCACGGTGTCGGCGGCAATGATGAAGGAGCCGCGCAGGTCGTCGTCAAGATGCACCGATTTCAGCGCCGCGTCGGCCTTGGCGCGCGCCAGGCGGTTGGCGCAGGCGCGCGGCAACTCGCCCCGCCGCGGGGTCTCGTCGACATCGGCCGGGCGCAGCGCATCGGGCTCGATGCCGGCCTGGTTGAGCAGGGCCAGCCGCCGCGGCGAACCGGAAGCAAGAACGAATTTGGGACGGCCTAGCATGCGGGCTTTTGGGCTGAATCGGGGGGACGGACGCGGGCGGAACCTATCGGATGGGGCATGGATGCACAACCTTGGAACCGGCCGCGAATCGCGCCCCCGCCTGGAGACAAGGCCCCATAAGCACAGCTGTTTGTCAGTCTGGCGACAAGCGGCGGTTCTGCGAATCGGAACACGCTGGTCCCGTCACCTCACGGAGCCTCACAGGTTTGCCGCGCCGGCCTTGGCAAAGCGGCGGCGGATGCGCAGCAGGAGACCGTCGCAGACCTCGCGATAGGCGGCCAGCTTCTGCTCGCGCGAGCCCTCGGTGCCGGTCGGATCGACGGTGGGCCAGTATTCGACGTCGGCCGCGAGCGTCCGGGTGAGGTCGAGCGCCTTGTGATGGGCTTCAGGAGCCAACGTGATGATGAGATCGAAGTTCAGCCCCTCCCAGTCCTCGAGCTCCTCGAAGGTTTGCGGCTTGTGGCTGGAAATGTCCTGGCCGAGCTCGGCCATGACGGCGACCGCGAACGGATCGAGCTCACCCTTCCTCACCCCGGCCGAGCGCACATAGAGGCCTTGCGGAAACATCTGCTGCAGCAGGCTTTCGGCCATCGGCGACCGCACGCTGTTCAGGCCGCATGCGAACAGCACGGCCTGGGGGTTGCGCGCGCGCGGCGCTTCCATGCGATCAGGCTTTTTTCGATCGGGGCACGCCCCCGTCAATCATCGCGTCACCGATCATGCGCCTCTTCTTCTGGCGCATAATCTGATCCGAAAACCGGTATCCACTTTTCGGGATCATGCGCCTTCACCCTTCCAGTGCAGCACAGTGATCAGCGTGAACAGCCGTCGCGCGGTCTCGAAATCGACGCGCACCTTGCCCTTGAGCCGCTCCTGCAGCGTGCGCGAGCCCTCGTCATGGATGCCGCGGCGGCCCATGTCGATCGCCTCGATCTTGTCCGGCGTCGCGGTCCGGATCGCCTGATAGTAGCTGTCGCAGATCATGAAGTAGTCCTTCACGACGCGGCGGAACGGGGTCAGCGACAAAAGATGCGCGACCACCGGCGCGCCGTCCTCCTTGCGGATATCGAACATCAGCCGGTTGCCGGTGATCGCGATATGCAGGGTGTAGGGCCCCGGACCGGCGGCGCCCTCGGGCGCGAACAGGTTCTGCTCGATCAAATCGTAGATCGCGATCGCGCGCTCATGCTCGATATCGGGCCCGGAACGGCCGATCGATTCCTCGTCGAGCGTCACCGCGACGATGCGATTGTTGGAATCCTCGTCGTCTGGTGGCTTGTTCATGAGAGGTTGAGGCGCAATCCGACGGAACGTGAATGGGCATCGAGACCCTCGGCCTGGCCGAGCGTCATCGCGGCGGGCCCGAGCGCACGCAACTGATCCGGCCCGCACCGCAGGATCGAGGTTCGCTTCATGAAGTCAAGCACCCCGAGGCCCGACGAGAACCGCGCCGAGCGCGCGGTCGGCAGCACATGGTTGGAGCCGCCGACATAATCGCCGATCGCCTCCGGGGTGTGGGCCCCGAGGAAGATCGCCCCGGCGTTACGGACCTTGTTCGACAGGCCCTCGGCGTCCGCGGTCATGATCTCAAGGTGCTCGGCCGCGATCGCATTGGCGAGCTCGACCGCGTCGTCGAGTTTTGCCACCTTGATCACGGCACCGAAATCGTTCCACGAGGTGCGGGCGATCTCGGCGCGCGGCAAGGTCGCCAGCTGCGCCTCGACCGCACGCTCGACGTCGGCGGCGAGCCGTGCACTGTCGGTGATCAGGATCGACTGCGCGCTGACGTCATGCTCGGCCTGCGCCAGGAGATCGGCCGCGATCCAGTCGGCATTGCCGGTGTCGTCGGCGATGACAAGCACCTCGGAGGGACCGGCGATCATGTCGATGCCGACCTTGCCGAACACCAGCCGTTTGGCCGCGGCGACATAGGCGTTGCCGGGGCCGACGATCTTGGCGACCGGCGCGATCGTCGCGGTGCCGTAGGCCAGCGCCGCCACCGCCTGGGCGCCGCCGACGCGGTAGATTTCGGAGACGCCGCCGAGATGGGCGGCGGCGAGCACCAGCGGGTTGAGCTTGCCGTCCGGCGCCGGCACCACCATCACCACGCGCGGCACGCCGGCGACCTTGGCCGGCACCGCATTCATCAATACCGAGGACGGATAGGCCGCGGTACCGCCGGGCACATAGAGCCCGACCGCATCGACCGCGCTCCAGCGCCAGCCGAGCTCGACGCCGGCGGCATCGGTGAAGCGCTCGTCCTTCGGCAGCTGGCGGCGGTGAAAGGTCTCGATCCGGTCGCGCGCGAATTTTAGCGCCTCGACGGTCTTGGGGTCGCAGACCGCAACCGCGGCGTCGATCTCGGCTGCGGTAATGCGCAGGCCCGCTGCGTCGATATCGAGGCGGTCGAACTTTCTGGTCGCCTCGAGCAGCGCCGCATCGCCGCGGGCCGCCACGTCGTCGACGATCGCGCGGGTGGCGCGCTCGACGTCGGCCGACACCTCGCGCTTGGCCGCCAGGAAATCGCGGAATCGCTGCTCGAAATCGGCGCTCTGTCGGTCCAGGCGAACGGGCATGACGGCTTTCTTAGGAGGAATTCGGGTCCCTGCTCAATGGCGCGGCGGATAATGGCCGTCAACCCTTGGGGGGAGCTGAAATTGCTGTCGTCCCGGCCTGGGGCGCAATTGCGCACCAGGCCGGGACGACGGCATAACTACCCCGGCGCCACGCCGAGATCGTCGGTGCCGAGATCGGTCAATTCGCACTCCAGGCACTCGACATCCAGCCGCAGCGCTCCGCCATGGCCGAACATCAGGAGCGCGCTGCCGCCCGGCGGGTCGGAGGCATAGAACTCGATCCCGAGCAGTTCCAGGGTGGCCTCCGGGGCCTCCAGGTCGATATTGCGCGACTTGCATGCCAGCACCCGGTCGAACCTGAGCGCGGCGATCAGCCGGCGCGAGCAGGTGCCGCCCGACAGGGTCTGCTCCCAGTCCAGCCGGTTCAGGCCGACCACGAGCCGTTTCTCGTCCTGGCGCCAGACGATGTCGGAGGGCTGGACGCGGGCGTCCTGCACATGGGCCGAGATGACCGCGAGGTCATCGGCATCGAGGGCGATCAGTTTCAGCGGCGCGGGCGGGGACATGACGGTGGTTATAACGCCTCGCGGCCCGGGAGGTACCAGACGGCCAATGGAATTCGTGCTGGGAGGAACCGGCTCCGCCCAAACGGCGCCTTCGCCGCCCGGCAGTTGCATACAGCGTCGACGGAGTTCCGACATATCGTCGTGGCCGGGCTTGACCCGGCCATCAAGCCTTTCTTCACGTAGCACCAAAACGTGGATGCCCGGGACAAGCCCGGGCATGACGAGTTGGTGGACGTCCAGAGCGAATCCTGTTCGCCGAGGACGCGTTAGACCGGCGCGGTGCAGCACGCAGCCCCGCGCCTCAGCCCCTGATGAACGCCAGCAGATCCTTGTTGATCGTCTCGGCCTCCGTCGTCGGCATGCCGTGCGGAAAACCCTTGTAGGTCTTCAGCGTGCCGTTCTTCAGAAGCTTGGCCGAGAGCGGGGCGGAGTCGGCATAGGGCACGATCTGGTCGTCGTCGCCATGCATCACCAGCACCGGCACGTTGATCTTCTTCAGATCCTCGGTGAAGTCGGTCTGCGAGAACGCGACGATGCCGTCGTAATGCGCCTTGGCGCCGCCCATCATGCCCTGCCGCCACCAGTTCTGGATCACGGCTTCCGACGGTTTTGCGCCGGGCCGGTTGTAGCCGTAGAACGGCCCGGCCGGCAGGTCGCGGTAGAATTGCGAGCGGTTGGCGGCGAGCTGGGCCTGCAAGCCGTCGAACACCGACTTCGGCAGGCCGCCGGGATTGTTCGCCGTCTGCACCATCAACGGCGGCACCGCGCTCAGGATCGCCGCCTTCGCCACCCGGCTCTCGCCGTGACGGGCGATGTAGTGCACCACCTCACCGCCGCCGGTGGAATGGCCGACATGAACGGCGTTCTTCAGGTCGAGATGCGCGGTGACGGAAGCGAGGTCGTCGGCGTAGTGATCCATGTCATGACCGTCGGCGACCTGGGCGGAGCGGCCGTGGCCGCGGCGGTCGTGGGCGACGACGCGAAAGCCGTGCCCCACGAAGAACAGCATCTGCGCGTCCCAGTCGTCCGACGACAGCGGCCAGCCGTGGCTGAACACGATCGGCTGCCCCGAGCCCCAATCCTTGTAGAAGATCTCGACGCCGTCTTTGGTGGTGATGGTGGGCATTTGATCGCTCCTCTTCTGCCAAATGTATCGGTTCTCGGCGCGTCAGGCATGAGCGCCCGACGCCGCACGATCGTGCATCGTGTTTTATGCCGCGTGTCGCCGCGAAATGATGTCGCGCGCGTCAGATCAGGCGAACGTGACCGGCCTGAACCGGCGCCAGGCGCCGATGATCACCACGGCGAAGAACACCAGCACGATGCCCTGCACCGCCGCAAACACCGGCCCGGACGGCGGGTTCGGCGGCACGGCCGGCGCCAGCGCCTGCAACGCCGGCACATTGAGGAAGCTCTGGATGATCAGCACGAAGACGTTGAGATAGAGCGAGACCATCGCGGTCACGACATAGATCGGGCGCCAGGCGCCTCTCAGTTGCATCGCATACAGCGCAATGCAGGCGATCGCGAGCAGCACCAGCGAGAGGCCGCCGATGATGTGGGAGGGCAGCAGCTTCTCGGTCACCAGCGGCGGGATCACGAAGCCGGTGGCGCTGGTCAGGATCGTGAACAGGAGGAAGATCGCGGTCAGCCCCGGCATCGCACGCGAGCCGAGCAGCCCGAACATCACGAGCACGCCGGCGACGATTGCAATCAGGCTGATAATGACGTGCACAAGCACCAATGTCGTCATGTGGCGCACTCCCCGCTGAGACCCGCATGCGAGGTTACGATGCGTGACGGAAAATTGCTACATGCTTCGATGGCAGGACGGCCGACATCTCATCAAAAATTTTGCCGGCGCCGGCGATTGCTGAAAATTTTCGCACGTATGTCACACGATGCGGCATCGTGCGCCCTGTGCGAAGCTGAATCAATCATAGCGCGGGATCGGTCCGTTATGCGGCGTCTTGCGCTTCGACAGGTCGAACAGCACCTCGTCGACATAGCACCAGCCCCAGCCTTCCGGCGGATCGTAGCCCTCGATCACGGGATGGCCGGTGGCGTGGAAATGCGCCGTCGCATGCCGGTTCGGCGAATCGTCGCAGCAGCCGACATGGCCGCAGGTCCGGCAAATGCGCAAATGCAGCCAGCGGCTGCCGCTCTTCAGGCATTCCTCGCAGCCGAGCGCGCTCGGCGTGACGTCCTGGATGCCGGCGATATGGGTGCAGCCTTTTGACATTCGCGACCTCTTACCTTGTGCGCCTCTCTAACCCGTCATCCCCGCGCAAAGGCGAAGCCTTTGCGCGGGGATGACGGGGAAACGTTGGCGTTTGCCGCATCAATCGTCCTTACAGCGTCGGACTGCCCGCGTCGGCGAGATAGCCGTGCAGGGCGGCGACGACCTGCGCGCCCTCGCCGATCGCGCCGCCGACGCGCTTGACCGATCCGGAGCGGACGTCGCCGACCGCGAACACGCCGGGCACCGTGGTCTCGAGCAGCGGCACGGCGCGCGCGCCCTCGCCGGTCTGCACGCCGGTCATCACGAAGCCGCCGCGGTCGACCTGCACCCCGCAGCCCTCGAGCCAGCCGGTCGCCGGATCGGCGCCGACAAACAAAAAGAGATTGCGGATATCCATGGTGAACTCGTCGGGCGCGAGCCGGCTGCGCCAGCGCACCCGCTGCAGCGTCTCGGCGCCGTCGAGCCCGATCACCTCGGTGTTGAACATCAATTCGATGTTCGGCGTCGCCTCGATGCGCTCGATCAAATAGCGCGACATGCTGGCCCCGAGCCCGCCGCCGCGGATCATCATGTTGACCTTGCGGGCGTGAGCCGACAGGTACACCGCCGCCTGCCCCGCGGAGTTGCCGCCGCCGACCAGCACGACCTCCTGCTGGGCGCAGAGCCGCGCCTCGATCGGCGAGGCCCAGTACCAGACGCCGCGGCCTTCAAAGGCATCGAGATTGTCGATCTCGGGCCGGCGATAGCGCGCCCCGCTGGCGACCACCACGGATTTCGCGCGCAGCGTATGCCCGCACGCGGTGTCGAGCACGAATGCGCCGGACGCTTTCGTGCAGTCGAGCGATTTGATCGAGACCGGGATCAGCATCTCGGCGCCGAATTTCTGCGCCTGGTTGAAGGCCCGTCCGGCCAGCGCCTGGCCGGAGATGCCGGTCGGAAAGCCCAGATAGTTTTCGATGCGCATGCTGGCGCCGGCCTGGCCGCCGAAAGCGCGGGAATCGAACACCGCGACCGACAGGCCTTCCGACGCCGCATAGACCGCGGTGGCAAGCCCGGCCGGGCCGCTGCCGACCACGGCGACATCGTAGAGTTTTTCATGCGCGCTGTTGCCGATCATGCCGAGCGCCATCGCAAGCGCGGTCTCGGACGGATTGCGCAGCACCGTGCCGTTGGGACAGACCACCAGCGGCAGCTCGGCGCGCGTCGGCGAATAGCGCGCGACGAGGTCGGCGGCATCCTTGTCGGTCTCGGGGTCGAGGAAGTGGTGCGGCTGGCCGTTGCGCGCCAAGAAATTCTGCAGCGACGCCATGTTGCCGACCGAGGCGGGGCCGATCAGCACCGGCCCGCCGGCGCCGCCCTGGATCAGGCTGACGCGGCGCAGGATCAGCGCGCGCATGATGCGTTCGCCGAGATCGGCCTCCGCAACCAGAAGCGCACGCAGCCGGTCGGGCGGCAGCAGCAGCGTCTCGACCACCCCATCGGCATGGCCGTCGACCAGCGCCGGGCGGCCGGAGAGCTGGCCGATCTCAGCGAGAAACTGCCCCGGTCCCTGGTCGATGATCGGCGCGACATGGCCGAGCCCGTCGCGCTGGGTGATCGACACATTGCCCGACAGCACCACGAACATGCCGGGCCCGGGCTTGCCGGTCTCGAACAGTGCCTCGCCGTCCTGGTATGCGCGCGGCTCGCCGAAGCGGCGCATCCGTTCGATCTCGTGCGCGGTCAGGGTCGGAAAGGTCTGCTCATGGCGCGGGAAGGCGTAGGCGGTTGCGCTCAGCCGATCGATCGTCGTCTCGTCTACAGCCATCTCGGCGACCCGCTTCCTTATAACAATGCGCACGAACCGGGTTAACGGCGCGGCTCGTTTCCGCCAGCGTCATCTACCGAGCCATCGGCTGGTTCGGAAGCCACATCCTCGCGACCGCGCGCCTGCGATTTCCGCCGCTTCAGATTTTCGCGCAGCGCCAGCTTGAGACGATCCTGTCGTGAATCCTTCACACGGGCTCCGGCCTGCCCGCCGCCTCTGTCCTGATCGCCTGTCATGCAAAACTCTCGAACCGCCGTCGCCCTGCGCGAGGCGAGCATAGCCAATGGCGGATGCCCGCGCACCCTGCCCGGTCGGCCAGTTGCGGCGATATGATTCGGCGGCAAGCGCGGATCGGGATAGTTTCGGCGAGATCGGGAACCCAATCCGGCCGAAATCGGCCGAATTGGCCAAAATCATCGGCGAGGCCGTCGATTTGTGCCGATTTCAAGGGCGACAGGGGCGCTGTTTCGCTTGCGCCAAAGGGAGGCCTGTGGCAAGAACCGCCCGCTTGGACGGGCCCTTGGGGCCGATTCAACTTTTCCCGGGCATGCTGCCGTAGCTCAGTGGTAGAGCACTCCATTGGTAATGGAGAGGTCGACAGTTCAATCCTGTCTGGCAGCACCAGGATCTTCGCAAACGATGGCAGTCGTAGGCACGCGGTGCACCCGCGTGCGCTGGATCAATGCGCCAGCAGCACGCCCGCCCCGCCGATCGTCAGCACGACGTAGAACGCGAACACACTGCCGACCCATTTCCAATCGATCTGATCGTGTTCGGGGCTGAGGCCTTCGATGATGCCGTGCATGATGGTTTCCTTCAGAAGCGTTTTCGAGCGAAGCGGGTACCGGTTCGCGTGATGAAAACGCGTCAAAACAAGAATCCAGGGCCCCGTTCCGATTCAATCGGAACGGAAAAAGCTCTAGAAGTCGCATGCGCGGTGTATAGCCCGCACCTCGAGCACGTCATGTGACTCACTTCACATTTTGCCATCGCGGAGCGGACCCAGCGTGACCGGCCCAGAACTGAAGAAATTGCGCGAACATCTCGGCGAGGCGCTCGGCCGCGAGCTGACGGCGGCTGACATGGCGAAGCTGTGCGGGCTGTCGGCTGCCGGCGGCGCCGAGAAGCTGCGCAGGTGGGAAGTCACCGGCCCGACCCCGAAGGTTGCCGCCCTGCTGCGCGTGCTGGCGATGGCGAGCGAGCGCTATCCGATCCTGGAGAAGTTCGACGTGTTCGATCGCCACGACGTTCCGGTCAGGGATCGCGCCGCGCGTCGCCAGGCGTTCCGCGAGCAGATGCGCGACGACGTGCGCAAGCGACTGGCCTAAAGCGCGATGAGATTAGGTTGAATCATCATCGCGCTTTAGCTCCTTGTTTGAGCATGATCTTCTCGGAAAACCGCTTCGCACTTTTCCGGATCATGCTCTAGCCGACGGCTTGGTTAACGGGAAATGCGCGCCGCGCGCACCGCGTTAAAGCCTTGGTTCATTCCACCTTAAGCGTTCGTTAGGCACAACAAAACGTTTCGCCGCAAAGGCTGCGACTTAACGCTCCGAGCAGCATTCGGGTGACTGCATTTTATTCAAATGCGGTCTAACCCATCCGCCATGGATGGCGCCCATTCACGCTGCGCCTCATGACTTGTCCGGAGACTGCCCCCATGAAGACGTTCCTGCTCGCAACCGCAGCCGCCGCGGCTGCCGTCGCTGCCTTTGGCGCGACCGCCAACGCCGCCGATTTTAACCGTGGCTATTATCAGAAGGCGCCCGCGCCTGTTTACGCCGCGCCGCTCTACAACTGGACCGGCTTCTATCTCGGCGGCCATCTCGGCGGCGTGTTCTCCCAGAACAACAATTTCAACGGCCTCGCGCTGTCGGACTCCGACGCCCGCTTCATGGGCGGCGTGCAGGGCGGCTACGACTGGCAGTTGTCGCCGATGTGGGTGATCGGCCTCGAAGGCCAGTATTCCTGGGTCGGCGGCCATCAGCTCAACGCGATCTTCCCGGGCGGCTACGTCTACAACAACAACCAGCGCGGCATCGGCTCGATCACCGGTCGCGTCGGCTACACCTGGGGTCCGGGCCTAATCTATGTGAAGGGCGGTTACGCCTATTCCGACAACAACGAAACGGTGACGCTTGGCGGCGCGCCGGTCGGCTTCACGCTCAGCGACAACCACAGCAACGGCTGGACCATCGGCGGCGGCGCCGAATACATGTTCGCGCCGAACTGGTCGGCCAAGGTCGAATACCAGTACTACGACTTCGGCGACAGCCGCTTCACCGCGCCTGGTGCGCTGGTGCCGGTCGGCAGCTTCCACAATGACGAGCACACGGTGAAGGCGGGCCTCAACTACCGCTTCAATCTCGGCAACCTCGGCGGCCCCGCCTACGGCCGCTACTGAGAATACTGCCCACAACCGATAGTGGAAAAGGCCGGCTCACGCCGGCCTTTTTGCGTCCGATCGCGTGCATCGATTCCGCACAGCGAACCAGGACGGCCTGCTGCGCGGCAGCCCTGAAAAATCCCACAGATCGCCGCAATTTTCCCGATTTTGTTAACCGGCCGCACCGATACTCCCGCGCCGGGGAAACATCCAAGAGTAGTGGCCAAGGATAGTGGCCAAGCGTAGTGGGCCAGGGGGCACAGGGGCAATGGCGTTTCGGTTCAAGCTCGGCAAATCAAATCTCAAGCGTATCCATCTGCCGCAGATGGGCGTCAGGGGCAGCCTGTTCGCAGCGTTCGCTGTCATCGCAGGCATGGCGCTGGTGATCAGCGCAGGGGCCGGCATCGTGCTGCATCAGCTCGGCGGCACCATGACCGATCTCTCCGGCCGCGACATTCCGCGGCTTGCCGCGAGCCTGCAACTTGCCGCGCAAAGCGCCTCGCTCGCGGCGCAAGGTCCCGGCCTGCTCGCCGTGCAGAGCGAGGACGCGCTGAACGATCGCACCAAGAAGGTGCAGGACGTCGCGCGGCTTACCAACGCCAAGCTTGGCGAGATCATCGAGCTCGGCGCCGACAAATCCGTGGTCAGCGCGCTGCAGGAGAACGTCAAGAACACCGACGAGGCGACCAAGAGCCTGATCTCGGCGGCGCGCGAGCGGCTCGAGGTCGGCGCGCTGCGCGACAAGCAGTACAACGCGCTGCGCAAGGCGCAGGCGGCGTTCGTCTCCGCCGCAAGTCCGGCGATGCTCGACGCGCAGACCCGCCTCAACGCCATCCTCGCCGCGGCAGAAGTGTCCGCGGACGACGCCACCGAAGCGGCCCGCACCGTCGGCCAGATCAGCAACGTGCTCGCCGCCGGCAATCTGATGGCCGCCGACATGACCGCGGCGCTGTCGGCCAATTCCAGCGAAACCCTCGATGCGATCGAGGCCGAGTTCAAGGCCGGGCGCGAACGCGTCAAGTCCAACCTCGAGGACCTGCCGAACAATCCCGCGATCGTTGCGGTGCGCGACACCGCCTCGAGGCTGCTGGTGCTCGGCGAAGGCAAGACCGGCGTGTTCAAGATCCGCCAGAAGGAGCTCGACGCGATCGACTACGGCCAGACCATCCTGGAAGAGACGCGCAAGCTCAATGTCGGGCTCGGCATCAGCGTCCAGCAGCTGGTCGACGCGGTGCAGAAGGAGACCGACAGTTCGACTTTCCAGGCGCGGCAGCAGATCTCGCTCGCGACCATGGTGATGATCGGCCTCGGCGCCCTGACGCTGGTCGGCTCGTTCCTGTTCGTCTGGCTCTATGTCGGACGCAACATCCTGCGCCGCATCCGCGGCCTGCAGCGCTCGATGCAGCTGTTGTCCGACGGCGACCTCGACACCGAGATCCCGCAGAGCCGCCAGCGCGACGAGATCGCCGTCATGGCCGACGCGCTGCAGGTGTTCCGCGAGAGCATGGTCGAGAGCCGCGAGCTCACGGAAAACCAGAACAAGGACCGCAGCGCCAAGGCGGAGCGCGCCTCGCGCATGGAAGCGCAGATCGTCACGTTCGAATCCAACGTCCGCAGCGCGCTCGGCAGCCTGCAGACCGCGGCGAACTCGATGCAATCGACCGCGCAGAGCATGTCGGCGACCGCCGACCAGTCGAGCGCGCTGGTCAACGCCGTCGCGTCGGCCGCCGAGGAAACCTCGGTCAACGTGCAGACGGTATCGGCCGGCACCGAGGAGCTGTCGTCCTCGATCCAGGAGATCGGCCGCCAGGTCGTCACCTCGGCGGAGATCGCCCGCAAGGCGGTGGAGGAAGCCAGCGCCACCGACAGCACGATGCAGGGGCTCGCCGACAATGCCGCACGCATCAGCGTCGTGGTCGACCTGATCCAGACCATCGCCTCGCAAACCAATCTGCTCGCGCTCAACGCCACCATCGAGGCGGCGCGCGCCGGCGAGGCCGGCCGCGGCTTTGCCGTGGTCGCCTCCGAGGTGAAGAACCTCGCGAGCCAGACCGCCAAGGCGACCGAGGAAATCCGCCAGCAGATCGTCAGCATGCAGGAGGTGACGACCACGGCCGTCTCCGCCATCCGCAACATCTCGAGCACGATCGGCGAGATCAACGACGTCACCACCGCGATCGCCGCCGCGGTCGAGCAGCAGGGCGCGGCGACCCGCGAGATCGCCCGCAACATCCAGCATGCGGCGGGCGGCACCAGCGAGGTGTCGAGTAACATCGTCGGCGTCTCGACCGCCTCGGCCGAGGCGGGCACCGCCGCCGGCGAGGTGCTGAGCGCCTCCGACGCACTGCGCCGCGAGGCCGACGTGCTGCGCTCGGAGATCGACGGCTTCCTGTCGAACATCCGCGCGGCGTAGCAACGATATCCCGTAGCCCGGATGAAGCCAACGGGTCGCGCGAACGCGCGCCCGATGACAGGCTCCGCGAAATCCGGGACCACGATTTGTCTTCCCCTTCCCCCTGAAAGGGGGAAGGTCGGGATGGGGGTTCAGCCGCAGGCGACGCTCCATGTGGAGAGAGCAGATCCCCACCCGCTTCGCTCTGCGAGCAAAGCGACCTCCCCTTTTCAAGGGGAGGTTTGTCCGGATTGCGCTTCGCTTCATCCGGGCTACGGAATTCCGGCGACTTCCCAGCGTATTCTCCGGACGACTATCTGATTTTTCGGCTGGCGCGGCGGCCCGTGTGCCGCTAAGCCGGTAGCATGCATACGAAGACCGACCCCGTGCACTCCTCGGCGGAGGCACTGCGATACCCTTGGGAGAACCATCCCGGCCACGACCAGGTCGTGGAGGTGGCTCCCGGCGTGCTGTGGGCGCGGCTGAAGCTGCCGTTCCGCCTCAACCATGTGAACATCTATCTGCTCGCCGACGGCGACGGCTGGACCATGGTGGATGCCGGCTTCGGCAACGAGGAATCGATCGCGGCCTGGACCACGCTGTTCGAGGGGCCGCTGAAGCACGTCAAGGTCACCCGCCTGATCGTGACGCATTCGCACCCCGACCATGTCGGTCTCGCCGGCTGGATCACCGAGCGCTTCGGCTGTCCGCTGTTCATGTCGCAGGTGGAATATCTGCAGTCGGTCTATCACCAGAATCGCGGCACCGAGGAGCGGCGCAACGCGCAGCGGCTGTTCTTCCGCCGCCACGGCATGGACGAGGACCTGACCGAGAAACTGCTCGGCCGCGGCCAGGACTATTTGAAGCGCGTGTCGGTGCTGCCGCCGTCCTATCACCGCCTTACCCATGGCGACGAGGTCGTGATCGGCACGCGGCGCTTCAAGGTGATTACCGGCGGCGGCCACGCGCTCGACCAGGTGATGCTGTATTGCGCGGCCGACAAGCTGTTCCTGTCCGCCGACCAGGTGCTGAGCAAGATCTCGCCCAATGTCAGCGTCTGGGCGGTCGAGCCCGAGCAGAACTCGCTCGGCGAATATCTGGCGTCGCTGGCGAGCCTGACCACCACCCTGCCCTACGACGTGATGGTGCTGCCCGGCCACGGCGTACCGTTCTACGGGCTGAAGACCCGGATCAAGCAGCTCGCCGATCACCATGAGGAGCGCTGCCGGCTGATCGCCGAGGCCTGCCGCGAGGTGCCGCAGACCTCCAAGGAGCTGGTGCCGGTGGTGTTCCACAAGCACGTGCTGGACGAGCACCAGATGGGCTTCGCCGCCGGCGAGCTGGTCGCCCATGTCAACTACATGCTGGTCGAGGGCCGCCTGACGGCCGAGATGCACGCCGACGGCATGCTGCGCTTCAAGACGACCTGAACCCGGCCGGGCGGCAAGGCATCGCCCAGCGATTTGACCGAAATCAAGCCGAACGGCCCCGGCTAGGGCAATTTGCCCAACTGCGGCGCATGCCCAGATGTGGGTCAATGCATGGACATTAGAGCTGGAAAAGCTCTAAGAAGTAGCAATCATTCCGGTCAGGTTCCGCTTTCTGGGTTTGCCGATGGATTACAGCCAGTTTTTCAATGCCGCCCTCAACCGCCTGCACGACGAGCGGCGCTACCGGGTGTTCGCCGACCTCGAGCGGATCGCGGGACGCTTCCCGCACGCGACCTGGCATTCGCCGAGAGGCAGCCGCAACGTCGTGATCTGGTGCTCCAACGACTATCTCGGCATGGGCCAGCACCCCAAGGTGGTCGGTGCCATGGTCGAGACCGCGACCCGGGTCGGCACCGGCGCCGGCGGCACCCGCAACATCGCGGGCACCCATCACCCGCTGGTGCAACTCGAGGCGGAACTCGCCGACCTCCACGGCAAGGAAGCCTCGCTGCTGTTCACCTCGGGCTATGTCTCGAACCAGACCGGCATCTCGACGCTCGCCAAGCTGATCCCGAACTGCCTGATCCTTTCGGACGCGCTGAACCACAATTCGATGATCGAGGGCGTGCGCCAGGCCGGCTGCGAGCGCCAGATCTTCCGCCACAACGACGTCGCGCATCTCGAGGAGCTCCTGATCGCCGCCGGTCCCGACCGGCCGAAGCTGATCGTCTGCGAGAGCCTTTATTCGATGGACGGCGACGTCGCGCCGCTCGGCAAGATCTGCGATCTCGCCGAGCAATACGGCGCCATGACCTATCTCGACGAAGTGCATGCGGTCGGCATGTACGGCCCGCGCGGCGGCGGCATCGCCGAGCGCGACGGCGTGATGCACCGGATCGATATCGTCGAGGGCACGCTGGCAAAAGCGTTCGGCTGCCTCGGCGGCTACATTGCAGGCCGCGCCGAGGTCATCGACGCGGTGCGCTCCTATGCGCCGGGCTTCATCTTCACCACCGCGCTGCCGCCGGCGATCTGCTCGGCCGCGACGGCTGCGATCCGGCACCTGAAGACCTCGAACTGGGAGCGCGAGCGCCACCAGGACCGCGCCGCCCGCACCAAGGCGATCCTGACCGCCGCCGGCCTGCCTGTCATGTCGAGCGACACCCATATCGTGCCGCTGTTCGTCGGCGATCCCGAGAAGTGCAAGCGCGCCTCCGACCTGCTGCTCGAGGACCACGGCATCTATATCCAGCCGATCAACTATCCGACGGTCGCCAAGGGCACCGAGCGGCTGCGCATCACGCCCTCGCCCTACCATGACGACGGCCTGATCGACGCGCTGGCCGAGGCGCTGCTCCAGGTCTGGGACCGGCTCGGCCTGCCGCTGCGCCAGAAGTCGCTGGCCGCCGAGTAACCCTATTCGTTTCCGACCCCGAATTTGGGCCGGCCGTGCATCGCGCGGCCGGCCCTTTGCGTTATATAATCCGGTATCCGGCCCCTTCCCCGGCCTGGACGGAGATAAGCAGCGATGCTGCACGACTGGGGCGTAATCGCCACGGCGTTCGCCTACATCGGATTGTTGTTCTTCATTGCCAGCCGCGGCGACCGCACGTCGCCGGGCGAGCGCGGCCGTGCCAGCCAGTGGATCTATCCGCTGTCGCTGGCGATCTACTGCACCTCCTGGACCTTCTTCGGCTCGGTCGGCTTCGCCACCCGCACCAGCATCGACTTCCTGGCGATCTATGTCGGCCCGATCGTGATGGTCGGACTGTGCACGCCGCTGCTGCGCCGGGTGATCGCGCTCGCCAAGTCGCAGAACATCACCTCGATCGCCGACTTCATCGCCGCGCGCTACGGCAAGAGCCAGGCGGTGGCGGCGACCGTGGCGCTGATCGCGATCATCGGCTCCGTGCCCTACATCGCGCTGCAGCTGAAGGCGGTGGCGGCGTCGCTGGAGACCATCCTGAGCGAGGACCAGGCGTTCTCGAAAATCCCCGTGATTGGCGACATCGCGCTGATGGTGACGCTGGCGATGGCGGTGTTCGCGGTGCTGTTCGGCACCCGCCACACCGACGCGACCGAGCACCAGCACGGCCTGATCCTGGCGATCGCGGCCGAATCCATCGTCAAGTTGGTCGCCTTCATCGCCGCCGGCGCCTTCGTCACCTTCTGGATGTTCTCTCCGGTCGAGCTCTACGAGCGCGCCCTGAAGACGCCGGAGGCGGTGCGCGCGATCGAATATGTGCCGTCGATCGGCAATTTCCTGATCATGACGCTGCTGTCGTTCTGCGCGGTCATGCTGCTGCCGCGCCAGTTCCATGTCAGCGTGGTCGAGAATTCGACGCCCGCCGAAGTCACCCGGGCGCGCTGGCTGTTTCCGCTCTATCTTATCGCCATCAACCTGTTCGTGATTCCGATCGCGATCGCCGGCCTCGTCATCTTCCCGTTCGGCGCGGTCGATGCCGACATGTTCGTGCTGGCGCTGCCGATCGAGGGCAATTCGCAATTGCTCAGCCTCGCCGTGTTCGTCGGCGGGCTGTCGGCGGCGACCGCGATGGTGATCGTCGAATGCGTCGCGCTGTCGATCATGGTCTCCAACGACATCGTGCTGCCGCTGGTCCTGCCGCGTAGCGACGATGCCAGCGCCGGCCAGAAGGACTTTGGCGATTTCCTGCTGAAGGCGCGCCGCTTCTCGATCTTCGCCATCATGGTGCTGGCGTATTTCTACTATCGCGCGCTCGGCAACACCCAGCTGGTCGCGATCGGCCTGTTGTCGTTTGCCGCGATCAGCCAGCTGGCGCCGGCGTTCTTCGGCGGCCTGTTCTGGCGCAGGGCCACCGCCCGCGGCGCCATGGCGGGCATGCTGGTCGGCTTCGCGACGTGGCTCTACACGCTGTTCATCCCGAGTTTCCTGGAAACCTCGACCGCCGGCCTGATGCTGCTGCAGCACGGGCCGTTCGGGATCGAGGCGCTGCGGCCGCAGGCGCTGTTCGACGCCGACCTGCCACCGCTGCTGCACGGCGTGCTGTGGAGCCTTGCGCTCAACATCCTCACCTATGTGCTGTTCTCGCTGGCGCGCGCGCCGTCCTCGATCGAGCTGTTGCAGGCCGACGTGTTCGTGCCCAACGCGCTGGCGCCGATCGCGCCCAGCTTCCGGCGCTGGCGCACCACGGTGACGGTGGAGGACATCCAGAGCACGGTGACGCAATATCTCGGCCCCGACCGGACCCGCGAGGCCTTCGCCTCCTTCGCCGTCGACCGCAACATCGTGCTGCTGGCGTCGGCACCGGCCGATTTCGAGCTGCTGCAGCATGCCGAGCGCTTGATCGCCTCCTCGATCGGGGCGGCGTCCTCGCGCCTCGTGATGTCGCTGCTGCTGCAACGGCGCACGGTGTCGGCCAAGGCCGCGCTGAAACTGCTCGACGATTCCCACGCCGCCCTGCACTTCAACCGCGAGATCCTGCAGACCGCGCTCAATCACGTGCGCCAGGGCATCGCGGTGTTCGACGCCGATCTGCAGCTGATCTGTTCCAACCGCCAGTTCTCCGAATTGCTGGGGCTGCCGCAGCATCTGGTGCAGCTCGGCATCCCGCTGTCCGAGATCCTCGAATTCATGGGCGCGATCAGTCCGCCCGCGTCCGGCGACGGCGACAGCCTGCTGCAGGCCCGCCTGCGCGCCTACACCACCGAGGGCGAGCCCTATCTGGAACGTTTCACCGACCGCCATCTGGTGATCGAGGTGCGTGCCAACCGGATGCCGGGCGGCGGGCTCGTCATCACCTTCTCCGACGTCACGCCGAGCTTCGAGGCGGCGGAGGCGCTGGAGCGCGCCAACGCGACGCTGGAGAAGCGGGTGCGCGACCGCACCGAGGAGCTGACGCGGTTGAACTCGGAGCTCGCGCTCGCCAAGGGCATCGCGGAAGACGCCAACGCCTCCAAGACGCGTTTCCTGGCGGCCGCCAGCCACGACATCCTGCAGCCGCTCAACGCGGCGCGCCTCTATGTCACGAGCCTGGTCGAGCGCCAGAACGGCGGCGAGGATTCCCGCCTGGTCGAGAACATCGACGACTCGCTCGAGGCGATCGAGGACATCCTGGGCGCGCTGCTCGACATTTCCAGGCTCGATGCCGGCGCCATGACGCCGGCGATCACGAGCTTCCGGATGGCCGACCTGATGCGCTCGCTGGAGATCGAGTTCATGCCGATCGCCCGCGACAAGGGCCTCGACCTGCGCTTCGTGGCCTGCTCGCTGCCGGTCGAATCCGACCGCTCGCTGCTGCGCCGGCTGCTGCAGAACTTCATCTCCAACGCGATCAAATATACCCCGCGCGGCCGCGTCCTGATCGGTTGCCGCCGCCGCGGCGCCACGCTCCAGATCAGCATCTTCGACACCGGCGTCGGCATTCCCGTGCAGAAGCGCGGCGAGATATTCAAGGAGTTCCATCGCCTCGAGCAGGGCGCCCGGATCGCGCGCGGCCTCGGCCTCGGCCTGTCGATCGTCGAGCGGCTGGCGCGGGTGCTCAACCACCGCATCGCGATCTCGGCCAATGTCAGCGGCGGCTCGGCGTTCTCGGTCACCGTGCCGGTCGCGACCGCGGTCAACCATACCGCGGCGGTCACCACCGCGACGCCGCTATCGAAGACGCCGATGAGCGGTTCGCTGATCGTCTGCATCGAGAACGATCCCGCCATCCTCGACGGCATGAAGACGCTGCTGACGGCGTGGGACGCCGAGGTGATCGCGGTGCTCGACGCCGAGGGCGCGATCAGCGCGATCGAGGCCGCCGGCGGCCGCGTCACCGGCGTGCTGGTCGACTACCATCTCGACCGCGGCAACGGCGTCGCCGCGATCCGCGAGATCCGCCGCCGCTTCGGTGACGGCATTCCGGCGATTCTGATCACCGCCGACCGCAGCCCCGCGGTGCGCGCCGCCGCGCGCGAGGAGAACATCGCGGTGCTGAACAAGCCGGTCAAACCCGCCTCGCTGCGCGCCCTGCTCGGACAATGGCGCACCCAGCAGATGGTGGCGGCGGAGTAGCGCGCGGCGGCGCAATCCGGGCGCGCATCTCGCTTTGGATCATGATGCGACTGGATCGAATCGCATCATAAAGGCGCCGCAAAGACACTGCGCTCCCTCCCGTAAGCGCGAGAGGTAAAGCCAGCCGCGGAGTGGCCGGCTCAACCGAAAATCACATGCTCCAGCAAGATCGCCAGGCGTCAGTTCAGTTCGGTCCCATTCCGGCCGACGCCGGGTGCCCTGGCACCTGAAAGCGCTTGCCTGTGTCGGTAACGTTGGTTCCGTCGACCTTGAGGATCGAGAAATCCTGGCTGAGGTAGTTCCCGACCAGGATGTATTTTCCGTCGGGCGTGAAGACCGCGGCCTCAGGCAGTCCGCCGACTTCGATATCTCCGGTCTTGGTAACTTTCTTGCCGTCGATCTTCAGGACCGAGACGCTGCCGTTCTTCTCGTGGAAGAACGCATTCTTCATGTTCGAGCCGCGCAGGATCACCGAGACTGCGAGATCCCCCTTCGGACTGACGCCAAGCCCCTCCGGTCCATCGCCGACCACCACGCGATCGATGATGCGCGGCGGCTTCGCTTCGAGATCGATGACGCTGGCCGTGTCGACGCTGCCGTCCGACGCGCCTGAGTTGCCATTGTCCGACGTCAACGCGATCTTGCTGTTCGGGGTCACTGCGACATTGTAAGGCCATTGGCCGACCGGCAGGTCTATCTTGTTGTAGGTGACTTTGTCGCCGGCGATATCGAGCACCGATATCTTGTGCCCGGGAAAACGCGCGACCAGCGCGTGCTTGCCGTCTGGCGCGAACGCGACATGTGCGACACTGTCAGGCATCGATATCGTGTCGGTGATCTTGACGTCAGTGCCGTTGACCGAAAGTACGCTGATCGAATTGTCCCCGCGGTTGGCAACCAACGCCATCTTGCCATCGGGACTGAAGCTCAAGCCTGATGGCTGCTTTCCGCCGGCAATGGTCGCTGCCAGCTTGGGCGGGGTCGCCTTGAGATCGATCACATAGATCTTGTTATCCGGCACCTGCTTCAGAGCGTCGCCTTCCTTCACCACGTCGACCGAATCCGCGACCAGCGCCACCGTTCCGGTCGGATCGATCGCGACGTTGACCGGGGGGCCGACTACCGAGTTCTTCAATGGGAGAGAAGCCGCAATCTTCGGGTTCTCGGGATCGGCGAGATCGACGATCAGCACTTGATCCTTGCCGGGCGCTGACAGCACCGGCTTGCCGTCGTCGTCCCACAACAGCTTCTCGTCCAGGCCGACGATCATCAGGGGCTTGGCCTGAGCGCAATTGAAAGAGCTGGTACCGAGAAGGATTGCCGCAGCCAGAGATAGTCCGGCGGCGCGAGTGACGGAAATCATGGCGTTCTCCCCAAAAGCACGCGGCCTCTCACGGGCCGATGCCGGACAGGATACTCGGTTTTCGACCGATGCGCAGTTTGAATGGGATCTGGATGGCTTCGCGGAAGCGTGCCATCGGGCGCGTTTTCGCGCCACCCATCGGCTCGCAATGCCGTGGCCCGAGCCCGGCAATCACAGCTGGAGTTGCTCGGGACTACGTCGGCGGAGTGCCCTGGCGCCACTGGCCGCCGGCGATCTTGGCGGCGGCGATCACGGCTTGGGTGCGGCTTTCGACGCCGAGCTTCTGCAGGATCGCCGAGACATGGGCCTTGATGGTGGCTTCGGAGACGCCGAGCTCATAGGCAATCTGCTTGTTGAGCAGCCCCTCGGACAGCATCATCAGCACCCGCACCTGCTGCGGGGTCAGCGTGACCAGCCGGTCGCGCAGCCGCGTCATGTCGGGATCGCCGGCCGCCGACAGATCGGTGTCCGGTGGCACCCAGACGTCACCCTCCATCACCTTCATGATGGCATCCCGCAACGTCTCGACGCCGAAGCGCTTGGGGATGAAGCCGGAGGCGCCGAAGTCGAGCGAGCGCCGGATGGTTCCGGCATCGTCACTGGCGGAGACGATGACGACCGGGATCGCAGGGTATTGCGCCCGCAGATAGATCAGGCCGGAGAAGCCGCTGATCCCCGGCATGCTCAGATCGAGCAGGATCAGGTCGACCTCGGAGTCCCGCTCCAACAGCGCGGTCAGGTCCTCGAACGATCCGGCCTCGCTGATCGTGGCCGATCTCACGACGCTCGACACCGCCTGACGCAACGCATCGCGGAACAGCGGATGGTCGTCGGCGATGACAAGATGAGTATTGGCAGCAGTAGTCATCTCAGTCCCACAAGCGGGCTTTAGGCAAACCCGCGTCGCTCGGTTTTCGCCCGCGCGGCAGTATCACGCAAGCGCTTGATAATACCAGATGCCAACGCGGTTAACCCGCGCAGCTTGTGCGCCGCAATAGACGCCTGCGAAGGCGTTCCATCCTGCTCTTCCTTCTGAAGATAGGTTCGATCCTGAAAAGGCCAAAAGTCTTATTGGGGCGGGTTTCACTGCGATGTTACCTTCATCTCAAGCCGAGGGCCTATTCGGGCCTCACCCGCCAGCCGGGGGCGAGCATGGCAGCAATATTTCGGGGGGAGCAATCCAGATGTCCACTATGACTGCAACTTCGGCGCGGCCCGCCGGCATGACAAAGGATGAGCGTTTCGTCATCCTCGCGTCGTCGCTCGGTACCGTGTTCGAGTGGTACGACTTCTATCTCTACGGTTCGCTGGCCGGCATCATCGGCGCGCAGTTCTTCTCCGACTATCCGCCGGCGACCCGCGACATCTTCGCGTTGCTGGCATTCGCCGCGGGCTTCCTGGTGCGCCCGTTCGGCGCGATCGTGTTCGGCCGGGTCGGCGACATCGTCGGCCGCAAATACACCTTCCTCGTCACCATCCTGATCATGGGTCTGTCGACCTTCATCGTCGGCCTGTTGCCCAACGCCAAGACCATCGGCATCGCGGCGCCGATCATCCTGATCTCGCTGCGCCTGCTGCAGGGCCTCGCGCTCGGCGGCGAATATGGCGGTGCCGCGACCTATGTCGCCGAGCATGCCCCGCCCGGCAAGCGCGGCTACTACACCTCCTTCATCCAGACCACGGCAACGCTCGGCCTGTTCCTGTCGCTGCTGGTGATCCTGTTCACGCGAACCCTCACCGGCGAAAAGGATTTCGCCGACTGGGGCTGGCGCATTCCGTTCCTGGTGTCGGTGCTGCTGCTCGGCATCTCGGTCTGGATCCGGCTGCGGCTGAACGAATCGCCGGTGTTCCAGCGGATGAAGGAGGAGGGCAAGACCTCCAAGGCGCCGCTGACCGAGGCCTTCGCGACCTGGAGCAACGCCAAGATCGTGATCCTCGCACTGCTCGGCCTGACCATGGGCCAGGCGGTGATCTGGTACACGGGCCAGTTCTACGCGCTGTTCTTCCTGCAATCGATCCTGAAGGTCGACGGCTATACCGCCAACCTCTTGATCGCCTGGTCCCTGTTGCTCGGCACCGGCTTCTTCCTGGTGTTCGGCGCGCTGTCGGACAAGATCGGCCGCAAGCCGATCATCCTGGCCGGCTGCCTGATCGGCGCACTCACGCTGTTCCCGATCTTCAAGATGATCACGACCAACGCCAATCCGGCGCTGGAGAAGGCCTATGAGACGGTCAAGGTGCAGGTGGTTGCGGATCCTGCCGGCTGCGGCGATCTGTTCAACCCGGTCGGCACCCGCGTCTTTAGCGCGCCCTGCGACACCGCCCGCGCCTTCCTTGCCCAATCGTCGGTGAAATACTCGACGGTGCCGGGCCCGGCCGGCTCGCCGGTGAAGATCCTGATCAACGACAAGGAAGTGCCGTATACGGACGCCAAGACGTCGAACCCCGCAATCCTCGCGGCGGTGCAGGCGGCGGGCTATCCGAAGCCGGGTGACGCCGGCATCGTGAAGATGTCGCACCCGTTCGATGTCTTCCGTCCGCAGGTGGCCGCGGTCATCGGCCTGCTGTTCATCCTGGTGCTCTACGTCACCATGGTCTACGGCCCGATTGCCGCCATGCTGGTCGAACTGTTCCCGACCCGCATCCGCTACACCTCGATGTC